>JAJZPZ010000174.1 GCA_021847795.1 Nitrospirota bacterium
CGCTGAAATCGGGATAATGCGCATATCGGAACAGATAGATGTCCTGTCCACAATGGCGCTCAACCCGCTCAAATACCTCAGCGTCCCCAATATATCAGCGGGGATAATTGTCTTTCCCCTGCTGGCCGCAATATTTGATGTCATAGGTATTTACGGCGGATATATTGTCGGCGTTAAGCTTTTGGGAATCAGTTCCGGGACATATTTTTCCCAGATGGAACATTTCCTGGATATGGGGGACATAAGAATGGGGCTGTATAAATCCGTAAGTTTCGGGATTATTGTCTCCTGGGTGTCCTGTTATAAGGGTTTTCACACCGATGAAACCGGGTACGGCGCAGAGGGAGTGAGCAAGGCTACGACCGAAGCTGTGGTTATGTCTTCCGTATTGATTTTGATATGGGACTATTTCCTCGGCTCGATTTTGCTGTAGGGGGCTTGAAAATTGATTGAGGTTATCGGTCTTGAAAAATCTTTTAACGGCCAAAAGGTCCTGAACGGCGTCAATCTGGCCATTCACGATAAAGAGGTGATGGCCATAATAGGGGAAAGCGGCGGAGGGAAGAGCGTGCTGCTGAAACACCTGATGGGCCTTCTCAAGCCCGACAAAGGCCGGATCCTGGTTGACGGTGAGGATATCACAAGAGTCGGCAGAAAAGAGCTTGACAGGATACGGGACAGGTTCGGCATAGTGTTCCAGGGGAGCGCCTTGTTCGATTCAATGACGGTTTTAGAGAACGTCGCCTTCCCCCTGCTGGAAAAGACAAAACTGCGCAGGGAGGAGATAGAGGAAAAGGCTTTGCGCGCGTTGGGAGATGTGGGGCTCAAAGGTATTGAAAACAAATATCCTTCTGAAATAAGCGGTGGGATGAAAAGGCGGGTTGCCCTTGCCCGGGCGCTTATTGTAGAGCCCACCACGATCTTTTTCGATGAGCCGACAACAGGGCTCGATCCCATCATCCTGAATTCCATACACAGGCTGATTATAGATACCCATGTAAAATATGAATTCACAGGGATAATAATAAGCCATGAAATCCCTGAGATTTTCGATGTGGCGGACAAAGTGGCTATGCTGTATAAGGGTTCTATAGTTGCTTTCGGAACTCCTGCGGAAATCAGGAGAGATCCCAACCCGGTGGTCAGACAATTTACGGCAGGCTGCCGTGATGAAATAGGAAAATTTTTACCATAAGATATATTCCGGAGGTTTGGTTATGAAGAGATTTGATGCTGAACTGGCTGCAGGTTTATTTCTCCTGATAGGTATTTTTGCCCTCGCCTTCATCTCGATAAAGCTGGGGAGACTTGAGGTAATCGGGAACAAAGGTTATACACTGTATGCTGAATTTGAAAAGGCCGGGGGTGTAAAAAACGGCTCAGTCGTTGAGATTGCCGGCGTTGAGATCGGGAAAGTGAAGAGCATAAGGCTTGACAAAAACTACCAGGCGCTCATAGAGATCATGATCAATGACGGCATCAAGATCCAGGACGACGCGATAGCCTCCATAAAAACAAAAGGGCTTATCGGAGAGAAGTTCGTACAGATAACACCCGGCGGCTCAGACGTAATTCTGAAGAATGGCGGCAGGATCAGGGAAACGGAATCCGCCATCGACATTGAGGAATTGATATCCAAGTACGCCTTCGGCAAGGTTTAGCATGCCCGGCGCCCTTAAACGGGCAAGGCAATCGATATGAGAGGAGATTTTATGAAAAAGATTACTGTTCGTTCAAAGATTACTCGGACCATGTTCTGCACTTTTTTATTTTTAATCGCCATGATGGTTTCCGCCTATGCCGGAGAGCCCACTGACCAGGTAAAGCAGGGTGTGGATAAAGTTCTCGACGTTTTAAAGAACAGGGAACTGAAGAGACCTGACCGGACAAGAGAACGGAGGGCGGCAATACGGAAAATAGTCGGGGAGCGCTTTGATTATGAGGAAATGGCGAAGAGATCTCTTGCCCAATACTGGAGGCAACGGACCCCTGAAGAGAGAAAGGAATTTGTCCCCCTCTACAGCGATCTGCTCGAAAAGGCCTATATCAACAAGATCGAGATGTACAGGAATGAGAAAGTGCTCTATACAGGTGAAAACGTCGACGGCAATTATGCTGTCGTAAAGACAAAGGTAATACTCACTAAGAAAAATATTGAAATCCCCATTGACTACAAAATCCTGAAAAGGGGGTTGAAATGGATAGTCTACGATGTCGGTATAGAAGGCGTAAGCCTTGTAAATAATTACAGGAACCAGTTCAACCAGATTATCCGCTCGGGTTCCTATCAGGAGCTCGTAAAAAAGCTGAAAAGCAAACAGATTGAAAGCCCTTCCGACAGGAAATAAGGAAACGTCCGGCCCTGTATCCCCCGGCCGCTGAGCTTTTCTCATTTGAGAGAGGAGCTTAGCGGTTGACACCCTAACAAATCCCTCCTGCAAGTTGCCCCCATAATCATTATTGCTATGGCAAACTGCTATATAGTGGTGCATTAAACCAGAATTTCTCAGGGCTGCAGCAATCGAACTCCCCTACAATCAATGAGTTAACTACCGGCACGTCTCTTGCTGGTACATTGTCACACTTGTTTCTGTGGTCGGAAGCTCCCCTCCCTGGTTAAGGAGGGGCAGGGGTGGTTGGTTTTCGTTATTGACAATTCAAAGCTTATAGCTTTAAGATTAGCGCAATTTGAATTGCGGATTTCAAGGGAATTTTCTAAAAAAAGGAAGGTGAAAAAAAGAATGAAAAAGAAGATGGTAACGATCATCGGAACATTGCTTATGCTCATTGCATTGGCACTGACCTCCGGCTGCGGCGGAGGGGGAGGAAGCAGCAGCGGCAGCGGAACAGGTACAGGCGCAACGGGAACAGGGCAATAATGAAGTTGCTCTTTTGTAAAAAGCACTACCAGCAGGAGGCCAATATATGAAAAAAACAGTTTTTATTATTGCTTTGTTTTTACTGTTTATGCTGCAGGCGAATGTCTATGCCTTGACCGCAGGGCAAAACTACACTGTCAGCATCGAAAAGATAAACAGCGACGGCACGAAAACGGCAACCGGCGTTTCCACTACAGCTACTGCCGACGCAGATGGGAAGATTACTTTTACCTTGAGCGGGGTCCCCGATAACACCGCCTGTAATTTTATGGTGGTGAAGGCGACCAACAGCGCAACCGGTACCGTGGAGAAGGAGTCGGTAGTCCCCTGCGCAACTTCAGGGACTACAATGCCACTCGGTATCTCGGACGTTACCGATAAGCAGACGACTGCATTGGAAGCGGCCTTCAGCGCGGCGAAGACCGACGACCCTATCCTCGCGGTCTTCGGCATGGCGATTGTGCGCACCAAGGGTATTACGGATAGTGAGTTGTCCGCATTGGCGACAATAGCAAACAGCGGAATCAGCGGCAGCGGCGGTTATGTCGATTACCTGACTACCCGGCTGACTGATGCTGGTATAACCGCTAGTTCGGCGCTTGCTACTTACCGCAGCAATATTGTGTCGCAGTTGGCCGACCCAACTTCCGGCTATTCCAAGCTGATCAAGGACTCCGTGGACGCTACGACGGCCTCTGATGGAGCGGGAAAGCGGGGTGAGGCCGCTTCGGTCCTGCTCAGTATTTTGGTGAAGGCGACGAACTTGCCCACGGAAACCGGTATCCACGCAGGCTGGATAATGGAGGCCTTCGACGCGATGGGCAACATTGCACAGCCCGCAATCCAGGCTGCAAAGACAGCGGGGAGCCTTTCGGCTGAGACCGCACAGGGAGTCGATTCCGGAATCGGCGGGGGCATTGATAAATTGAGGATACAGCAGGCCATACAAAAGTATTCCAATGCAATGACCGCCCTCGACGCCACCGGCGCTGATGTAACGCAGTTCCAGACCGCGGCAACCACGATGGCGGAGGCGATGAACACCTATTTCAGCACCTTCGAGCAAACCGCCTTCCCGAATGGAGGATCAGCGGATAAGGCGACAATACAGGCCGCGCAAGCTACCCTGCAAACCGCCATGCAGAGCGCGTTCAGCACTTTCATGACTAGTATGGCGGTTGGCAATGACCGCATCACTACAATGATCGGCAAGATATGCACGGCCCTTGGAAGCCCGCAGGTTTTTGATCCGACGATAAACGGGACGGCAAACTGCACTGTCGCGCTTCAGCACCAGCAGGACACATTCGGCAGGTTCAAATTTCATACGCCGAACGGAAGCGATTCCAATTGGCCGGTCAATATGGTCATTTTAACCGACTGGGCTTCCAAAATAAAAACGGCAGGCGGTGATTTGAATTACACGAGGGATGACGCGGATATGTCTTCTCTTGCCGCTACGATGCAATGGATGGGCGACTGCACTGTACACGGCCCGGGGATCTTTAACAAGGCTACCTGCGAAGCTAACGCCGGTGTATGGAAAGTGGGGCGCAGGTGTTATGGCGGAAATCCCGGAGACGCGGCCGTGCTACCTGAAATCGGTACGTGCATGGGCAATCCGTCTCCCTATTCCCACCTGTTTGAAATCCAGGAAGATATCACGATAAGGCAATTCATTCGCCAGGCGGCAATGCAGATGGCGGGTGACGACATGAAAGGGAATGGAGATGCCGAGAAGGCCTTCAACGATGGACTGCTCTCCACGATAAAGGGAAACCTCGGCGGCACAACTGACGGCACAACGGCGATAACCGGAGATCAGAAAAAAGCGGCTGTAGAACTGATGCAGCCCCCGCAGATGTAGCAAACAGTCGTAAGATGTACATGCAAAACGGGACATGGCGCTCAGCATCATGTCCCGTTTTAATTTTCGCTGCCTGGCGTTTGTGCGTTTAGCTCCCGGTAGATTCGAATTATCCACGCTTTCGGGCCGTGAAGATCTATCTGTGGAACCGGCGCCGGCCACCGTGGGACATTTTTAAATTGGTTTGACATAACTGAACTTGATCCTTGACAAACAGAGCTTAACAATTAGACTTAAATTCAAATATTCTTTTTCTTCCAACCGAGGAAAATAAATGGTTCAGGACAAGGAAGCAGAAAAACTCATATCTGATATTATTGAAAGGATTGTAAGAGAATACAAGCCCCGAAGTGTAATACTTTTCGGCTCTTATGCGTAGATGAGACTCTCAAAGCGCTCTCCGTAATAGAGAGAAGGGCAATCCCGGGCAAAAACTGAATGTCCCCGGATGAGTTACCTGATTTTCGGCATACCCCCCTTATTCGCATTACTTCATTTCATAGTTAATGCAAGCTTATTAAGTATGTTATTTATATATTTGTGCTATAATATCAACCAAAGACTATATTTATAAATTTCAGTCTATCACAAATATGTAATGATATAATGAAAGGTAAGGTGATTTGCTATGGCAACAGTTGCGGTAAAAATTACCAGGAAGGGACAGGTCACCATTCCAAAGGAGATTCGTGAGAGACTCAAGGCAAGCACGATCTATTTTGATGTGGTGGATGACACGATCGTGGTTAAAGCAGTCAGGGACGCTGCCGGTTCTCTCCATGAATACGCCAAGAATGTAAAGCCGGGGACCTCTATGAAGCAAGTGAAAGAAAGAGCCTGGGAGGTAGCGGTGCATGAAAAAACCGGGAAAAAGTCTTCCTGATACGAATGCAATTATCAGGTATCTTATAAGAGATGAGGAGCCTCTTTACCTGAAGGCGAAGGAGTTTTTTGATAAGGTAAAAAATGGAAGCGCCAGGGCCGTTATTATCGAAAGCGTCCTCGCCGAGTGTATTTATGTCCTTACAAAAATATACAAGGTCCCCAGGAACAAGGCAGCGGAGGGCCTGATCGATATCCTGCACTATAAGGGAATCACCAACTCTGATCAGAAAGAACTTATTAACGCACTGACCCTCTTTTCAGAGCGCAACGTCGATATTGTTGATTGCATCTTATGTATGAAGGCATCAAGCGCTGAGGCATGTCTCTTTTCATTCGACAATGATCTCAATAAAGTCAGCGCTTCACTGCAATCCAGGGGCCGGGAAATCCGATGAGAAAGGTTTTTTCTGCGGCATTTCTGAAGAAGTAAAAATAATATGCACGTGACGAACGCATTGACACGCTCTCTCCTCCTGCATGCCCTCCTGCTGGTCCTTATTTCGGTTCAGGCACAAAATAACAAACCAATAAAAACACCTGTTCCCCTGAAGTGGGTAATGGACGTAAAGGTTGTCCTGCAAGAGCGCGAACTGCAACTACCCCGGCAGGGGGGAAAAGATGTAAAAACCGACATGCCGCCGACCGTGAAGAGCAGGGTGAAGGCTGTTGCAAACAGTAAGCCCGCTGTCGAAGATAAAAAGAGCGAAGATCTTCCCAAACCTGTGGAAGCGGCTCCCGCCGACAAGAGTGCGCCTGTGGATTCCGGTAAGGCCGAAGAGGGCGATCCGGCGGTTGCTGCTGATCCCCAGGCCATGGCAAGGCAGATGCAGCAGGCCTTTGGCGCACAGATGAATGCTCAATTCATGCTGATGCACATGAGCGCCTTTTTCAAAGGCGCGCGCCTTTCAACGCAGGCTTTTATAAACAGCGGGACAACGGAGGAAAGCAGGGAAAAGCTTAACGGTAAAACCGTATTTCTAAATTTGCT
>JAJZPZ010000175.1 GCA_021847795.1 Nitrospirota bacterium
ATTTCCAACGGCAGTGATGCGTGATGCGTGATGCGTGATGTGTTTGAAGGCCGTGACGGGTGCTGGGTGGCGCGTGATGTATCTTTGTCCTTTAACTCATCACTCATCACGCTTAACTCTTCACGGTCTTTAAGGGGTATTGCCATGGCATTGATGGTTATGTCGCGGGCTGCAAGGTCCGCAAGAATGGAGTCCCCCCTCAAGGCGGAAAGGTCGAGGCGCTCGTCTCCTTTTACCACCCTGGCGATCTCGAAGCCGCTGTCCAGAAGGACAAAGGAACCGCTGACTGCGGCTGCAAATTCACGGGCCGTTCCCAGGGCATCCCCTTTTAAGGCGATATCTGCATCTTTCAGGTCCTTCCCGAGAAGGATGTCCCTCACTGCGCCGCCCACAATGAAGGCACTCCCGGCAAAATGCTTTCTCCGGGCAAAATCTCTGAAGAGTTCCAGGAGGGAATGCATTTATCCTCCCTTTTCTCCGCCGGGGAAAAGCGCTATCCCCGTGTCTATACGTCCCACAGTCTCTCCGCCTGCTTCCACGGATGCATGCAGGACCCTTTGCAGCAGAGCTATCATCCTGGTAATTGTATCAGAACTCCCGGAATAAATGAAGGAGAGCATATCTCCGGTAGGGTCTCAGTTTGCCCCAAAGGCTTTACGGCGAGCCCTTTAAAAGTATTTCATACCAGGCTTATGGCCTGATTTGAAACCACCTGGGGAATTTCCGTACTACAAAACCTGGCCTGATATGAATATGTCCTTCATCGCATCAGAAAGGCTTTGGGGCAAACTGAGACCCTACCATATCTCCATGGGGAGCCCGCCTCATAGTGGAACTAAGAATCTATTTTTATGATCCCCCTCTGGATGGCGAACTTGATGAGGCCCGCCCGCGCGTGAATGTCGAGTTTTTCGCTGATGTTGGTCTGGTGGGCTATTACCGTTTTTACACTGATGTTCAGCATGTCGGCAACCTCCTTGTGCGTGTATCCCTCGGCAACGAGCTTCAGTACCTGCTTTTCCCTGTCGGTAAGTTTTTCATAGATGTCGTCCTCTTCAGGCTTTTTGTTGATGTTCAGGTATCCTGCAACGACCTCCGAGGCAATGGATGAATGCAGGTAAAGCTCTCCTTTGCGGACCGCGTTGATCGCGGAGATGAGATCGCTCCCTACAGCCCGTTTCAGCAGGTACCCCGAAACACCTGCTTTCAGGAAACGTGATATATACTCCTTGTCGTCATACTGGGTGAGCACGAGTATTTTGATATCAGGGTTGGATTTCTTTATCTCTACGGTTGCTTCAAGACCCCCGAGTTTCGGCATATTGATGTCCATAATGATGACATCTGGATTGAACTTGTTCGTCTTCTGTATGGCCTCAAGTCCGTCTGAGGCCTCTGCGATGACCTCTATGTCGTCGCAGAGCTTGAGAAATGCCGCAATGCCCTCCCTTACCAGCGCGTGGTCATCTGCAATCAGAACTCGTGTTTTAGACATTTTCGACTCCTATCGGTTTTAGCGGAAATCTTAGGCTCACCCGCGTGCCGCTCCCCGGCGCTGAGCATATCTGTAGTTGTCCCTCTATAAGAAGGGCCCTTTCCTTCATTCCCAAAAGACCTAACCCCCTGCTGTCAACCGTGTCTACAGGGGAGTCGTGCAGCAAGGAGAGTACGTCGAAACCCTCTCCGTCATCTTCTATATCCACAATTACGGTATTGCTGCTTATCTTGAGAATAACAAAAACGTTTTCGGCCCGCGAGTGCCGTGCAACATTCATAATCGCCTCCTGGAATATCCTGAAGAGGGTTATCTGCCCCTCAGGGCTGATTCTGCTGTCCGCGCCCTGGGTAATGTTGAGAAAATACCGCCCCCCTTTATCGCCGATATGCATGCCGAGCAGCCGCTGCATCGCGGCTTCCAGCCCGAGGTCGTCAAGCAGGGAGGGCCTCAGGTTCTGGATGATATGCACTAAACTGTCCCACGCTTTAAGGACTATGCCCCGGATATCGTCGATCTTCTGGGAAGAGACTTTTTCCGGGTAGAGCCTGCACATGTCGATGCGCATGAGAATGACCGAAAGGTCCTGTATGGTATCGTCATGTAGTCCCCGCGCAATCCTTTTCCTCTCTTCTTCCTGGGTTGAGATGACCTTTTTGAGGAGGTTGGTGACCCTCTGCTGGCTTTCATGTATTTGCCGTGTCCTTTCTTCCACCCTTCTCTCGAGTTCCATGCTGTATTTCTTCAGACGGTCAAGGGACTCTACCAACTTTACCCTCATGGTTTCAAAGCTCCGGCTCAGAGAGCCGATTTCGTCGGATCCCATCAGGGGGACCGGATGTGACATTTCTCCGCCGGCAATGTAATCGGTGATCTTTGTAAGCTCCTTTATCGGGTCCACGACGCTCCGGCTTATGCCTATCATGAGTACCAGGGCGGTGCCTATGAAAATAACGGCAAGGGCCAGGAACAGCTCTTTCAATTTTGTGACCGGGGCGAAGATGTCTTCTTTGGGTTCATGTATCGCTATGCCCCAGGGGGCCATTTCAAGGGGCACAAAGGCCAGGATGGTGTCTAATTTCTCCCCTTTGCTGCCTGCAGAATGGCATTGGTGACAGGGCGTGACCCGCTCTTTTTTCGCTGCTATCACGTTGCTGAAAAAACGTCCGTGATTGCACGATGTCAGGGTGCGGGGGGGATTGGACGAAGAGATGATCACCCCATTGGAATCGACAATATCTATAGAGGTGTTTTTCCCTATGTCCACGAGCCTGAGCATATGGGTGAGCATGGGGTTTGTCGGGTCTATCTCCCCGCCGGCGACCCCCACATACTTTCCGTTCTTGTCCTTAAGGGGGGCCAGGATGTACATGAGCTTTTTTTTCGTCGGCTCAAGGGTGTACACATTTGAGACTACAGGCCTTCCGAGGGAGAGCATTTTGCTTATGGGTTCTATGCTTAAAACATTAAGGGCAAGGTCCTTTGATTTCCCGGGGTAGGTGAGAATGGTGTTGCCGCCCCTGTCCAGGAGAAAAATGCCGTCGGTGTAGATAGAGTAGCTGTAGGCCGCCTTCAGTGCCTCTGTTTCGGGTTTGAAATTGTTGTCGCCCAGGTCAATGCTGCCCGAAAGCGATATGTCATACAGCCGGTTAATATTGTTCCTGATGGTGATATCGATGTTGTTTCTGATAATACGCGCAATGGCGAGCTTTTTACTCAGCAGGTCATCCACGTTTTTCTGGACAATGTAGTAACTTGCTATCCCGAAACTGAGCAGGATGATCGACATGCCCAGCATTATTGCCAGGGTGATCCTCTTCCTCAAAAAAAGCCTCCTTCATCTTCAGCGGATGAGAGAAAAGGCTGGACTGAAAAAGAAGAAGGTGTTCCCGTCCCCCCCGGGACCGGCCTTCGGGAAAACCCGGCTGCGCACGGAAAGGACACGCTTAAAAAAACGTCAATCGCCCTCTGCAATTTTGTAGGTTTCCCCATGGTGGCCCGCTATTATCTCCTCCAGGGGCTTCCCCTCTGCTCGCGCAAGTTCTACCGGATGCTCATGCGCCATCCGCTCTCTTGATATCCCGCCTGTAAAGATGCTCGTATCGAGGGGGAAGACTTCCGGGCTGAATATGGAATTATAAATATGCCAGATGATGATAACGAGAAAAGCCAGCAGCGCCTCATTGGTGTGCGTTGCCTTTGCTGCCGGGATGAGTTCGCCGGGCAGATAACGGGCGACCAGTGTAGGGAACCAGAGGATAAGGCCTGTGAATATCATGAGCACCCCGCCTACGACAACGCCCCAGTATTCGAATTTCTGCTTATAATCGTAGCGGTCGCAGAGGGCAGGGCTGTTCGTTACGCCGAAATAGTATTTTATATTGTCTATGGCATCGGTAAAATCCTTTGCATTGATTACCATTGACGCCGGCCATTTCCTGAAAACCAGGCCGATGGAAGCGACCGCTAGGTGCTGCGCAGTGGCAGCTGCAAGCACCAGACCGGTGTAGCGGTGTATCAACCGGGCCATATCTATGCCGCCCAGTTTGATGATTATCCAGTTTGAAAGTTCAAATTCATGGAATTTCTGGGAAAGTCCCGTCAGCACCAGTATGCTGAACGTTATCATGATAAAATAGTGCTCAACGATCCGGTACGTGCCGAATCTCCTGAGCCTGGCGCTTTCTTTCGGCTCGCTGGTTACCATCTTGAGTGCCCCCCTATCTGTTCACAGCATAGCGCCATATGTGCAGCAATATCTGCAGAATGAGCCCTATGATCATAAAAGGTATGAATATTTTATAAATTAAATTGATGATGTAAACCAGCGGCGCCCGTTCCAGGCTCGGTTCATAATGGGATATCCAGCTTTCAGGAAAATTCCTGGTTGCGTTTGCATGGCATTTCCGGCATCTTTTCATCAGGTTCGCTTTGACCGCGGCAGCGCTCTGCCCCCGTGCTTTGGCAATATCGTGTATCCCGTGGCAGTCCGTGCAGACGGCTATGGGTCTTGTTGAAGATTTATCGGACACCTCTTTTTGTTTTTTATAGAACTTAAGGGTGATCCCGTGGAAGTCCTGGAGATAGGTGTTGACGACCTCGGTTGAGAGCCCGTATTTTGCCATAATTGCCTTATTTGCGTGGCAATTGCCGCATACCCCCGGCACTTTCTCGCGGTAATCAAAGGTCCTGGGGTCCTCTATGCTGTGTACGTTGTGGCAATCTACGCATATAGGGACATCCTGGTTGCGCTCATCGAGGAGGGCCTTGCCGTGGACACTCGATGAGTATACGGCAAAGATATCTTCATGGCATTTCTGGCACCTCCTTGCGCTCATGATCTTTTCTGATTTCCCTGAACTGATGAAATGGCTCCCATGGCAGTCCGTGCATACCGGGGCCCTGAGGTCGCCCTGGCTGAGCAGGGTATAATGTACACTTTCAAGGGTTTTTGTATATTTGTCGAAGTGGCACCTCCTGCAGGTGTCGGAAGCGGCTATGGAATAGTCTCGCCTGCTTTTGAAGTTTCTCTGGGGGTGCTGGTCTATGGAAAAGCCCAGGTGGCAGTCCGAGCAGCCCAGTTTGCTGTGAACGGACTGTTGAATGTGCGAGGGGTCTACCTGGAAGAAAAGATTGTCGCCGGACTTGAAGTGCAGGCCCAGTTTGTGTTTGTGGCAGTTCAGGCAGTATTGGGTCTCATCTTCGAAGACCTTCCCTCCTGAAATCCTCTTTATGGAATGAAAGCCGTGGCAGTCAACGCAGACAGGGACCTTGGTTTTATCATCGGTCAGCATGCTGAGGTGAATTTTTTTCGTCTTGATCTGCCTGTCGGAATGGCACAGTCTGCATCCCCGTGATGCCTTTATGGTATATTCCCTTTTGCCCGGGAATTTTCTCTTGAGGTGGGTATCTATGGAAAAGTCGGTATGGCAGTTGGCGCAGGCCAGTCCTGCATGAACGGAGGCCCTTAATTCTTTAACGTCAACCTGCAGGGGAAGAGATTCCTTGTTTTCGAAGGTCAGCTGTAGCCCTTTGCTTTTATGGCAGTTCAGGCAGGTTTGCTCATCTTCGGCAGGTCCGTCTTTTCCAGCATGGACCTGAAGGGGGACGAGCACAAACAGGATGAACAAAACCATGGCCGTTGAAAATATTCTGTCCGTTTTCTTCATCGGATTAACCCCATTACTAAAAATTGTAGAGACAATGCTACATACAAGTCAAGCTATTTAAGGCATTCCTCCCGGTTCCCTTCCTTTGGTTATAGAATATATGATGTGGATTTCCCGTACAATTGGAATAAACTCCTATTTTTATCGGAATAAACTCCTATGAAAGGATGAGAGAGGCAAGGGTGAGGGATGAAAAACGGCATGGTTTCATTATGTCTTTATTCTTCAGCCTTAACTCATCCTTCAACCTTCATCCTTTGTTAATGGACCATGCTTTCCGCTATCTTCACCAGTTCTATGGTGGTGTATTTTGCAATAAGGACTATGGTGTAACGCCCCTCAGTCCAGGAAATACGGCTGCAGGGTTCGCCGCCCTTGCATATACCCATCTCAAGCAGGGCATTCCGGCCTTTCAGGTTGTACGGAATGGTTTCCCTTATTTGTGTCATCGCTATCCTCCCCTCCCGGGAGAAATGTGCAGAGGCGGCCTGGGATATAACGAGCATAATGTCTTGCCTCCCTGTTTTCCTGAAGGCCATGGTTATTGCCGTAAAGGGCCTGTTCTGCGCAAGGATTTCCGATGGGGGCCAGGTGAAATTCTGGGGGAAGTAGGAGGGAACATAGATATCCCTGATATTTAATTTCATTCTTGCTTCGTCGATGCTGCTGTACCTTCTCATCCCGTCGCTTTGGACGGCCATGGGCAGCCAGTTGGCGATCTTCAAGATTGCCACAAGGGCTGCTATCATGAGGACAAATGAGAAAAAACTGAAAGCTTTTCGTTGCACCGTTGTTACCTCATGTAAAAATAAGGATAAAACAGATAAACAGCTTTACAACCCCCTGCCCCCTTTTCTAAGGGGGAATCAGATACGATATCCCCTCTTTTGCAATAGGG
>JAJZPZ010000176.1 GCA_021847795.1 Nitrospirota bacterium
ATCTTCACCAGGGAGGTGAAATAAATGCCTGCTAAGAACCCAAGAATCAATGTAGTACTCGAAAAACCTTTATACAATAATGTGGAACGTCTTGCTGACCGAGATGGAGTTTCCTTGTCTTTAAAAGTTCGCGACCTTGTAAAAGAAGCGCTGGAGATAGAAGAAGACATTGCCCTTGCTCATCTGGCAGAGACAAGGGAGAAATCCTTTCATAAGAAGAAAACTCTTAAGCACGATGAGGTCTGGTAACCTTGCCCTATGAGCTGAGATATCACCCTGATGTTCGTGACATTGATATCCCGCAACTTAACGAGGCCCTTAAGAGGCGCATTAAAAAGGCAATAGAACAGCGCCTTGCCACATCACCGCATCAGTATGGAGAACCGCTTAGAAAAACCTTAAAGGGATATTGGAAACTAAGAATTGGCGATTACAGGGTGGTCTTCAAGATCGATAAGAATGAGGTTTTGATATTCGCTATCATAAACAGAAAGGATGTCTACACGAAGATTTTCAAAAGGATTTGACGCAGTCTATCAGGGCCTGACCTTCCTCTATATTTCATCCTTAATGCTCTCTTTCTCTCGTTAATACTTCATTTCTCCCGGATGTCCAAAAGCACCCTTTGTAGGTGTAGTCCACAATCCGAACAAGGCCGTTATTTGCAAGGCTTTTAGATGAAGTCTTGTTTTCATCTCCATATAACAATGGCAAGTTATGCCACACTTGCAGAATTCACAACTGCATAGCACAGGTCACTTATAAACAGGGACTATTTCCCTCTCCGTTGCCTCAAAACTTCGTAGGAAAGAATGCCGGCTGCCACGGAAACATTCAGGGAATTGACCGAGCCCCTCATGGGAAGGTTTACGACGAAATCGCAGGCCTCTTTCACTGTCCTCCGCATGCCCTGTCCTTCTGAACCGATTACGATTGCGATGGGCGATTTCATGTCCATGTCCCACAGGGATACTTCGGCATCAGCTTCTGCGCCGATTATGGTAATGTCCGTTTTCTTCATCTTTTCTATAGCGTGCTTTATGTTTGCGATCTCGACGAGGTTGACATGCTCAAGGGCGCCGGCAGACGCCTTTGATGCCACAGGCGTGATCCCCGCCGACCTGTGCGATTGGAAGACCACGCCGTGCACTCCCGCGGCATCGGCAACGCGCAGGATGGCGCCGAAGTTCCTCGGGTCTTCTATGCCGTCGAGGATGAGGAAAAAGGGCGGCTCGTTTTTTTGCGCGGGGATTACGAGGAGTTCCTCGATGCCCAGGGTCTTCTTTTTACCGGCAGCAGCCGCGATCCCCTGATGGCCTTTATGAAAACGCCTCTCGAAAAAGTCTTTCTCTTCGGTTTTTATTGGGATGCCCTTTTCTCTTGCCAGCTTGAGGATGCCCTGGATATGCTCCTGCCGGTGGCCCTGGACATAAAGGGTGCGTATGGCCCTGCCCGACCTTATCGCCTCCAGCACGGGGTTGATGCCGTATATCCAGTCGTCCCTCTCATCTCTGTTTCCCATCTTGTCTCCGCTGCTTCAAATTGGAAAGTTTTTGAGGCATTCCGCCCTGTTGTAAGTTCGATAAAATCAGACAATCTTTACTTTCCACCCGGTCCCGTCTTTTTTGTCCTCAAGGAGGATCCCCTTTTCTTCCAGTTCCTTCCTGACGGAATCCGCCAGGGCCCAATCCTTGTCCTGCCGCGCGCTCTGCCTGTCCTTTATCTTTTGCTCGATATCGGCTTTGGTGAGAGGTATGCGCTTGCTTGTCAGGAGGTCGGTGTTCCATTGTTCAGGCGTCCGGTTGAAGAGATTGAGAATGCTGCTTGCCGTATGCAGCGTATCCTTTGCCCTCTCCACCAGCAGCTTTGAGGTGTCCCCGCAGGGTTTGGAATCAAGAAACCTGTTGATCTCCCTGACCAGCTCAAAGACATTCCCCAGGGCCATGGCGGTGTTGAAATCATCGTCCATCGCTTCCTCGAAGCGGTCGTTGAATTTATCGAGCGCTGCCTCAAGCTCCCCTGCTGTCTGCGCGGAGGCCTTTTTCGCCTTTGCCTGGGCGATATCAAGGGAGTGGGAGAGGAATTC
Organism: Nitrospirota bacterium; assembly: GCA_021847795.1. Lineage (GTDB taxonomy): Bacteria > Nitrospirota > Thermodesulfovibrionia > Thermodesulfovibrionales > Dissulfurispiraceae > JAMCVZ01. The sequence goes on from JAJZPZ010000176.1 coordinate 2,087, forward strand.
CTGTATCCTGTCCAGCGTGCTGTAGTACCTGTCCAGCGATGATTCGGCATCCCGCAGCTGCTCGTTTGAAAACTCTATCGGGCTCCGGTAATGGCTTGAGAGTATGAAAAGCCTGATCACCTCGGGATCGTACTTTTCAAGGATCTCGCGGATGGTAAAAAAGTTCCCGAGGGACTTGGACATCTTTTCCTTGTCGATCGTGATAAAGCCGTTATGCACCCAATACCGCGCAAAGAATTTCCCGGTGTAGGCCTCTGACTGGGCTATCTCGTTCTCATGGTGCGGGAAGATGAGGTCTGCGCCTCCGCCGTGAATGTCTATGGACTCCCCCAGGTGCTTGATCGCCATGGCGGTGCATTCAATGTGCCAGCCCGGCCTTCCTTTTCCCCAGGGGCTTTCCCACCAGGGCTCTCCTTCTTTTGAGGCCTTCCAGAGCGCAAAGTCCATGGGGTTTTTCTTTCTTTCGTCGACATCCACGCGCGCGCCTGAGAGGAGGTCTTTCAGGTCCTTTTTCGAGAGCTTGCCGTACTCGGGGAATTTCTCCACCGAGAAATATACGCTCTTGTTGTCGCCTTCGGCAACTTCGTAGGCGTATCCCTTTTCAACGAGGGTGCTGATGACCCCGATCATCTCCGGGATATGGTCCGTTGCCTTTGGTTCGACATCAGCGCGCCCGACGCCGAGTTTGTCCATGTCGACGTAGTATTCATCGATGTATTTCTTTGCAACGGCATCCCATGAAACGCCTTCTTCATGTGCCCTCCTGATGATCTTGTCATCGATGTCCGTAAAATTCCTCACGTATTTGACGGCAAGCCCTTTATGTTTCAGGTATCTTTTGATCACGTCGAAGACCACCGCGCTCCGCGCGTGTCCGATATGGCAATAATCATACACCGTAACCCCGCAGGCATAGATACCGGTCTTGTCTTTTGCGATAGGGATGAAATCCTCTTTTCTGCCTGTCATCGTGTTGAATATCTTCATCCTTCCTCCTTTGCCCTCCATCCTTTCCATCCTGTTCTCCAGTCTTGTAATATGGTCCATCAGCTCCTCAAGCCGCTCATCCACGGGATCGGGAAGCCTCACATGGTCCAGGGTTTCCACAGGCCCTTCCTCCTCGATCCGCACAACCTTCTTCTTGATGATCTTCCCCGGCACTCCGACCACGATGGCGTAGTCGGGCACCGGTTTCAACACAACGGAATTGGCGCCTATCTTGGCATAATCCCCGATGTGTATCGGCCCGAGTATTTTAGTGCCTGCCCCTACGACGATATTGCTCCCCAGTGTGGGGTGCCTCTTCCCCTTTTCTTTTCCCGTCCCACCCAGGGTCACGCCCTGGTATAACAGGCAGTCCTCGCCGACCTCGGCGGTCTCGCCTATCACCACTCCCATGCCGTGATCGATAAAGAAGCCTGCGCCTATCTCTGCAGCGGGGTGTATCTCTATGCCTGTCAGGAACCGTGCAATATGGGAAAGGAGCCTCGGCAGTACAGGGATCTTCATCTTCCAGAGGGCATGGCTCACCCGGTGCATGAATATGGCGTGGAAGCCGGGATAGGTGAGCAGGACTTCCACCATGTTCCGCGCAGCCGGGTCGCGCTCAAAGACGGCGTGGAAGTCCCTCTTTATGGTATGCCGGAAGCTCATCCTGATATTATACGGATATTCCGACCTTATTTCCGCTTTGCTTTCAGCGGGTATCCTGCCGGAAGGGATGGTGTTTTTTTCTGAATCATGAGCGGCATATGAGCGGTCAGGGCAAAAGGGTTTTATCTTTTACCCCGGCTGCGCTGCATCCGGTTTATGCTGATTTTTCCGGACCCGTGCCGGCGAAAAAACGCATGAGGGATTCCGCATCTTTCGGGGGTAGATCAAACTTTAAACAGGCTTCGCCGATCAGCTTGGGCAGGCCGGCCCCGGGAGCTTCGACACGCTTTTCCGATATCCACTTGATGGCCCTTCTCAGTTGCTCTCCTTCAGGGAGAATGCTCATTGTTTTTTCCTCCTCAAACCTTATTTTTGAGCAGTGCCGCCACCGTAGGGAACTGGCCCATGTCCGTGTGGGGCAGGAAGAGGGCGGACATATATTCGTCCATGAAGTTCCGCGAAACGGACAACTCCAGGTAGGTCATCTTTGATGCGATATCTTCGGCCTCTTTCCTCAGTTCTTCGGAGAGCAGGCAGAGGTATGCACCGGTAATGGATGTATTGCCCATGAATACGAACTTCTCCTTGGGGACATCGGGGAGCATGCCGAGCATTATGGCCCTTTCCACATTTATATAATTGCCGAAGCCCCCGGCTATATAAATTTTCTCGACGGCATCAAGGGTGAACCCGACCTCCCCGAGAAGGGTCGTGATCCCTGCGTAGACCGCGGCTTTTGCCCTGAGGATATTCTCGATATCGGCTTCGGTGAGCACGATGTCCCTGTGGAGCTTCTCGTCATGGTGGAAGAGGAACTCCATGCCTTCTTCCCCCCGGCGTATCCTGTCTGTCGTGCCTGCCACGAATTTCCCTTTCTGGTTGATGACCCCTGTCAGGAACATTTCCGATATGGCGTCGATCATTCCCGACCCGCATATCCCTATGGGATGCCCGCCGCCTACAACAGTGACGGACGGCTCAAAGGTAAGGGGGTCTATCTTTACCGCTTCTATCGCCCCGCTCGTTGCCCGCATGCCGCAGCGTATCCCGCTCCCCTCAAAGCACGGGCCTGCAGAGCATGCAGCGGTCATGAGCCACTCATTGTTCCCTACTGCTATCTCGCCGTTTGTCCCGATATCCATGAACAGCGCGATTTCCGGGTTCCTGTGCATTTTTGATGCGAGCACTCCTGCGACGATATCGCCGCCTACATAGCTCGCTATGCAGGGGAAGGTATAGACCGGGGCCTGCTGGTCAATTGTCAACCGCGCAGTGCCGCCCTTCCATTGGGGGAAGTAATTCAGGGTCGGGATGTAGGGCTCCTCCCGTATTGACCCGGGGTCCAGTCCCCAGAAAATGTGCGACATGGTGGTGTTGCCTGCAACAGTTGCAATAATGAGTTCGCACCTCTCGATCCTGTGCCGTTCCATCAGGGAATTAATAATGGTGTTGATATCGGTAACCACCGCGTCCCTCAGGTCCTGCAGGCCGCCGCCCTCTGTCGCATGGACGATCCTGGTTATTACATCGTCGCCGTACCTCATCTGCGAGTTGTAGGTGGAGCCGATATCAATGATCCCGCCCGTTACCATGTCGGCCAGGTAAACAACCACCGTGGTTGTCCCTATGTCGATCGCAACCCCGTAGCGCCTGTTGCAAAACTCCGCTGAACTCAGCCGGATCGCCTCATCGGAAGTCCCGTTGCCCTCTATATAGGTGAGTTCGACATCCCAGTTCGCGGAGCGCAGGGTTTCGGACACCCTGGACATAAATCCATGGGAGTACCTCATCGTGCGCAGTCCCTTTTCATCCAGCAGCCGTTTCAACCTTTCTAGGTCGCTGATGTTGTCGCTTATGGTAGGAGGGGGTAGGTTAAGAGATATGCGTTTTATTACGGGATTGATGTCCACGCCGAATGACTTCAGGTAGCGGGCAAGGTCTTTTGTCCCGGCAATGGCGATTTTGTCCCCCACGACAAGCCGCGACTCTTTGGGTATTTCAACGAGCAGGTCGCCTTCCGGCACGGTCTGGCAGGCCAGCACGAGGCCTGACCCGCGTTCCTGGGAGGTCAGTTTGCCATAGGAGCGGGCTGCATGGTCCCCTTCAAGAATTTTGACCTTGCATTTGCCGCAGGTCCCTTTGCCGCCGCAGGAAGCGACAAGGAATATCCCGGCCTTTTTCAGCGCGGTGTAAAGGCTCTCGCCCTCTTTTAATTCTATAACTTCATCGGACGTCAGTCTTAAATTCATGGCGAACCCTTCTGTAAAATGAGATATAAAAACATTTTAACATTTTTCAGGACGTGAAGGTCCTGCGGGGGGCTATTTGCCGATCACTTCGTGGCGGACCATGTCCTTGCTGCCGCTCTTTACATTGTACATCAGGGCATCCGCCATTTTGATGAGTTCATTGACTGAATCGGGCGGGGTAATGAATGTGGCTATGCCTATGCTGAACGTTACGGGCCACTGATGGTCCTGCATAGTGCCGAGGAGTATGTTCCTGATCTTTTTTACCGCTGCATCTGCTGCCCCGGCATCTGTTTCCGGCAGCATGACAATGAACTCATCGCCGCCCAGCCGTGCGGCAGTGTCCACGGTCCTCAGGTTTTTCAGTAGCGCTGAGGCCACTTCGTGCAGGAGCGCATCCCCTATATCATGTCCCAGGGTGTCGTTTACTGTTTTGAAATTGTCGCAGTCGATGAATGCGACCGAAAGGGGACGGCGATACCTTTTGCTTCGTTCTATCTCTCTTTCGGCGAGTTCATGAAAAGCCTGCCGGTTGGCAATGCCGGTTAGGAAATGTTTATTGCC
>JAJZPZ010000177.1 GCA_021847795.1 Nitrospirota bacterium
CGTGGGAATCGAAAAAGGAAAATTTTGAAAAGGCCGAAGCCTTCATAAGGCAGGCTGCAGAGGGAAAATGCGACGTCGTCGTTTTCCCGGAGATGTTCAGCACGGGATTTTCGATGAATATCGGCGCTTGTGCAGATGAAGGATACGGGGAAACCGCTGCGCGGCTGTCGGGGATGGCGAGAAAACATGCCGTCAATCTTATTGCCGGATTCCCTATCAAATCGCCGGCTGAAGAAAAAGGGAGGAACCTGGCCGCTGTCTGTAACAGAAAGGGGCAGCTGAACGCCATCTACACGAAGATCCATCCTTTTTCCCATGCCGGGGAAGACGCCTGTTACGTTGCAGGGGAAAAGACCGTTGTCTTCGACATTGACGGAATGCCCTCCAGTGTTTTCATCTGCTATGACCTGAGATTCCCTGAAGTGTTCAGGAAGGTGGCAAAGGAAGTACAGGCGATATTCGTTATTGCAAACTGGCCCTCGGAACGGAAAGAGCATTGGCAAACCCTGCTCAAGGCACGTGCCATAGAGAACCAATGCTTTGTGATCGGCGTCAACCGTACAGGTATTGACGGCAATGGAATCCATTATGCCGGGGCTTCGGGTATTTTCGGTCCCTCGGGAAATGTGGTCTGTTCAGGCGATGAGACAGAGGAATTCCTGACCGGGGAATTCGATCCCGCCGAAGTCGCCCGCATACGCTCGGAATTTCCTTTTCTCGACGATATAAGGACCTTCGATGCCGACCAGGACTGAATACGGTAAGATAGTCCCTTATACAACGAAAGACGGCTCCGTCATACGCGAACTCATGCATCCCGGCATTCATGGCAGCAAGGAGCAGAGCCTTGCCGAGGCGCTTGTTCCGCCTGACACGTCAACCCTTCGGCACAGACATCTCCGGAGCGAAGAACTCTACCATGTCGTTTCCGGCGCCGGCGCCATGGTCCTCGGCGATGAGGAATTCATTATCAAGCCTCGAGACACGGTCTGCATTCCCCCGGGTACCCCGCACATGCTCAGGAATACCGGGCAGGTCCCGCTGAAGGTACTCTGCTGCTGCTCGCCGCCCTACTCCCACACCGATACCGAATTGCTGTAATGTATTTGGCTTTCACATCTCATATCCTCGCTCTCCGCAATCTGAGGGCGTTGCTTATCACCGACACCGAGCTGAAGCTCATCGCCGCTGCAGCGAATATCGGGCTCAGCAGAATGCCGGAGAAGGGATAGAGGACCCCCGCGGCTATCGGAATCCCGAGGGAGTTGTAGACAAAGGCGAAAAAGAGGTTCTGCTTGATATTGCGCATCGTCGCCCTGCTCAAAAGCCTCGCGCGGATAATCCCCCGGAGGTCTCCTTTTACCAGGGTCACCCCGGCGCTCTCCATCGCAACATCGGTGCCGGTCCCCATGGCAATGCCGACATGTGCCTGCGCCAGGGCGGGTGCGTCGTTGATGCCGTCGCCCGCCATTGCCACAAAACGGCCTTCGCTCTGAAGGCGCTTCACAACGTCTGCTTTCTGGTCGGGCAGCACTTCCGCGACCACCTCGTCGATATCGAGTTTTTTCGCCACGGTCTCAGCAGTCGCCTTGTTGTCGCCGGTAAGCATCACGACGCGGATGCCGTCGTCATGGAGGAGCTTCACCGCCTCGAGCGTTGTTTCTTTTATAGGGTCGGCCACCCCCAGAAGTCCCGCCGCTTTTCCGTCAACGGCAACGAACATCACGGTCTGCCCGTCCTTCCGCATGTCCCCGGCCTTTGAGGCCGGCCCGCCGGGGTCGATGCGCAGCTGTTCCAGAAGCGCGCGGTTGCCGAGCGCAACGGCATGTCCTTCAACCTGCCCCACGACCCCTTTGCCCGTTATGGATTGGAAGGCCCCGGCGCTCTTCGGGATCACGCCTTTTTCCCGAGCGCCGGTTGTGATGGCGGCCGCCAGCGGATGCTCGCTGCCCTGCTCGATGCTCGCTGCATACGTCAGGAGCAGCTTCTCATCGTATCCATCATAGGGGACCACGTCAACCAATTTCGGTTTCCCGACTGTGAGCGTGCCCGTTTTGTCCACTACGAGGGTGTCCACCTTTCTCATGTGTTCGATGGCCTCGGCGTTCTTGAACAGCACGCCGCCTGCGGCGCCTTTGCCCATCGCGACCATGATGGACACGGGTGTAGCGAGCCCCAGCGCGCACGGGCAGGCGATGATGAGGACCGCGACGGCATTCACCAGTGCGTATATGAAGCGGGGTTCAGGGCCGGCCCACGCCCATACTATAAAGGTGACGACTGAGATCGCTACCACGACCTGGACAAAGTATCCCGCGATAAGGTCCGCCAGCTTCTGGATAGGCGCGCGGCTGCGCTGGGCGTCCGCCACCATGCGCACGATCCGGGCGAGGAGCGTCTCAGACCCGACTTTTTCGGCCCGCATGATAAGCGAGCCTGTCCCGTTCACCGTAGCGCCGACAACGCGGTCGCCCGCGTGTTTTTCCACGGGGACCGGCTCTCCGGTGATCATGGACTCGTCCACGCTGCTCGCGCCTTCGGCAACAGTACCGTCCACAGGTATCTTCTCGCCCGGCCTCACGCGCAGGAGGTCTCCTGCACGCACCTGATCGAGCGGGACATCCTCTTCCGTACCGTCCTTCACGCGACGCGCGGTCTTCGGCGCAAGCCCGAGCAGGGCCTTTATGGCCGCGCCTGTCTTGCTGCGGGCCCTCAGTTCGAGTACCTGGCCCATAAGCACAAGCGTCGTGATAACGGCTGCCGCCTCGAAATAGGTCCCGACCTCCCCGTTTCTCTCATGGAACGATGCGGGGAAGATATCCGGCAGGAGCGCGGCCACGACACTGTACCCGTAGGCCACACCGGTGCCCAGGCCTATCAGGGTGAACATGTTCGGGTTCCGCGTGACAATTGACTTCCAACCGCGCACAAAGAAGGGCCGGCCGCCCCAGAGCACGACGGGGGTCGCCAGGACCAGCTCCAGCCACTTGAGCAATGCCGCAGGAATGAACCTCTCCGGCGAGATCGCGGGGATGTAGCCGCCCATTGCGATATACACGAGCGGAACAGTGAGTACGACGCCGACCTTGAACCTCCTCCTCATGTCGGTGAGTTCGGGGTTCTCCTGTTCCTCCACGGACACCGTTTTCGGTTCGAGCGCCATGCCGCAGATGGGGCAGCTTCCGGGCGCGTCGCGGACGATCTCCGGATGCATGGGGCACGTCCACTCTACTTTCGCGGCGGGCAGCGCAGGGGAAAGCGGTTCAAGGGCCATGCCGCACTTGGGACACGATCCAGGCCCGTTTTGCCGCACCTCGGGATGCATCGGGCAGGTATGGATCGCCTCTTTTGCCGCAGGAGCGACGGGTGCGGCCTTTTCAGATATGAATGATTCGGGGCTCTTATCGAATTTCCCTTTGCACGCTGTCGAGCAGAAGTAATAGGTGTTCCCTTTGTATTCAGACGTGCCTGCGGCCTCCTTGTCTTCTACAGTCATGTTGCAGACCGGATCTTTGACTTTCATGCTGGCCTCCCTCGCTTCGCCTTCCCCCTGAAACCTCCCAATGTTTTCTCAGCACGACTGATGAAATTTGCAGGACATCCCCTTTTCCTTCGACACCTTCGTGATGCTCATACCGCACCTCCTTTCTCTGCCGCGTAATGAGATTAGGTCCGTGTTTTACTTCGTTGCCCCCAGCTCCGACATCTTTTTCTGCGTTTGTGTCATCCTGTCCTGCATCATCTTCATCTCTTTTTCCGAAACCATACCTCTTTCCATCATTTTGGACATCTCCATCATCTGCTTCGACATATCTTTCATCATGCCCGACATCATTTTCATCCTCTCTGCCGGCATGTCTTTCATCATGGGTCCCATTTTACCCATCATCTCCGACATCCGGCCCATCATTCCCGTCATATTGTCCATCATCTTGCCATGCTCCATCATTCCCTTATGCTCTGCCATCCGGCCTCTTTGCCCATCCATCACGCCGTCGTCCGTTTGTGCAAAACCAAAGGAAACACCCAATGCCAGAGCCAAAATACAAATGCCTGCGAAAAATGCCTTCTTCATCTTGATCCTCCTTTTTTAATATGAGTTCATAATATTGGCAGGATAACCCTGCCGCCCTGAATATTTAAGCAGTTACTTCCTTTTTCTTTTTCATGTTGAGAATATGCTGTCTCGCTGCGAGCACCGCCTTTGCGCCCTCGCCGCAGGCTATGACAATTCGCTTTCCAAAGGCGTTCGTTACATCCCCGGCAGCAAAGATACCCGGAAACGATGTTGAACAATCAGGGTTGATCACGATCTCACCTTTATTGTTTGTATCTACCAGATGAACAACCGGGAACGAGTCGGATTGAAGCCCGATTGCGATAAATACACCCTTGACCGGAATCACTATCACGTTTTCTTCGGCCTTCTTTCTGATTGTTACATTAGAGAGGGCGCCCTCTTCCCTCACATCCATATTGCATACAGGATCTCTTTTCATGATGAATTGCACCTCTTTTTTTCCATGTGCGCTGCAACACAGCAGTATGGCGTCATATCTTAAGCATTATGGTCCTCGTGCGCCGGGCGCTCAGGGCTTCCTGATCCGGCCCTCTCTTTGTTCAGTTTCCTGATATATTGTTCAGGGCCTTTCTTGAACTGCTCCACGCAGTCAGGACAGCAGAAATTGTAGACCTTGCCTTTATACTCATAAGTTATTCCGTCGTTCGGATCGATCTTTTCACCGCTTACGGGACAAATCTCGTTTCCGGCCGGTTCTGCTTTTACTGCCGGCCTGGAATTGCCGGTCCCGGTGGACTCCGGGTTAAAGCCATTTTCAGACTGAGCCGCCGATATTCCGGTATTTTCGCCTTGCGCTGCAGGCGGAAAGAACCCGCCCATCCCGAATAAAACGAAAATCAACGGCATCGCAATCCCGATTCTCAGTTGTGTAATGATTTTCATGATGTCTCCTTAAATTTACCCCTCAGCTCCTGAAGCCCCATTTCCTGTTAATGGAATTATACACCGGCACAAATACAATGCCAATGTACACACCGTAAAGGAAGCTCTCCGCGAGGCCGGGAATAAATCCTCCAAGGGTCAGCCATTTGAAGGCAGGGAGCACCGCCTCAAGGAAGGCGGACATGCCGTGCAACCTCTCCGGTACGATCAGCCCATAGAGAACGCAAAGAAGGTACGAAATCGCCAGAAAAAGCCCCAGCGACCAACTCACAACTCTTATGTTCAGCATATTCCGTGCCCCCCTTATGCCCTTTTTTCTCAGTTGTCCCTTCATCATGCCCTTTATGTTCCTTGCCCTCTTCTTCGCCATGCCCGCCGTGGCCGCCGCATCCGCCAAAGATCTTTCCAGTCCTTCAAGACGGGTGGTAAAGGCCATTTCACCGCGCTCCAGTTGCCCATCATGCGTCGTGCATACCCGGAGAATTCGATCCCGAGCTCTGTAAGTTCCTGCGTCCCTTCCATAATCCTTTTCAAACCACCCTCGAGGCGTGTATCTCCGCGCCTGCCGTAGTACTTGTGTATCGTCCCCTGCAAGACACTCATTCCCATTTCTTGATGCGGCTCCACATCGATAAGAAAGAGGCAATAATATAGCCGATCCCCACTGTAAGAAGGCAGGCTGAGAAAAGCGCCTTAACCGGGAGGGATAATCCATTTAAGGTAAATTGTTTTATCGTATTTTTGTCCATCAATTCCCTTTCCATATCCGATAGACGGTAATCCCGTCGCCGACCATCGCCACCAGCTTGCCCTGACCCTGCAGCTCTTTCACCTTGTCTGCCTTCCGGCCCGGCACTACCTCTTTCACAAATGCTCCTTCACAAATCTCTCAGAACATAAGCCAACCCAGCAAATAGAGCGTGTTGTTGTCAGAGGCATTTCTGCCGAAGCCGTCATAATTTGAATACGCGCCATTGAACTTGTTGTAGATTGTGTACTGCAGGGATAATTTGGTTTTCTCCCATGGCAGGTAATCTGCCTCGAAGATAAAACCGTTGCTGTTCGGGCTGCCGGTTCTGCTGCCGTTTACCGGGCCGGGAGAATAGAGGAGCGGGTCTGTTTTCCCTGTTGTGGAAAAATAGCCTATTGACCCGCCTATTTCGCCCAGACGGCTCATGTAATAATAATTCAAATTCATTCTGAATGTATTCAGGAAGTCGGAGGAATTGGCCGTATTTCCGAGAGGAAAGCCGGCCTTCCAGTCCTGATTCTCATGAATCCATGTAGCATGGGCCGAAATTATATGTTTCCCCGGTTTGCCCATAGGTGAACCGTCCATTTTCATTTGCTTGTGCTCCACCTCAATCGTACCCAGGTATTGATATTGAGCGTCGAAGGCTATATCCGTAAAACGGTCTGCCGGTCCGCCGAGATTGCCGGGAGGAAAGATATCGGCCTGCATGCCGTAAGTGCCTATGGTGAAGAAATGATTTTCCCACCGACGCTCCAGGGCCAGGCGCCAGTATGGGGCTGCGCCGTCCACCACCTG
>JAJZPZ010000178.1 GCA_021847795.1 Nitrospirota bacterium
CGTTTATATTGAAAAAAGTCCATGCCCTCTTCTTTAGAGTATAGATTTGATTTTTTATCCTTTTTTTTAACATAATATCCTGATTAAAGTCAAAAAGACCGTAACGTGTAATGCGTGATGCGTAATGAGTAACTTCTTTAGTAACGAGTGACGAGTAAAGGATCTGAAGACAGTGACAAGTCTTTGTCGTTAGTCTTTAACTCGTTACTTGTTACTTGTTACTCGTTACTGTCTTTAAGAGGAGATTATGGCGAAGAATATTGTTCAGAAGATTTTCGAGGCTCACAAAGTGCATGGAGATACTGCTCCGGGAAGTCCCATCGGGTTGCATGTCGACCAGGTTTATACGCAGGACGCAACAGGGACAATGGCCTGGCTTGAGTTCGAGGCAATCGGGATCGACAGGGTCAAAGTCCCCCTTGCCGTTTCCTATGTCGACCATAACATGCTTCAGTCCAACTTCATGAATGCAGACGACCACCAGTTCCTGCAGACCGCTGCAGCGAAATTCGGCGCCTATTTCTCCAAACCCGGAAACGGCATATGCCACCAGGTCCACCTGGAGAGGTTTGCCGCGCCCGGGAAGATCGCCCTCGGCACGGACAGCCACACCCCAACTGGCGGCGGAATGGGCATGATCGCCATAGGCGTAGGCGGGCTCGAGGCTGCAACGGTAATGGCGGGCGCTCCCCTGGAGATCACCATGCCCAAAGTGGTGCAGGTGAAACTGAAGGGCAAGCTGCAGCGGCCCTGGGTCACAGCCATGGATGTCATCCTGACCCTCCTGAAGATGCTCACGGTAAAAGGAGGGGTCGGGAAGATCATGGAATACGGCGGTCCCGGAGTGAAGGGCCTGAATGTAACGGAACGGGCCACCATAACCAACATGGGCGCTGAACTGGGCGCAACCACCTCCATATTTCCCAGCGACAAAAAGACCCTTGCCTTTCTCAGGGCAGAGGGCAGGGAACAGGAGTGGGTTGAACTGGCTGCAGACAAGGGCGCCGAATACGCAGAGGTGATCGTGCTTGACCTGTCCGCTGTAGAGCCTATGATTGCGCAGCCCCACAGCCCCGATAATGTTGTCCCGATCCGCGAAGTGGCGGGCAAGAGGGTCAACCAGGTCTGCATCGGCAGCTGCACCAATTCCTCATACCAGGCAATGCGGGCGGTCGCATCCATCCTGAAGGGGCATACTGTTCCTGAATGGGTGAACCTGCTGATCAATCCCGGCTCTAAGCAGGTGTATCAGATGCTTGCGCAGAAAGGGCTGACAGCAGACATGATAGCTTCCGGCGCGCGCATCCTGGAGGCCTCCTGCGGCCCCTGCATCGGCATGGGCGCTGCTCCCGGCACGGGACACATATCCATCAGGTCCTACAACAGGAACTTCCTCGGAAGATCGGGGACGAAAGACGCCTCCGTGTATCTGACCAATCCCATCGCATGCGCTGCCATGGCGGTAAAAGGCGAAATCGTGGACCCCAGGGATGCCGGACTTTCGCTTGATAAGATCAAAGACCCCGAGAAATTCCTGGTCAATGACAACCTCATCATCCCCCCCAAGGCCGATACAAAGGATATCAGGGTGCTCAAGGGGCCGAACATAAAGGAAGTGCCGGTAAAAGAACCGCTGCGCAACAGCATCGAAGCAGAGGTCCTGCTGAAGCTCGGCGACAATATAACCACTGACGATATCATGCCCGCAGGATCAAAGGTGCTGCCTTTCAGGTCTAACATCCCCGCCATCTCCGAGTTCGTGTTCGAGAACATCGATAAGACCTTCAGCGGCCGCGCACAGGCTGCAAAGCCGCAGGGCGGCGGTATTGTTATCGGCGGGGAAAACTACGGGCAGGGCTCTTCCCGTGAGCATGCAGCGATCGCGCCGATGTACCTCGGATTGCAGGCAGTCATCGCAAAGTCCTTTGCGCGGATACACAGGGCAAACCTGATCAATTTCGGCGTGCTGCCGCTCCTGTTCAAATCCGGAGGAGATTATGCGAGAATAGAACAAGGGGACAGGCTTGCGATCAGGAATATCCTTGAGACGATAAAGGGAGATCAGAACTTTAGAATTGACAACCTGACAAAAGGCTACACCTTTGAGGCTGCCTCCGGCCTGAATGACAGGGAAAGGGAATTGCTGCTGAAAGGCGGCCTCTTGCCCCATACGAAGAACGGATAACTGAGCGCGGGAGACCGGAAATCCTGCTGAAAATCACCCCTGAGCTGTCAGGCGCCTGAGAGGGCACTTATTGACAAAAGAGGGAGGTACATAGTAAATTAGTTATTCCTATGTGCAGGAAGGTTCGCCTTTACTGCTCTATGGGCCGCTAGCTCAGTTGGTAGAGCAACGCCCTTTTAAGGCGTGGGTCGTTGGTTCGAATCCAACGCGGCTCATTTTTTAAAACCGTAATCGGTGCACGTGAACGGTTGTTAAATGTCCCCATCGTCTAGCCTGGCCTAGGACATCGCCCTTTCAAGGCGGTAACATGGGTTCGAATCCCATTGGGGACGCTTGAAAATCAGAGGGGTTGCGGAAGCAGCCCCTTTTTCGTTTTCTTCCGATTGCAGCAAAATCGTAGCAATCCCCTTTCCCTCAACATAATTTACTACGTTTAAATTCTCAGGCAGAAGATGGGCATAACGTTGTGCCATCCTTGGGTCGCTCTGCGAAAGCATCCGCTGAATCTGATACAGATTTGCTGTTAACAGGCATGAGGGTTTGACCCACCTTAGTGCATAATCGGCACTGAATTTTGATTCGGTCCAGATGATGATAAGCTTTTGTATAAATGCTTTTTGTTTGCGGGATCATGTGGCTCATTTTTGCATGCCGATCAACATTTGGTCACTTTATGCCTTTCCAAAGAGGACCATCTCGAGTTTTCTGAGGGCCTCTTCTCTTCTTGCAGAGTCCATGAGTTTGAGATTATGCAGTTTCCATTGTATCGCGGGCAGCCGTTCAGCATCCGGAATTGGAAAACTGCTCCAGTCAGCATCACCTTTCTTTACTGATAGTAAAAAGCGCTTGTCAAATTCGGTCAGCATATGATGCACTTCATCTATTATCCGGCGACGACTCTCCTCAAGCTGCTCCAGGCTTGTCGGTTCCATAGTCATGCCGGAAAAATCCGAATCGTAGGAGGGTTCCATATCCTGCAACTGAGGATCGAGCAGTTCAACTATTGGTCGGTTATGACCCAACAGGTAAACCAGAAAGGCATCCTTGAGACGAGTACTGATCCCTTCGTTATTCAACAGCACCATGATATCGAAAATATCACGTGGATGCTGGCGATCAAGCGCTGCACAGAGCTTTCCTGCATAAAGATCCTCAAAGCTGAGCAGTTGCATGCGTACATAGCCGAAGGCACTACGCGCACGGCCGGTCACTTCGCGCATCACAGAGGGATATACGCTGCCGCGCAGCACTGGCGTCACCTCGACTTTTACCACAGTATCCCCCTGCTTGACTGTCAGCTTGAAACGTTTTCCAGTGCCCTTGAGCAGAGCGGAATTCACCATGCAGTCAGGCAGATGTTTTGTGATGTCTGCTCCAATCTTCTCCAGCGCAGCATCGATGGCTGCCAGGCTGGTCTCACGATCCTGAATCGGCAGATAGGCAAGGTCAATGTCCACGGAAAGACGGGGCATATCGCGAAGGAACAGGTTGATAGCAGTGCCTCCCTTGAGCGCGAAGCATTCAGCCTGAGCGATATGGGGCAATAGTTTCATTAAGAGTACGGTCTGTTCAGAAAAAATGTTCTGAGCCATTCACAAAATCCTTCGGTACCGTAATCTGAAAACGCTTGTCTAGAGCACCGCCTTTTATGATCATTCGTTTGCCGCTTCCAAGATGCACTCCGGTTATATCGAGTACCTTCTTCCATGGATGATCATAGCGATCACTGAACCATAGGAAAAGCCTTTTTGCCTTTACGTTTGTGCAAGCCAGCAGCAACTCCCGCACCAGTTCAGGCCTCAGGAATGATGCTGACTCGAAAAATTTATCGACCGTATCGAAGTCTACCTTAGTTTTTAACTCTGCAAGCATTTCCAGCAGTGCCAGTTCAGGGGTAGCGTAACATATAAGCCAGTCCCAGTGGCCGAAGGGCCGGGTTGTTATGGCGCTCTCGGGCATGGATTTGAACAACGTGAGATGGTGATGCTCAAATTTGAAGGGTAAGTTTATCCGGTCCAGCCAGGCAGGCAGGCGATGAACACCATAGAGGGCAAGCGTTTTCACCCCTTGCAGCGGAAGGTAGTGCGCCATCCCTTGCAGCTCCAATGCGCTGCGGCCGCCGACATGCACCTTATACCCCATCTCCTGGAGCGAGTAGACTATATGCTCCCACTTTAGCAACGGACCCGGCTTGCGATATAGGCCACGGGCAACCGTCTGCAGAGCGCCTGAGCGCACGTAATAATCAACACGCGGGCGGCTAAAGCCCTTGGCCTTAAGCCAGTTGCGATCTACAACCTGCCCCTCAGAAAGGCATTTTTCAAGAGATTTACATTCTTGCATTGCACTCATAGGTTTATCAAACACTTACTTTGCATACTATTTATATGCATTATTACATAATCATAAACCAGATTACAAGTTTATATTAATCAAAATTTGCATAGTTTTATTATGCAATAAACCATTATAGTAAACTATTTGTTCAGAAAGCGGACTTAATGTATCCCCTCAGTTTACTTTTAAGGAAAAAACTAAACTGAAGTCTACAGCTTGTTCACCAGGTCCAGCATCGCTTTATCAGGCCACAGCCATTTGCCTTTGATTGCGGTAGGGCGTTTGGTGAGATCACAGGATACAGCTACCGGGTCCAGCTCCATTACATTCTCCACTTCCATCAGCCGTGCTTCGAAATCGGAGCGGACAACAGTCATGGAGGAAAGCACAGATTTATCAGTCGTGCGGTCGAAGCGTGTAGGGCCGAGGGCAAGGGTGACTCTCTTTAGTGTGGTCTCTGTAACCCCCAGCACCTTCAGCGTGGCCAAGAATAACTCCCGGTGCAAACGATCCAGTTCCCTGAACTGCTGAGCACGCAACCCCGGCAAGAAGAGTGCATAGCGTGTTTCATCATGGCAGAAGATCACACACTGGCGGTGGTCGATAGTGTAGAGGTTGGCATGCCGGCTTCCCAGAGGGCTTGTCTCTGAAAGCACAGCCGCCGATACCTCAGGCAGTTTGGCGGCAAGTTTCTGTGTGCAGTGGATGATCATAGGGATACTATATCAAAGCACAACGTTTTTTCGCGGCCAAAGCTCTCGTTTGCAAATAACTTTAGGGGCGATTCAAGAATAAAGACCTGACCCTAGCCCCTCCGAAGTGCGGGAAAGCTGCGGATCCCGCGTTGAAATGTGCAACCCTTAAAGGTCTCATCTTGGGAGGGGGGGGGCGGAGGAACGGGTGAGTTTTGATGTCATTGAGAGTCTACTAAGGCAATCGCGCTTTTCTTATTGAAAACAAAATAGTGCGGTAGTTGCTACTGGTTTCTATTTCCTGTGATACAATAATATTCGACAGGAGAAAGAATATGAATGAGGCTATGTTCTTAAAAATGATTTTTGATGGATATGTTCAGTCCTATGGAAGCTTTCGTTGGCATACGCACCATTTGGGCGCTGATATGACCCAGAGAGAATTGTATTATTTTGCTGACCTTGGCACAAAGCTCGGTTTTGTCTCAAAAAGAGAACACTCAGAGATTCCTCCTTTAAACTATCACTATAGCAGCAAGAGCAATCCTCGTGACTTGGTGTGGATTGATCAGATGGACAATGACAAAATATTTCTCCATTTAGAACGTGAAAACAAATCTGGTTCTGCAGCAGTTGACACTGTCATCAAAGAAAATAAACTGAAGGATTCTGCACGTTATGGTGATAATCGTTATTTAGTCGGAGTTTTTGGCTTTTTGCAAAATAGTGCTCTTAACGAAATAAAAAAAGAATTAATTGAATGTTCTGATTTCAGAGGTCGAGATATTTTGATTATAGCCTTTTGCGGTGATAAAGAAGATCATGCTCAGGACGTTGTTGGCTTAGTATATTCAAAGAGCATATGTTATGAACGGCATGCGAGAGCAGAAATCGACAAAGGAGGTTATTGGTATTTATTTTTCGAAAAGGGCATTAGTGAGTGGCAAATAGTCTAGGTGTAAAAATCAACCCATCCCTCTGCCCCCCAAGGAAGGACCTGATTTATCACTTTCTTTGAGTGCGACACGATGGCGGCAGGATAAAGTTTCGTGGGAGATCCTGAATTGGGTCCTAAAATACTCCCTGAAAGCCCCCCTGAAATCGATTTTCTACAAAATTATCATTTTTGTCCAATTAACCATAACGTTACACACATTAAAATCACCACTGAATATATACCTTATTTTCTCTCATAAATCTTTCTT
>JAJZPZ010000179.1 GCA_021847795.1 Nitrospirota bacterium
ATGAACAAACAACAAAATATAAATAAATTACCGGGCCGGCTATGCAGCGACTTTGACTGAGCAGGTGAGGGTATTTCTTGAGCACCGCAAGGTGATCGGTGTTATCGGCTTCCTCGTGATGTTGTTTTTCAGTCCCATAGCCTTTTCAATGCTTGAAAGCGCCATGTCGGTGATCTTTTTTCAACGTGTCAGAATTCAACGCCGCAACTTTTTTATTTCCGCCATTATTCCTTATCTGTATATCTTTTTAATGGGGCTGGGTATCGTGCTGGTGTCGTTTATTGCGGGAGCAATGGAGACACTTGAAAACAGACAATTGATAATTTCAGGGTGGAGTTTGAGCCTTGGCGACACTTCGGGGGTTGTGCTGTATATCCTGGGCATAATAGGTGAGATGCTTATGATCACCTCCCTCTATCTGGTTATGCCCGTGGCGCATGCCTCATTCCGCCACGCAATGATCGGCGGGATGACCGCAACAGTTTTATGGGAGATCATCCGCAGAATGCTGGTCTGGTATTACTCTGTCCTATCCATGGTAAATTTAATTTATGGTTCCCTGGCCACTGTCGTGGTGGCTCTTCTCACTACAGAGGCGGGGGCATTAATCCTTTTGTTAGGCGCTCAGGTTATTGCAGAACTTGAGCGCAAGCCCGGCGAATCCACCGGGGAAAAACTGTCAGGGTTTGAGACATGAGCCTCATGTGAGTTTACCTTTTCAGTGCCCGTTCATCTTTTTTCGGGCACGTCCAGAATGCTACAGCAACTGTTTTTCATTCGGGTCGCCCCCCAGCCAGGCAAGGGCGGGACCACCGTCGCAAATGGATTCAGGAGCAGCTTGGTGGCATTGAAACGATGGCCGTCCTTATCCTTCCGAGGTGAGATGCCATGTTAAACGTTAACAGTTTCTGTGTGATGCACCTCGGATTCAATGGCTTTTGTGTTTTCGATGATTTTCTTGGCATTGGACACCTCATCGGCTGTACCATGTGCGACTAAAACATATTTGCCTCCCTTGATCGCCGTCTCATATCTCACCACACTATCTTTAGGAATGCCTATGCTGTAAAGGGCAGCGCCTAATGCGCTTAGACCTCCAACAACTACAGCACCTTCCAGTGCTCCAACCAACCAGGCCACCAGTGGGCCTGCAATCAAGATCGGCCCCAATCCGGGAATCATAAAAAACGCCGATCCGAACAACAAACCCCATATACCTCCCCAGAAAGCGCCGAGCTTGCCCCAATGCATCATGCGGTCGCCTGTATTGTAGTACCCGACTACATGTTCTTCAGAGTGATAGTCCTTACCCACAATAGAAAGCTTTTTCATGGCAAACCCCGCTTTCTGCAGTTCTCTAATGCCATCCTCAGCTTCTGTGTGTGTGTTATACACTGCAACCATTGCATTTGTCTTCGCAGTCATAATTCGCTCTCCTTTCTTTAAATGTTAACGCTCTTTTTGATCGGTCTTGCCGATTTCACCCTTCAGTTCTGCATCAAACTATTTAAGAACCAACTTCAATACCCCTGTTTCCTTTTCATCTGATTCCAGTATCATGATGACCTCCCCTTCTAAGTAAAGCATATCATTTTTATAGGAATAATCAACCGGCCCGGCGGCAACCGAATAAAAAGAAACGTTAGCGTGTGCCGCGGGTTTTCAGAGAGCAGGGAATTGAACCAAGGGGCTTCGTCGCGCAATGGTCCTGCGCCGGAGACCAAGGATTATGAACCACATGAATAACATTAAAGAACTTGCTTGTCGATTCGCAGTCCTATATTTGAGATTTAATCACCGCTGCCATAGTATTGGAGCGGCTTCCAGGGGAACCGCAACGCCGGAGCAGTGCGGTATCACCCGCGCCGTATAGTCCGCAGCCGGGCGGCCCGCAGGCGCCGACGCCCTGTAAACGGAGACTCCCGTCGCACCAGCCAGTGGGCGAAGAAGCTTCATCTCCTGCCTCACCGGAGCGCCGCCGTTGATTCCATCGGCATAAAGCTCCACACGCACGGCCTTCGGCCCGAGGTCAGCGAGATAGACCTGGACCTCGAATATATGCCGCTTCCCGTTGGTCCCGATCTTCACTTCTCCGAAGCGGAGTTCGGCCCATTTTTGCTCCACCGTATGCCGCCAATCAACGACCTGTCTGCCCTTGGCGCAATTATTTTCAGCTCGTTTGCGATAGGTTACGGCAGCCGGGAGGTAGAGTTGCTCAGTGTATTCGCGCACCGAGCGGTTGGCGGAGAATTGCGATGTCAACCGCGCCATGCTTTCACGCATTCGCGCCACCCAGGCAGTGGGTATGCCCTTCTTGTCGCGTGTGTAAAACTCTGGGACCACCTCGCGTTCGAGCAGGTCGTAGAGCGCCGCGGCTTCGACAGCGTCCCAGGCGGTGTCCTCGTCATGTTCCTGACCGTCACCCAACGCCCACCCCACTTCAGGGGTGTAGGCTTCCGCCCACCAGCCGTCCAATTCCGAAAGATTGATGCCGCCGTTGACGAGCACTTTCATGCCGCTCGTTCCGCAGGCCTCCCAGGGCCGTCGCGGTGTGTTGATCCAGACATCCACCCCCTGCACCAGGTGTTCGGTCAGAAGCATGTCGTAGTCGCTGAGAAAGATCACATGGGGGCGCACCCCGGGCCGCCGGATGAAATGGGTCCATTCCTCAATCAGGGCCTGTCCTGCCAGGTCCGCCGGATGGGCCTTGCCGGCAAGGATGAGTTGCACCGGGCGCTCCGTATTGGTCAACAGGCGAAGCAATCGCTCCGGATCGTGCAGCAGCAGGTTCGGTCTCTTGTAGGTTGCGAAGCGGCGCGCAAAACCCATTATCAACGCATTGGGATCAAGCAGGCGCTTCGCATCGTTAACCGCATCGGGTGATGCGCCGGAGGCGGCCAGCTGCCGGGACAATCGTTCGCGGGCGTATTCAATGAGAGACCGGCCGGAGTCCGTGCGAAATTGCCAGAGCCTGGCGTCGGAGATGCGGCGAATGTGATGCTCCAGGGTTTCCGTTGTCCCCAGCCAGCGGTCTTTTCCACAGGCCTCTGTCCAAAGATCGTCGGCCGGCGCCGAGTCCCAGCTCCGCATGTGTACTCCGTTGGTCACGTGTCCGACAGGCACTTCGTCCTGCGGCCAGTGCGGGAAAAGAGGCCCAAAGAGTTGCCGGCTCACCTTCCCGTGCAAACGACTCACTCCATTTACCGCCCCGCTCCCTCGGATCGCCAGGTAGGCCATGTTGAAATTTTCCGACGTGTCGTTCGGGTCCCGTCGGCCCAGGGCCAGCAAATTGTGTAGTGTGATGCCGAGCTTCTGCTCCGCGTAACCGCCGAGGTAGTGCTCGATGAGGGCCGGAGCAAAGCGGTCAAAGCCGGCGGCCACAGCAGTGTGGGTAGTGAAGAGGTTACCGGCCCGCGTGACGGCCAGTGCGACTTCGAACGGCTGCCCTGTCTCTTTCATGAAACTCCGGGCCCGTTCCAAAATGACGAAGGCCGCATGACCTTCATTCAGGTGACAGACTTCAGGCTGAATGCCGAGAGCGCGGAGCAGCCGCCACCCGCCTATCCCAAGCATGATCTCCTGTTTCAGCCGCAACTCCGGCCCGCCCCCGTAAAGCTCGCTGGTAATGCCCCGGTGGGCCGGGAGGTTCGCAAGGTCATTGCTGTCAAGCAGGTAAAGGCGCACCCGCCCGACCTGGACCTGCCAGGCGCGCAGCCAGACCGGGTAACCGGGCAAGTCGAGCTTCAGCCGCAACCACTCTCCGTTCGCCTGGCGCAAGGGCGTTATGGGCAATTGACCGGGATCGTTGTAGGGGAAAAGGGCCTGTTGCGCTCCGTCCTTGTCGAGCACCTGCCGAAAGTAGCCTTGCTGGTAGAGCAGCCCCACGCCGACGACCGGAACGCCCAGGTCGCTGGCCGCTTTGAGCTGATCGCCGGCCACGTTGCCAAGCCCGCCTGAGTAGATGGGCAGGGCTTCACTCAACATAAATTCCATGCTGAAATACGCGACGCCGGCAAGGGGAGCCTGCGGATGCTCTTGCTGAAACCAAGCGGGAGATTTCGCCGCCTGACGCCTGGCCTGCACGAGGTCATCAACGCTTTTGCGAAAGGCGGGATCGACTGATAAGCGCTGGAGCTGGTCCCGGGATACGGTCTGCAGGACGGCCCAGGGGTTATGCGTGAGGTCCCACAGCGCGGGGTCAAGCTGCCGCCACACTTTGTCGGTAGCGTGATTCCACGACCAGCGCATATCGAGGGCAAGCTCAGCCAGAGAATCGAATCCCTCGACGTCCGCAGGTAAAAGACTGTAGAGCGGCTTGCTTAGAGGTGTTTGTTTGCTCATAGTTTCTCCTTAGCAGGGCAGGGTTGTGATGATTTTCTCTATTCTTTCGTCCCCTGTATGATCCGCTCCACATCTGCCCGCTCAAGGATCTCCTCATTGATCCAGGAATTGACTGTAATTCAGCGTATATTTCTCAGGGGCGCCGGTACTGGAAAAGATATTCCATGAATAGATAATTACCGACACAATAAAAAATGCGGCGATCAGCCTCCATGTTGTGCCGGGAATACCGCCTATGCCTGCTTTCTTTTCTTCAGCCATGATGCATACCTGTTTTTATTCTTTTACGGACCGTAGTTCCACATTATCATTATAGCACTATTCTTCAGGGCCCCCAATTTGGACCATAATCCGTAGGCAAAAAGAGAGCACCTCTGGGAAACGGCTTAGGAAATTCTGGGGACACAATACTTAATTCTTGCCGGGATTCTGGTTGTTATTTTTGGAAATCCACAATAGTAGCAATTCGTCGAATATATCGATTCCGAAATGAGTAAAGGGGACGGTTCTCTTTAAGTTCCCGTCGTTCATCTCATCACACTCTTTTCATTAAACAGAACCGTCCCGTTTAGATTCAAATGGAGTTCTTGTACAGATGTACGGACTTCGTATAAGCTTTATATCCGCAACTGTTGCACCGGGATAATGCGTATGCGCAATAAATAATCCGCTTTTCGCCCTTCTCCACGTACTTTTCTTCCAGGCCGTAAAAAATCATGCATTGACAACGCACAACGTATTTCCCATAATTAAGGATACAAATCCAATCCCAGGAAGAAGGAGGTAAGGAGAAGTGACCGCATGGTTCAGACCGGGACTTTTTAAGTCCGCATTCGGCTGAGGCAGCACCACAAGCCTGGTCGAGGTTTTCCGGCTATGGAGTTGCGGTCATCGGGTCCTACCGCTTCCGTCCTTTCTCTGTTAAGTTCCTGAACGGTCTGCAATTCTCCTAAGGGAAAATTCAAACTTTCCAATGCCGGAGGCTTGCCTTTTCTTCGCAGAAGAAAGGGCATCGCCGGTTCCATTAAGAATTCTTATTACATTCAGACGTGTGGTAAGGGGGCTGGCGCCTCTCCTGGTCTGTAAAACCAGCCGTCCGGGTGAGAAAATCCGGATGTGGGTTCGATTCCCACTACCACACTCCAATTAATAATAGTCAATAAAATGAGGAGGTTTCTATGGTCGTGGATGCAAGGGGGCAGGGTTGTCCAAAGCCTGTCATGATGGCTGCAGAGGCCCTTTCAAAAATCACGAAAGGCAGTATTGATATTATTGTTGATAATGAAGCAGCAGCGGAAAATGTCGCAATGTTCACAAAGATGAAGTCATTCCATTCCGAAACAGTGAGAGAGGGCAATGACTGGCGGGTGAGGATAATGAAAGGTTCTACTTGCGCTGCTCCGCAAATTCAGAATGAACCGGAAGAGGCGGGAAAGCCCCTCCTGGTGATTATCGGCACCGATACCATGGGAAAAGATGAATCTCTCGGCAAAATACTCATGAAGGGATATTTCGAGACCATGAGGGCATACAAGGAAGTGCCACATACGATTTTCTTCCTGAACGCAGGAGTAAGACTGACGACGGTTGATGAGGAGATAGTCGCGATCCTGAAAGATATTGAGGCTATAGGCGTTAAAATCTATTCGTGCGGGACCTGCCTCAAACACTATGATCTCGAAAAAGCGCTGCAGGTCGGATACAGGGGCACGACGAACCATATTATTGAAGGGATAAAAGATTTTGAAAAAACCGTGTGGATTGGATAGACATCTATTCCCTAACGTGGTCTTGTTATTTAGCTTTCTTTTCTTGCATTAGACGGTGGTGTATCATGTCGGGTGAATGATTTCGCCCGGCATGCTGCCCATCTTGCAACCATACGGGGAATAACCTTCATACAGTTGCCGCCCACTGAAACTGCACATTTCCAGAAAAAATGAATTTCATGATTTTGAAGATTTCGTATAAGCGTCATTCCGCAACTGCGCAGTTGCGGAATGACGCTTATACATACATCGCAAACAATTTATCACATTTTCTTTATAAATCTTT
>JAJZPZ010000180.1 GCA_021847795.1 Nitrospirota bacterium
GGAAAATCATAAAAAAGATATTCCCAGCTCAGGAAAAAGTCCGAGCTTACCGCAAAAAACGACTCGCAGCTTTGGAACCGCCGTCAGGCTTTTGGAGGACGCTCCTGTTGATAGGTGATGAGCAATGCGTTAAAAACGGAGGGGGCATTTACATAGGTGAAGCTGCTCTCAAAAAACGATAGTATGCATGGACAGCCCGGCATACAGGGAATGTCCGCCTGTGATGAAAAAACAGCGCCTGATGCATTGCAGATATTCAGCGCAAACAGTGATGCGGTCCCTTTAACCGGTGCGGGGTTTACGGTGATCTGGATTGGCGCGCATAGCGTCATGGTAAATGCAATGAGCGCTATAAAAATTTTGATTTTCATAACAAAGTACAATAGCCCGGCAAACCCGCAGTGTCAACTTCAAATTACGGTTAACAGGTTGTATGAAGGGACAAAGTTGTATGCCGCCATTCGCTGCGGAGTGCCGGCAGGCCGGTCGGGACAAACAGATCAAAGCGACAATGCTGCAAGAAAAGACGAGATTGCCGCAGTCGCATTGACCTCGCAATGACAGCAATACGGAAGCTTATTGGTCATTGCGAGGGGTTTTACCCGAAGCAATCTCTCCTTTGCCGTTGTGATGCGTTTGCTCTGCCGTGCGCCTGGAAATGACAATGGTCCGGCATTTCTGCTAAAATTTCCTGCCATGCTGCTTCAGCAATTGATAAACGGCCTGACCCTGGGCGGGGTATACGCAATAATAGCTCTCGGATATACGATGGTGTATGGAATCCTTGAGCTTATAAATTTTGCCCATGGCGAGATATACATGCTCGGCGCTTACCTGGGGATCATCTTTCTCGGCATCTTTACCTCCCTCGGGCTGACAGCTGCGAACTTCCCCCTTGCCTTGCTCCTGACGGTACTTATGACGGTTCTTTTTTGTTCGGCCTACGGCTTCACCATGGAAAAAGTGGCCTACAAGCCCCTCAGGAACGCGCCGCGGCTCAGTCCTCTTATCAGCGCGATAGGCGTTTCGATTTTCCTGCAGAACTATGTGATGCTCACACAGGGGGCAACGGACAAGGTCTTTCCTTACCGGTACGGCGAAACCCATATCCGTTTTCTCTCCGTTGATCTTACAGCGCTGCAGGCGGCGATTATCATCACTTCCGCCTTGCTGATGACGGGTTTGCACCTCTTCCAGAAGACCCGCATGGGAAAGGCGATGCGCGCCACGGCACAGGACAAGACCATGGCGGCGCTTGTCGGGATCAATGTGGACACGATCATCTCGATGACCTTCATCATAGGGGCCGGACTTGCAGCTGTGGCAGGCATTATGGTGGCATCCTATTACGGTATCGTAAATTACTCCATAGGTTATATGGCCGGAATAAAGGCCTTTACCGCTGCCGTGCTCGGCGGGATCGGGAGTATTCCGGGAGCAATGCTGGGCGGCATCCTTCTGGGATTGATTGAAAGCATAGGAGCAGCGTACATCTCCAGCGAGTATAAGGATGTCTATGCATTCATAGTGCTCCTTATTATCCTGCTGATCCGGCCCTCGGGCATTCTGGGCGGATATTCGGAGGAAAAGGTTTGAAAGGAGTGGTGCAGGACCAGGCCCGCTCAAGCAGGAAAAGTATAGCGCAGAGGGCACGCGAATCAGCCGGCCGGTCCGTTATGCTCCGCTCCTTTTTCATCGCAGCCTGGGCAGCCCTGTTGTTTCTGCCTTTTCATGGGATCAGGTCTGCGCTGGTGCTTTTTGCCGGAATTTTCGCCGGGCTTCCGGTTATGCAATCAGCCATGAGGCTTGGTGGCCCCGGGGAGTGGATGCAAAGGCTTCCGGGTTTCCGGGCCTTCACGCTCAGGTCCTTTCCGTTCCTGCGCACTTCCGCGCTTCCGGTCTTTCTTCTCGCTCTCTTTGTCCTTCCTTTCACCTTAAAGGATTATTATCTCGACGTGCTGGTCATGTCGGGGATTTATATGCTCCTTGCCCTTGGTCTCAATGTGATCGTGGGATTTACCGGTCTCCTCAATCTGGGCTTTGCCGCGTTCTACGCGATCGGCGCATACACCTATGCCCTCCTGAATACAAAGTTCGGCCTCGGCTTCTGGCCCTCTCTTCCCCTGTCTGCGGTGGCGGCGACATTGAGCGGACTGCTGCTTGCAGTTCCGGCATTGAGGCTCAGGGGTGATTACCTCGCCATTGTTACTCTCGGCTTCGGAGAGATACTTCGCATAGTCCTGAACAACTGGGACAGCCTTACGAACGGGCCGAACGGGATATCCGGAATCGCCCCGCCTTTCCTGTTCGGCATCTCCCTGGGCAGCCTGAATTTTTATTATTATCTCGTTTTAGGTTTGGTGCTCCTGTCGGTGCTGATCATCAGGAGGGTGAAGTCCTCGCGGGTGGGAAGGGCCTGGATAGCCATACGGGAAAATGAGATCGCGGCATCCTCCGTAGGGGTAAACGTGACAAGATACAAGCTTTATGCCTTTGCCTTCGGCACCTTCTGGGCCGGGATAGCAGGGGCGCTTTTTGCTGCAAAGATGCGCTTTGTTTCACCCGAGAGCTTTACTTTCATGGAGTCGGTGTTTATCCTGAGCATGGTGATACTCGGGGGTATCGGCAATATCTACGGCGCGCTTGCAGGCGCTTTTATCCTGGTGCTCCTGCCCGAGGCGCTGCGGGACGTGCAGATGTACAGGATGCTGCTCCTGGGAGCCGGACTTGTGCTGCTCATGATATTCAGGCCCCAGGGAATATTGGGAGGGAGAAAAGGTGTTCGTATTAGAGGCTAGGGAGCTGACCAAGCATTTCGGAGGACTGAAGGCTCTGGAGGCCGTGAGCTTCAAGGTCAAAGAGGGCGCCATCCACAGCATCATAGGCCCCAACGGCGCCGGAAAGACAACCCTGTTCAACTGTCTCACCGGCGTAACAAGACCAACCAGGGGAAGCATCCACTTCAGCGGGCAGGAGATATCAAGGCTCCAGCCCCACGAGGTTGCGGAACTCGGCATTGCGCGGACCTTCCAAAACATCAGATTGTTTCCGGAAATGACTGTCATGGAAAATGTCATGGTTGCCCAGCATACCAGGACGAAGTACGGGCTGTTGAGTGCGGTCCTGCGCGGCAGCAGTTTCATGAGTAAAGAAAGGGCTGTCAGGGAAAAGGGCTTTGAGTACCTGGAACTCATGGGGTTGGAGGATCATGCGGAAGCGCTTGCCGGTAACCTGCCCTATGGCAGCCAGAGGAGGCTGGAGATTGCAAGGGCACTGGCCACGGAACCGAAGATCATCCTCCTCGATGAGCCTACCGCGGGGATGAACCCCATGGAGACGCTGGAAGTGATGGACCTGATCAGGAAAGTAAAGGGCCTCGGCAAGACCGTTATCCTCATAGAACATGATATGAAGCTGGTCATGGGCATCTCCGAGTGGATCCTTGTGCTGGACCACGGGGTCGGAATTGCCGAAGGATCACCTGAAGAAGTAAGAAACGATCCGCTTGTCATTGAGGCATACCTGGGAAGGGAGACAACGCACTGATGCAAATTCTAAAGCAAGCGCCAAAAGGAGAAACTCTAAATACGAATATCCAAATTCCAAACAATTTCAAAATTCCAAATTCAAATACTCGAAACTGTTTTGGATTTCGGTTATTTGCATTTGTTTAGGATTTAGGTATTAGGATTTCGTGCTTGTCGTTTATTCCGGATTTCGGATTTTTATTGCGAGAGGTTATGTTAAAACTTACATCATTGCAGGCATCCTATGGTCCGATACGGGCAATTGACGGGATCGATCTTGAAGTAAACAAAGGGGAGATCGTCTGCCTTATCGGCAGCAACGGTGCAGGCAAGACTACAACTCTTATGGCGATATCAGGCATACTGAAAGCAGATGCAGGCGACATTTTCTTTGAGGGCGGCAGGATAACCAATCTCCCTGCGCACGAGATCGTGAAGAAAGGCATCAGCCATGTGCCGGAGGGGCGGAGGATATTTCCGAAACTGACGGTAAGGGAAAACCTCCAGATGGGAGCATATACCCTTTCATCCGGCAAAAGAGCGGGAACTGATGAGGAGGGCCTGATAGCAAAGGTCTTCGACCTTTTCCCCATACTCAGGGACAGGAGAGACCAGATGGGCGGCACCTTGAGCGGGGGGGAGCAGCAGATGCTTGCTGTGGGCAGGGCGCTGATGTCCGGTCCGAAGCTGCTCCTCCTTGATGAGCCGTCCCTCGGGCTTGCGCCGATTATGGTCAGCAAGATATTCAGGACCATCAGGGAGATCAACAACGAGGGGGTCACGATCCTGCTGGTGGAGCAGAACGCAAAGGCCTCCTTAAAGCTCTCCCATCGCGGATATGTTATTGAAAGCGGCGCCATTGCATTACAGGGCAGCGGTGAGGGCCTTCTGCACAACGAAGATATAAAGAAGGCGTACCTGGGGGAGTGAGCGCTATGAGCATGAAGGAGATGAAAGCAGCAGGGAGGTACAGGTGAAAATGACCGTAAAGAAGGCAGGTATTGCTGTCCTGGCTATATGTCTGGCTCTCGTGATGAACATACGTTTTTCAGAGGCATACACCGAAGAGCAATTGCCTGAAGCGCCGCGGGTGCCCGAGGAGGTGAAATCTCCCCGGAAAGAGGATATGCAGGAGAAAGGCCAGGGTGAGGGGACAAAGGAGATTACCTGCATAAAATCCCTGCTGCCCTCGTGGATACAGAACGCGGAGACTGTAAAAATAAAAGGGTTTATTATTGAATTGAAGGAATGCAGGTCCGGGGAGCAGGGCACCCTCTGCACTTTTTCGGTTACGAACTGCAGCAGGAAGGACGCGTGGCTTTACCTTGATTCGTCCAGCTACCTGTCGGATGATAAAGGCGGTAGTTATGCGCCACAGACAAGGGAGTTCGGGGCCAATAGTGCCGGAGGGGATGATTTCGTCAAAGCCTTTCTGCCGTCGGGGGTCAGGGAGAATGCGCGTGTTGTGTTCGGAAAGGTCCCGAAGGATGCCAAAAAACTGGATGTAGGCATCATCATGACAGGCGGGGCCTGGGCCGGCGATATTGTCAAGGCCCTGTTCCATGATGTGAAACCAACGGAATGAAAGGATAAATCTCAAGCACCAAATTCCAAATATCAAATCTACAAAGATAGAGAGATACGCTGTCTCTTCCCTCAATGTGTTTGTGATTTGGGATTTGGATTTTGGAATTTTGCTTTTTTGATGGAGGTTTTATGAAGGCAAGAGCGCATCTCTTCATCAGCGGACGTGTTCAGGGAGTATATTACAGGGGATTTACCGCCGAGACTGCCGAATCCCTCGGGCTGACCGGGTGGGTGAGAAACCTTCCGGACCGGCGTGTGGAAGCAGTGTTCGAGGGGGAAAGGGAGGCAATCGAAACCGCCATCAGGAAGTGCTATGAAGGCCCGCCCGCATCACGGGTAACGGACATCAATGTTACATGGGAAGAAAAGGCGGAGGACTTCCCTGATTTCAGCGTGCGGTATTAACGCATATTCACGGCTGCGGCGGTAAAGGAGAGATTGCTTCGGGATACGGCCCCTCGCAATGACGAATATACCATCCGTATTGCTGTCATTGCGAGGTCGATGCGACCGCGGCAATCCTGCTGTTTCCACCCGGACCTGATCTCCCGATATCGTTGTCCTGCTAAGACAACTGTGTGACTACACAACCCCTTTGCCGTTAAGGAACGCGCTGTATTTCTTGTCAGATACAAGAATATGGTTGTTCAGCCAATCCTTGAGAAAATTCATGACCTCTATGGTGATGATCACATCGCCCTTGTCGAGTTTGCCCTTAAGGTCCATGACCTGTTTTGTCAGGTCAGTGTGCATTTTTTTATGCTGCGCCTGTTCGGGATACCCGTATGTCTGGAACAGTTTTTCTTCTGCGGAAAAGTGATTGACCGTGTAATCGGCGAGTTCCGATAATATTTTGCCCAGGGCCTCCTTTCCTTTGCCGGTTTTCATGGAATCGTGGAGGTTGTTGATAAGCTCGAAGAGCTTTTTGTGCTGATTGTCAATTTCCCGGATGTTTACGCTGAACTTCGGGTCCCATGTCATGAGTGCCATAGCAATTCCTCCTTACTGAAGCAGAAATTATTTCTCTTAACCGGGACAACTTCCCGTTTAAACTGGATTCATGTTATCTCGTTTAAAAGGGTTTGTCAAATTTGCCCATCTTTGCTCCTTGGGGTAGCGGGGCAAGGTGAAAAAGACCGTCATTCCCGAATGCCTTTGTATTCCCCCTCCTATAACGGAGACGTGGTATAACTTAGTTATGGAGGCGGTGGTGAGGGAAGAAATAGTACAAACAAA
>JAJZPZ010000181.1 GCA_021847795.1 Nitrospirota bacterium
CGAGCCTGCTGTACGGGTTTTTGGTAATAAAGACGTAAGCGAAAACCAACCCTACGGTAAGCATCATGATGCCTATTGCCAGGATCAGCTTGCCTGAAAGCGAATTCAGCTTTTTATGCACTATGTCTTGCAGCAATCTATGCACTTTTAATAATAACTCAGAGCCGACTTCATAAGCAAATGCCCCAAAAACGGCAGGCGCCGTCAGTCTGCAGGGAGGGCGGGAAGGCCGCAGGCAGAAAAGTCTTGACAGAAAGGGTACGGCAGCTTAATCTAGAGATAATTCCCGGAAAGATGAAGATAAAACCTAGGAAAACCCTCTATTCCCTGACAGGGAGGCTCCTTTTAGCTATCGGGGCCCTCATGATTATCGTGAGCACCATCTTCTGGTACATCCTGATCAGATACCAGGAGGAAGAACTGCTCGAGAATTTCGTCAAATACGGCATGTCTTTTGTAGACAATGTCCGGAAAAGCACCCGGTACGGGATGCTGACCTTCCAGGAGCTCCTGATCCAGCAAACCGTAGAGGCTGTCGGCTCCACGGAGGGGGTCATCCAGATAAGGATATTCAACTGCACCGGGAAAGTTGCGCACTCTTCGCGGAAAAAAGATGTCGGCACCGTGCTCGGATCAAACTCAGTGGTATGCTCGACCTGCCATAATGCCGGCAGGTCACGAGCCGTTGTGCCCAAATGGTCCATCGGCAAGAGCATGGAAGGGTTCAGGGTGCTAAATATCGTACAGCCGATTTACAACGAGTCTTCCTGTTACACCTCATCCTGCCACGTACACCCGAAAAACAAAAAGATACTCGGCCTTGTGGAGGCCAATCTCTCCCTGGCCCTCCTGGACAAGGCAATAACCCAGCAAAGCATAGGGATAACGCTCTACATCTTTGTCTTCCTGTCCGTCATCTCGATAGTCCTCTGCTCAATTTTATGGAAACTGGTATCCACCCCTGTAAGCCTGCTCGCGGAAGGCATGCGGAGAGTATCGGCAGGCGACCTCGACCATAAGGTAGAGGTAAACACCAGGGATGAAATGGGAGAGCTTGCGCAGAGTTTCAATACGATGACCGCCGACCTCTCGAGGGCAAAGGCGGAACTCATCGAGTGGGGGCATACCCTTGAAAAGAAGGTGGAAGAAAAGACCAAGGCGATCAAAAATGCCCAGGAGCAGCTGATCCACTCGGAGAAGCTCGCCTCCCTGGGAAGGATGTCCGCAGGGGTCGCGCATGAGATCAACAACCCGCTCACAGGCGTCGTCACCTTCGGGCACCTGCTGCTGAAGAAATTCCCTGAAGGGAGCGAAGAAAGACAGGACATCGAGGTCATTATCGAACAGGCCGACAGGTGCTCGAATATCATCAAGGGGCTGCTCGGCTTCTCGAGAGCGACATCTGCCGAAAAGGGAGAGGAAAGCATCAACTCCCTATTGAAGCACTCCCTCGATATCATGAGCCATAAAGCCGACTTCTTTGATATAAAAATCATCACTCATCTTGACGACTCCCTTCCTCCCGTAAAAGCAGGCGGGATGCAGCTGCAACAGGTCTTTATAAACATGATCCTGAATGCGGCGGACGCCATGGAAGGGAAGGGGACGTTAATGATCTCTACGCGAAAGATTGACGAAAACGGGCATGCCTTTGCAGAGGTGGAATTCACTGATTCCGGCTGCGGCATCTCCGAAGAAGACATGACAAAAATATTCGAGCCTTTCTTTACCACAAAACCGGTGGGCAAGGGCACGGGCCTCGGCCTTGCGGTAAGCTATGGTATTATTAAGGACCATGGTGGTAATATTATAGTAAAGAGCGAGGAGGGGAAAGGGACAAGCTTCTTCATACGGCTGCCCCTGCCTGATCAGGAACATGGATAAATGCAGGATTCTTGTAATTGACGACGAAGATATCGTACGGATGAGCTGCCAGCGAATACTCATTCCCGAAGGATATGATGTAATAGCCACGAAGAGCGCCTCTGAGGGATTCAGGATGCTTGATGAGGACTGCTTTGACGTTGTGCTGACCGACCTCAAAATGCCCGATATCGACGGCATCGAAGTCCTCAGGAAGGTAAAAGAAGAGTGGCCGGAGGTGGAGGTCATCATGATCACCGGTTACCAGACGATAACCACAGCAGTTCAGGCCATAAAACTCGGTGCGTTTGATTATATAGAAAAGCCTTTCACTCCCGACAGCATCCTGTCGGCAGTCAAAAAGGCAGTAGAGCAAAGAAAAGAAAATAAGAAGGGTGAGAGCCGGAATCCTTCCTCCTCGTAATATATCTGCGGGCCATGGGGCCCCTCTATTCCCTTGTCATTTCCCCACGCAGCAGCCCCGCTGTTTCCCATTAAGGTGTGACCCTTTTGAGCAGCTGTTTTATCGTGGTCTTAAGGTTGCTCAAATCCGATGATTTCACCACATAGGCATCGGAAATCCAGACTGAGAAATCATCCCGGTAATCATAAGCGGTGAGCATTATGATCGGCACATTCGACCTTTTTTCCTTCATCTGCCGCAGCACCTGGATTCCGTCCATATCAGGCATAAGGATATCAAGGGTGACGATATCCGGGATTTCCTTCTCAAAGACTTCCAGCGCCTCTCTTCCCGAATTTGCGGTTACAACAGTATACCCTTCGTCCTCCAATTCCGCCTGGTAAAGCTTCAATATATTTTTTTCATCATCAACAACAAGGATCTTCATAATTTGTCTCCTCCAAGGGTATATAAATTTTAAATTTCGTCCCTTCTCCCCAGATGCTGTTCACCTCTATCCTGCCGCCGTGCTCTTCAATGATCCTCTTGGTTATCGAAAGGCCGAGGCCGGTACCGGTAGGGCGGGTCGTGAAAAAGGGATCAAAAATACGGGCCACATCGTCACCTCTGATTCCGCATCCATTGTCTTCTATTTCTATCACGGCCTCCTGTTTCCTGGCGCAATGCCCCAGGAGGTCAGGAGAGGAGCATTCCACCGCAGGATAAGCCCGTATGGTAATAGCTCCGCCGTCCGTTGCCTGGTTCGCATTGGTCATGAGATTTAAAAGCACTTCCTTGAATCTGTCGTAGTCCACGCTTAACCTTATCGGCTGCGCCAGTTCTTTTGTGAGTTTATTGCCCCTGTCAAAGGCTGCCGGCTCAAGGAGGTTGATAATGCCGTCGACCAGTTCGCCCATATCGACGCTGCTCTTCTTCATCTGGGCGCTTTTCACAAAGCTCAGGGTGTCGTTGAGTATCCCTTCGAGACGGCTCACTTCGTCTACAATTATCTTTGAATATTCCTTCAACTCGCTGTCCAGGCGCTTCTCCAGCCTCCTTGCAAAGCCCCCTATGGAAAGCAGGGGGTTCCTGATTTCGTGGGCCACCTTTGCAGCCATTTCCCCGAGGGCCGCCATCCGCTCGGCAGAGCCCACCTTTTCCCTGAGTTTTTTTATTTCCGTTACATCCCTGACTATGTGGACCGTGCCGAGGAGTTCTCCTGATTTGTCAAAAATGGGAGAGCTTGAAACCAGGAACGTCCCCCCGAGATGCGAATCTTCAAGCTCCTCGATAAAGGGCTTTTTCGATAATACGGTCTTGTGGTGGGGACATCTCTTCCACGGCGCCGGCGTTCCGTGGAACACCTCGTGGCACTTCCTGCCCAGGATGGCTTCAGCCGGCACACCGAGCCTGTTAAGCACAGCCTTGTTCACTTTCCTGATCGTATAATCGTTGCTGTTGAAGTAGACGAGGTCGGAGATGGACTCGAAGATGTTCTCCAGTTCCTGCTCTGCCTGGGCCACGTGCTCAAAAAGCCTCGCGTTCTCAATGGCGGCTGCCATCTGGTCGGTAAAGCCTTTCAGGAATTCCATATCGTGTTCTGTAATCGGCCTGCTCGTATATATATTGTCGACCCACAGGGCGCCGATCACCTTGTCCCGCGACAGGAGGGGCAGGACCGCATACGCCAGGGTCCCGAGCTGCTGTATGAGGACAGTGTCTGAAAGCGGTTCCGAATGGACATCCAGCACATTGAAAGCGCTTTTCTCCTTTATGGCCTTTGTAAGGATAGTATCCGTGTCCAGTGAAACCTCCACGCCGCAGCAGAGCCTGTCCATAAAGGAGTCCTTTCTTAACGGGCCTGCTTCTATCTCTTCCATGATCGAATGGAGACTTTTCCGCTCCATGGTCAGCCTCGACCATATCTCCCATGCCTCCTCATGGCTTGCAGGACCGACCCCCATGGCCCCTTTCAGGACCTTTCCTTCCTCGTCCAGCAGGAAAAGCATTGCGCGGTTGAAACCGAGGCCGTCTCCCATGGTGACCGCGGTCAGCACCATCCTGAGCAGCCTGTCCAGTTCCAGGGTGCCCCTCATCGCAGAGCTTATCAGAAGAAGTTTCGAGAGCACGGCATTCTTGCTCAGAAGGTCCTTTTCTATCCTTTTCCTTTCCGTGACGTCCCTGGCTATCCCGCTGATGCCGATGACATTGCCTGCCGAATCCTTTATCGGCGAGAGGGTAAGGTTTACATCTATGAGCCGGCCGTCTTTAGTCCGCCTGACGGTTTCGATATCCTTTATCGTCTCTCCCTTTTTCACACGCTCGGTATAGTTCTTCTCCACTTCCATCAGGAAATCGGGGACAAAGGGCAAAACCCTGCCGGTGGCCTCAGCCCTATCATAACCGTAAATCCTTTCAGCTCCGAGATTCCACGAGGTGACCACGCCGCCCGGGTTCGTTGTCACTATCGCATCTGCAGAATTATCGATAAAGCCCTGCAGGTAGTCCTTCAGTTCCTCTACCCGTCTCTTTGCCTCAAGCGCCTCCCGCTCCTTCTGCACCGTATCTTTGTAGAGTATTGACTTCTCGATCACTATGGCTGCGATGGATGCAAAGCCTTCAAGGGTTATCATGTCCTCATCGGTAAAAGAGACAATCGCGCCCTGCGGGTTCCTCTTGTCATAGAGGCCGAAGGTCCCTATTATCTGGTCGCCTATCTTCAGCGGGGTCGAGATGGCTGTTTGCATGCTGATGTTGGGAGAAACAGATCCGAAGTCTTCGGGACTGTTGGCAAAAATGGTCCGCCCCTCCTCCGCCACTCTCCCGGCAAGCCCTTCCCCGAGATTAACGGTCACCGCATCTTTTATATCCTCAGGGAACCCGTACGATGCCTTTACCTTCAGTTTACCGTCCTCAATAAGGCGGATCATGCACCCCGTGGAATGGAAGAGCGTGGTAGCTTCCTGGGAAACCTTCATCAGCAGCTCATCAAAATCACGGACCGACAATATAGCCTTTGTGAGTTCATAAATAACGGTAATACGGTAGAGTTGCTCCCGTGTAGTGTGGTAGAGGTCCACATTCGCCTCAAGGGCCAGCTGCAGCTTGCGGAGCATTTCCTCGTCTCCGTTCGGCTCTATGTTTTCGTCCCGGCTGTCTGCTTCTTCCATATCGCTGATTTCACATCTCCTTTATCGTGAAGCCGCGGCGCCGGACAGGCCTTTTGCCTTCACCGCGTCACGGTACATATCCCCGTATATTTTTGCGGACTTCCGCCACGAGAAGTCCCTGCCCATCGCATTTTTTATAAGTCCCTGCCAGGCCCTCCTGCTTTTATGCGCGCTCAATGCTTTGCGCACAGCCCCCGCAAGGGCCGAAGCGGAATACTCATCAAAAAGGAACCCGGTCAACCCGTCCTCTACCGTGTCCGATATCCCTCCCGTCCTCCTCGCCACAGGGACTGTACCGTAGCGCATGGCTATCATCTGCCCCAGCCCGCAGGGCTCGTACCGTGAGGGCATGAGGAATATATCGGCGCCGGCATAGGCAAGATGGGCAAGGTCCTCGGAAAAGCCGGTATGGAAAAAGAAGCTTTCCCTGAACCTGTCGCTTATGGAAGAAAGGATTTTTTGGTAATGCTCGTCTCCTTTGCCGATTACAACAAGATCAGCGCCTGCCGCTATTAATTCAGGAGCGGCGCCGGCAAGGAGATCAACCCCCTTTTGCGTCGAGAGCCGCCCGATAAAACAGATGAGCGGGGCATCGGCATTATTTTCCAGCGAGCACCTCTTTATCAGCTCTTTCTTGCATTCCGCCTTTCCGGAGAGGTCTGACTTGCTGTAGGTATGGGGAAGATATGTATCTGCCGATGGGTCCCACTCCGCATAATCAATCCCGTTCAGTATTCCCATAAGCGAGCCGGCCCTCTTCCTCAGGATACCGTCCAGCCCGAATCCCGATTCCGGGGTAAGGATCTCCTTTGCATAAGTCCCGCTTACGGTTGTTATCACGTCCGCGCCCACGATCCCGGCCTTGAGAAAATTCACTTTCCCGTAGAACTCGAGAGATCG
>JAJZPZ010000016.1 GCA_021847795.1 Nitrospirota bacterium
CCCTCTGAGCTACAGAATCTCGACACAATGATGGAGATTGCAAAAGCCCAGTTTTTAACTGGTTCCACTTTTTATGATATGCCTTTGGCTGCATAGTGCGTAACTCGTGTTAGAAAGATCAGGCCGTAGGCCAGTCCGGAATGATGGGTGATAAAGGCAAGCAACGTATTCAGATACATTGTCATCGGGGCACCTCGGAAAATGGTCGCTGTCGCCATGCGTTGAGGGCAAGGCCCACGAGCGTCAATGCCGCAAAAACCGCACCCGCATAGAAAGTGAAGGACGCACCGATACGATCCCACAACAGCCCTGCGATGACGCTGGCGATCAACATGGCGATGCCGCTGACCAGGTTAAAAAAGCCGAAGGCGGTGCCACGCAGATCTACAGGAGCGGTATCGGCAACCATTGTCGCAAGCAATCCCTGGGTAATTCCCATGTGAAGGCCCCACAAGGACACTCCGACAGCCACAGTGAGCCAATGATCGTTTGCGGCCAAAACCAGATCGGCTGCGATCAGGACCATCAAGCCCAGCGACAGCAACTTACCGTGGTTCATTCGATCCGACAGCCTGCCAAACGGATAGGCTGATCCCGAAAGGAACGCACCCACCGTGTCGAGTGATTGGCGCAGTCCGAATGCCGCGCCTCGCACCTCTGCAGGCGCGATGTCCGCAACCAGTGCATCGCGCGGAGCGCCACGCACACCTTTCCCCACTCGATCCAGTATACGTGCCGTGAAGACGACACCCGCAGTCGGCGCGATGGCAAACAACGGCTTGGTCAACGCGCCCAAGGAGTAACCGAAGATAGCCAGCGCCTTGCGCTTGCCCAGATAGTCGCTGAGTGCGCCGGAGAAGACTTTGACAATGAGGGCTGTGGACTCGGCCAAACCTTCGATCAGGCCGACGACAAACGTGCTTGCCCCCAGGGTGCCGACCAGAAACAGGGGAAGCAGGCTGTGGATCATCTCGGACGAGATGTCCATGAACATGCTCACCAGGCCAAGAGCCCAAATGCTGACCGGGATACGCTTGAATGGGGTGTTCTTCATATCCATATCATCTTCGTTGTCAGCAGGAATACTGTCGTCGCCACAGCAATAGCCACACGATAGTAGCCAAAGATCTCCAATCCATGCCGGGACAGGTAGCTCACCATCCATTTCACGGAAATGACTGCAGCGATGAAGGCCACCACCACGCCGACGATCAGCGAAACATGATCAAAGGTTTGCAGCATCAACTGGCCATGCTTCAACGTGTCATATGCCGTGGCCGCGCCAAGCGTCACGACCCCCAACAAAAAGCTGTATTCGACGGCCACCTCCATTGTCAGCCCAACCAGCAAACCGCCCACAATGGTCACCAGGCTACGACTGACTCCAGGCCACATGGCGATGCATTGGGCAAAACCGATGATTAAGGCCATTCGCCAGGTCATGTCGTCCAGCAGGCTCCCGGATCGTGTCCGCTGATTCCTTTTTCGGTTGCGCCAGCTCACCGCTAATATGGCAAGGCCGCCGAGCAGCCATGCGACGACAACAGGCCACGGTCCGAAGAGATACGATTTGATCACTTTGTTGAACAGCAGGCCTAAAACAGCCGCGGGCAGAAAACCGGCCACCACGTTGAACAGCAGACGGCGGCCGGTGGAATCCTTTCCTATCACCCCCAGCATGATCTGTTTGACCCGCCCGAAATAAAGCCAAAGCACAGCCAGGATAGCCCCGGCCTGGATGCAGATGGTGTAGGCATCCGCAGCTTCTTTTGTTTGCTCCCGTTGGGCTGGAGATTGATAAGGATCTTCGCCGATGCCCATGATCCTTTCCGCTAGCAGCAGATGGCCCGTGGAACTCACCGGCAAATATTCCGTAAGCCCTTCGACAACACCTAAAACCACGGCCTGAGTGGTGGTCAGAATCCTCTGTTCGATGGTCGCCGGATTGTCTTCAGGCGACCCTTGAGAGGCCCCGGCAATGATGGAACATGAGAGCAACGCCAAAGTCGCAATAAAGATTTGTAACCGTTTCCCCATGGGTATAACCTCTCAATATGTCGTATATCCGTTTCTTCGCTCAAACCAGCAAATGAAACGAATCAATATTGGCTCAGTATAGAGAAGCGACGTTTACCGGAACATTCGCCCAAGTTTACTTTTTGGTAAACTTCAGGAGTGGACTTGAGATGATGAGGCGGGCAGGAAGAAAGAGAAGGTGCTGCCTTGCTCGGAGCTTTGCACTGTGATATCGCCCCCGTGAACATGAATGATGGCCAGGGCCAGGCTGAGCCCGAGGCCGCTTCCGGAGGTGGAGCGGCTATGGTCGCAACGGTAGAATCGCTCAAAAATATGAGGGAGGTCGCTTTCGTTAATACCGATACCGGTATCGGCAATAGCGACTTTCACATTCCCCGCTTCAATCTCGATTGATACGGTTATCCCGCCACCATGGGGCGTGTACTTGATTGCATTGTCCAGGAGGTTCGACGCCACGCGTTGAAGCCTTCGTCGGTCACCAATGACCATCGCCGTCCGGTACGGTTTGTTCAGTCGGATATCAATGCCTTTATCCTCGGCCATGGGCGTGAACAGGTCTGCGGCTTCTTCGACGAGTTCAAGAACATCCAAGGGAACCAGATCGAGTTCGACCGTACCCGAATCTGTCTTTGCAATCTCGAGCATGGTGCCGATCATCTCAATGAGGTCGTCGCATCCGTCGATGACCGAAGCTGCCATCTCCTTATACTCGCAAAGATCATCCTCCCCCTTGAGAGTGGTCTCGGCCATACCTCGAATTCTCGTGATAGGGGTGCGCAATTCGTGGGCGACATTGTCGGTGACCTGTCGAAATTCGCTCAGGAGAATCTCGATCCTTTCGAGCATGGCATTAAACGCTCGGGCCAGGGCGTTTATCTCTTCCCCCTCATCAGCCAGCGGCACCCTTCGGCCGAGATCGTTTCTTCCGATGCCGGTCGCCGTGTCCGTTACTCTTTGCACTCCGGCCATGGCCTTCCTTGCCAGTAAAAAACCGAATAAACCGCCGCAACCGACCATGACCATGAGAGCGACGCCAAACGTTTCCCGGTATCTCTCCAGAATGATTTCCTCGCGCTGGAGCGAGCTGCCGACTTCGATCCGCTGTCCGCCGCTAATCGGCATTGAAAGCAATCTTACCTTATGCCTTCGTCCAGGCAGAGAAAGCGTGCGATAATACGGCTGGTTTCCTTGACCAATGCGCTCGGCTGGACGGGAGGTACCGACTTCCTTCCATTGACTCAGATCGGAGTATGCCAGGGATTCTCCATCGGATGAACGCAGTTGAAAGAGCACGCGGCCTGTTCCTCGTGCCCCCGCCTCGCGTGTGAATTCGACCTGAAGCGCCTTAACGCCTTGTTCCCGGTAAAGTGCGGCAAACTCCGTAGATTCGTCCAGGAGCTCGCTGTCCGTCTGGTCTTGGAGACGCAACGCAAGAGACACATAAACGACCAAAAACACAGCCACAGACAGGGCGCTGAACACAACTATGTACCAAAAGGTCAGTCGGAAGGTCGTCGTTCGTAAAAAACTACTTCCTTTTTTCCAGAACATATCCGACACCCCGTATTGTATGGATAAGATCGTTTCCGAACGGACGGTCGATCTTATCCCGCAGTCGGCATACTCGAGATTCGACCACCGTGGTTCGCGGATCGAAGTTGTAATCCCAAACGTGCTCCATGATCATCGTTTTCGATACAACCCGGCCCACGTTCCTCATCAAATACTCCAGCAAAGTTAATTCCTTGGGTTGCAAATCGATTGAAACCCCGTCCCGAGAGACCTTTCGCCTCACCAGATCCATTTCGAGATTTCCGACGGAGAGAAACGTCGGTGCATCCTCTCGAGAAGCCCTTCTGATGAGAGCCTGAAGACGCGCGACCAGCTCCGAGAAAGCGAACGGTTTTACCAGGTAATCATCGCCGCCCGCCTGCAATCCCTTGATGCGGTCATCCAACGAACCCTTGGCGCTTAAAACGATAACGGGGGTATGAACCCGGTTACGGCACATCTCATCAATCAGGGACAGACCGTCCAGTTTAGGCAACATGATATCGATCACCGCAGCGTCATAAGGCTCTGTCAACGCGAGATGAAGTCCGTCTTCGCCATCGGGGGCAAGGTCCACGGCAAAGCCTTCCTGCCGCAACCCCTTGGCAATGAATTGCAAGGTTTGTTTGTCATCTTCGACTACAAGAATCCTCACCGGTCGCCCCCTTTGTCATCATGCGCCGCGCAGATAACTTTAACCGGTACATACTCAAACTCGAACAGCGTGTGCCCATGGGGGAATTTCCTTTCTGAATGGATGCGGAGAAAGCGTCCAATAAAGTTTCGATTCAGAGCTCTGGCCCACCGGCTTTTCTTGCGGCTGCTCATCGTGATGGCCTCCGGAAAACTTGATTTGCGTTGTCCAGTTCGCCCGCGAACTGGTTGAACTCTTCGTACTGGTTTGGCTGGTAGGGGCCGCGAATGAGGTCGGCAACCGACCAAATGAAACTGACTTTTTCGCCGAAATTGTTCATGGCTGCTACTAATTCTGATCCGGGCCCAAGTCGGCGAAATCAATCATGTCTGCAGACAGTTTCAACTTGCCTCGTTCGAGCATCTTTTCGCAGAAGGCTTTCAGTTGGGTCTTGGCGAGCTTTGATGGCACGGATTGTCCGTTTTCCCATCGGTTGACGGTTGCGTAGCTGACGCCAAGCTGCCGAGCCAGATCCTCCTGGCTCAAGGCGAGCTGACGCCGCATCTCTTTAATCAACGCCGAAAAACTTCGACCCTCTGTGTCCATTTGTTGCACCTCTCGACTCGATGGCAAACCACGGCCCTTGCCCGAATATAATAGCATATGTTATATCGTTCGCAAGAGAAAGGCAAGAGAAATTCGCGGCTTGATCGAATCCGATTTCAGGATCGCCACCTGCCGGACGGAAGCGGTTTGGAGCCGCGATGTCCTGTCGCATCAACAACATAGAGCCAAGTTGGGAGGATACCTCGGTTGACCTGGACCGGTACCAGAACACGGCGGCAGAGGCAGGGGCCGCCGGGGTGGAACCCCTCCAGCCGGTCGATGGCCGGGAGGCGGGTCTCGGGGTCGTTGAAGGTCAACAGCTCCCCGTACACGGGGTCCGAAGCGTAGAGAACCGCCTTGCGGCGGGGATGCCAGCGCAGTTCCAACGGCCTGTTCCCCTTGAGCACAAGGACGGTGCCCGGGTCGGTCCGGCAGGCGATGACGGCGGTGATCTGACCCCGGCAGCGTCTGAGCCGGGTTTTGAACCTCTCGATATCCATAGCCCCGTCCCGCGCCGCGTTCGCGGCCAGGCGGAACAAAATCTCGCTGTCCACCTCGGCGAAACGGCACAGCTTCCAGCGTCGGAACAGGTAGTCGGCGTTGTAGATGGTGCCGTTGTGGGTGCCGATCACCTCGCCCGCGCGGATCGGATGGTTGTTGCTGTTGACCCGTTCGTCCCCACGGGTGCGCCAACGGGTGTGCCCGAGCAGGAGCGTGATCCGGTTGTCCAGGCTGGCCAGGAGTTCGGCGAAGGCCTTGTCCGTCACAAACCGCTCGGCCGTCACCGGGCGTTTGAAAAGACGTTGGCATCCGTCGATATCGAGCCAAGCCGCGCCGGTGGCATGGGGACCGCGCTCCTCGCTCAATATCAACAGACGGGTGAAGAGCCAGGCAAGCTGGTCCATGGCAGCCCCTCCGTTCGAGACGGCGGTGAAGGACTCGCTCACCAGCTTCTGGACTCTGGTGTGCAGCCGTTTGAGTTCACGCTCGTGACCTCGTTGTTCGGTTTCCAGTTCCGCCATGCGTTTGCCGCTCTCTTGTCGAACCTTTGCAGCCGTGGCTGCGATGATTTCCTCGTTTCTGCCGATGGATCGGATGTGTTCGACCACCGCGGTTTCGATCTCGTGCGCGTTGAGCGACTTGGTCGGACAGGACGCCCATCCTCGTTGCTGGGCGTTCAGGCAGACGTAATAGCGATCAGCGGGAATCCGCGGAGGCCTATATAGCGAGCCAACGGCACGAGGGATGGGTGTGCATC
This sequence comes from Nitrospirota bacterium, assembly GCA_021847795.1. Taxonomy (GTDB): domain Bacteria; phylum Nitrospirota; class Thermodesulfovibrionia; order Thermodesulfovibrionales; family Dissulfurispiraceae; genus JAMCVZ01. Next base: position 6,087 of record JAJZPZ010000016.1, read on the forward strand.
CCCGGCCGATTTGACGACGGTGGGTTCCCCGGCGGCAACATGGAACGCCCGTTGGTTCTTGATGCTGACTCCCGGGCTTCTCCCCGGCCACGGTTATTGTTTCTGCTCATTCTTTTCTCCTTTCGGGTTTGCGGCTCCCGCCTCTGGCCGCTCCATCGGAGATACCGAAGAAGAGGAACCCGAGGCCACCGGATCACGCGGAGCCCGCGTTCTCAGGTCGGCGTCGTTGGCCAGTTCCTCGGCCCTGCGCCGGGCCCTCTCCGAAAGGTCACCCTCCGCCAGGGCCTGGATACGCCAGGCGATTCGCTTGCACAGAAACTCCCTGTGGTAGGAGCGGGTCTCTTCTCCAAAGACCTCGAGGTACTTGTCCCGGAGCTCCCCCACGGTCATCCGGGTGAGCCCCTGGACTTTTTGATACGTTTTTGCTTCCATCCGAAACCTCCTTGGTTCATGGGCTTCGCCCCGGCGGGGAGTCCGTCCGCACCGCAATTTCAGGGCGTTAACTCGTGAATGAATGAAGGCTTCGGTGGCCCGAAACATCAAGGCGTTTCTCTGTAAGCGCCTCAGATTCTTTGACTTGCGCCACATGCGCCGCTCCACCCTCCGAATCGGGAGCGAGTCGGCGGCCGTTGCGGTGGCGCATGTAGCCTCGGGCCAGGGTCGTGGCGATTTCCGATATCACCTCTTCAAGTGAGGCGGGGACGTGTTCGTTGACCGGCATCCGGTCCTCCTTTTGCGGGAGGCCGCGTAAGGGTGCCGTCGTGGATGCCGCTGGGGCGGGATCGGCCTGGCGTCGAGAAGACCGTTGGAGCCCGTCCGACACCACCCGAAGGCGATGCCGTCGGTACCCACAACGGTCTCCGTTCTCACGGCCGTTTCCGCTGTCTGGTAATCCGCTTTCGCCGGCCCCCCTGGTCCGGCTTTCGGCAGATACCTACCGGAGGGGAGTTCGAAATGTCGAAGCGGGTGCCCTGATGCAACCGGGCTGTTAAACAAGGCGACTCGAAAAACGGAGAACGGGAGAATTCGGAGAGGACATTTTCGGTGAGCGCCCGCAACCCCCAGGGTTGCACCTGAACCCCGGATGGCGGGCTTCGAAACGGAGAATCAGGAAGGATGTGAAGGATGGCGTAACCGGGCGTGAGTACGGCAGAAACGACGAGACCCCGAGGGGATCACCCCACGGGGTCTTGCGTTAAACAAGAACCGCTGAAATCAGCGGATTGAATTTTGGCTCCCGGGGAGGGACTCGAACCCCCGACAGGGTGGTTAACAGCCACCTGCTCTGCCAGCTGAGCTACCCGGGAAATCTTTATGTGGAACTTCTCTTCCGGCAGAAATATTCCTCATGTATAAGGCAACACAATCGCCGGGGATGAAAAGTATATCTAAATTTTATAGCAGAAAAGCAGCTAAGTTGTCAAACGAGAAGGCCGCAGCATGTGGCCGGCAACGTGCAATAAATCAGAGGGATCTCTTCTATTCATTGCCTATTAAGGGCCACTGCTTACGGCCTTCACCTGTTATACGTCAAGCACTGCGCATGCCGTCTTAATTCTCAGCAATCCGTACCTGTCACCCGCCGCGGATTACGGTCGTTATGAGACTTCTATTTTAATCTCCTTCGGCTTTGACTCCTCCCTTTTCGGAATGACCAGCTCAAGGATGCCGTTTTTGAAGGAGGCCTTTGCCTTCTCACTGTCGACCTCAACAGGCAGGGCAATAGTCCTGGCAAAGGCGCCATAGTTTCTTTCGCTCGCATAATAGTCCTCTTCCTTTATCTCTTCCTCCTTTTTCACCTCTCCCTTGAGGGTCACGGTGTCCTTGGTTATGGAGAGGTCTATGTCCTCTTTGTTTACTCCCGGCAGCTCAGCATTTATGACAATCTCATTTTTCCTGTCATACATATCAATTCCCGGTACGACGATACCCCCTCCATCCTGCTTGCCGGACCATCTCCTTCTCCTCGGCGCCGGCGTAAAAAACTCCTCGAAAAGCCTGTCCATATCCCTTCTCATGTCCTCAAGCTCTTTTAACGGGCTCCACTTCACAACAGACATCGCAACCTCCTTTTCCCTGCCCCTTTCCCGCGCTTTCCCCGAAAGGGGGCCAGGAATTCGCTTCTTTTGTTTTGTCGAAGTCAAAGACTTCCTACGACACAACTTCGGCTACGGAAATCTTATGAAATACCAGGTGATCCGATTCGTAATCCACCTCAATGGTGTCGCCCTCCCTGAAGGCGCCGTCAAGGAGTTTCAGGGCAAGCGGATTTAGGACCTCCCTCTGTATCGCCCTCTTCAGGGGCCGTGCGCCGTATACGGGGTCGTAGCCTGCCCGGGCGATAAACTCCTTTGCAGCGTCGCTCAGAACAATATCCACCTTCTTTTCCTGGAGATACTTCTTCATTCTCGAAACCTGGATATCCACAATCTGCTTGAGGAGTTCCTCATTGAGCGGGTTAAATATGATGACCTCGTCAACCCTGTTCAAAAACTCCGGCCTGAAGAAGGCCTTGAGATCTTCCATTATCCCGGACTTCAAGCTGCTGTCCTGGTCAGCCCAGTAGGCGGCGGGCTTCTTTACCCTCTCCTCAAGATATTCCTGGATATGGCCGCTTCCAATGTTCGATGTCATGATGACCACGGTATTCCTGAAATCCACAGTGCGTCCGTGCCCGTCGGTAAGCCTTCCGTCATCCAGGAGCTGCAGCAGGATATTAAAGACTTCCGGATGCGCTTTTTCAACCTCATCGAAGAGTACCACGGCATAAGGCCTTCTCCTTACCGCCTCGGTAAGCTGACCTCCCTCTTCATAGCCTACATAGCCCGGAGGCGCCCCTACCAGCCGCGAGACCGTATGTCTTTCCTGGTATTCCGACATATCGATCCTGATCATAGCGTTCTCATCATCGAAGAGGAATTCCGCAAGCGCCTTTGCCAGCTCGGTCTTTCCTACCCCGGTAGGCCCAAGGAAGATAAAGGAGCCTATGGGCCTGTTCGGGTCCTGGAGTCCTGCGCGCGCCCTTCTGACGGCATCTGCCACAGCCCTGACGGCATCATCCTGGCCCACCACTCTCATACTGATGCTGCTCTCCATATTGATGAGCTTCTGCACCTCGCTTTCGAGCATCCGGGACACGGGGATCCCCGTCCATTTGGAAACGACCTCTGCGATGTCTTCTTCGTCCACCTCTTCCTTGAGCATCTTCCGCTTTGACTGAGTTGCAACGAGCTTCGCACTCTCGCTGTCAAGTTTCCTCTGCAACTCAAGAAGCCGTCCGTACCTGAGTTCCGCGGCCTTGCCTAAATTGCCTTCCCGCTCGGCCCTTTCAGATTCGATCTTGGCCCTCTCGATCTGCTCCTTTATGTCCCTCATTTCCCGGATCACTTCTTTTTCGCTCATCCACTGCGCCCTGAGGGCATCGCGTTTTTCCCGGAGATCTGCAATCTCTTTTGATAACTTTTCGAGCTTGTCCTGCGCGTCCTGCGAGCCGTCATCACGCATTACCGCCTGTTTCTCGATCTCAAGCTGCCGCAGTCTCCTTTCTATCTCATCCAGTTCCACGGGCATGCTGTCTATCTCCATCCTCAGCCTGGCAGCGGATTCATCGATAAGGTCAATCGCCTTGTCAGGAAGGAACCTGTCGGAGATATACCTGTTGGAAAGCACGGCGGCAGCTACCAGCGCGGAGTCTTTTATCTTTACCCCGTGGTGCACCTCGTACTTTTCCTTGAGGCCCCTGAGAATTGAAATGGTGTCCTCAACCGAAGGCTCCTTGATAAACACCGGCTGGAACCTGCGCTCCAGCGCCGGGTCTTTCTCGATATACTTTCTGTACTCATCGAGAGTCGTCGCCCCCACACACCGGAGTTCTCCCCGGGCAAGGGCAGGCTTGAGCATATTAGACGCATCAACCGAGCCTTCCGCTGCTCCCGCGCCCACAAGGGTGTGGAGTTCATCAATAAACGTTATGACCTTCCCTTCTGACTTTTCTATTTCCTTCAGCACCGCCTTCAGGCGCTCCTCGAATTCACCCCTGTACTTCGCGCCTGCCACAAGGCCTCCGATATCAATAGCAACAAGCCGCTTGTCCCTCAGGGTCTCCGGAACATCCCCGGCAACGATCCTTTGCGCAAGGCCTTCTGCTATGGCTGTCTTTCCGACACCGGGGTCGCCGATAAGCACCGGGTTGTTTTTTGTCCTTCTGGACAGCACCTGTATTATCCTCCGTATCTCCTCGTCCCTCCCGATCACCGGGTCCAGCTTTCCCCTCTTCGCAAGGTCCGTAAGGTCTTTGCCGTATTTTGTGAGGGCCTGGTATTTCTCTTCCGGATTGGGGTCCGTTACGCTGTGCACGCCGCGAACTTCCTTCATCGCGGAGAGAATCTTGTCAGGGGTAGCGCCGTATTTCTTCAGGATTTCAGATGAAGGCCCGTAGGCATTCACAATTGCAAGAAGCAGGTGCTCCACACTGACGAATTCATCACCCAGGTGCGCTGCCTCCTCAAATGCCTTTTCCAGCACAGCCTTCAGCCGCGGGGCCAGATAGAGCTGCCCCAGCGGCGCTGCCCCTGACACTTTCGGAAATTTTTCCATCTCCCTGTCTAAATCCGTTTTTGCCGCAGCAATATCAACCCCTATGCGTTTGAGTATCCGGCCGGCAATACCCTCTCCATCCTCAAGCAATGCATACAGGAGATGCTCCACGTCGAGCTGCTGGTTGCCTTTCCTTTCCGCAATTGCCTGGGCTTCCTGTATAGCCTCCTGGCTTTTTACCGTCAATTTATCCAATCTCATCGTGTACCTCCTACAAAAAGACTTAACCACAGTGAGCACAGCGACATGAAGAAAACTTAAATCCTTCCCAAAAGCATTTATTCTTTCTCCGTGATCTCTGTGCGTTAACCATCATTACTCTTCCTCGCTGAATATTCTTTCCATCCGCTTTTCGAAATCGCTCCTTACATCTCGGTCCAGGTATTGCAGCATTTCCGCCATCTCGCTCTGCAGCGCATTTATCCTGTTCCTCATTCTCAGAATTATTTCCACGCCGGCCTTATTGACGCCCAATTCCTTAATAAGCTTGACAACCAGGTCCAGTCTCTCCACATCTTCTTCCGAATACAGCCTCTGCTTGTTCACTCTGCTCGGGCAGACAAAACCCTCCCGCTCGTACATCCTGAGCGTCTGCGGATGCACTTCCAGTATCCTGGACACAACGCTGATCATATATACAGGGCTGCTTTTATCCTGTCTCTTTTTAAACATGTTCGTTCACCATCCCCTTCCGTGGATCTTTCCTGTACAGGGATTCAATCTGGCGAATCGCCTCTTTCGCTTTTTCAGGGATATCTTTCGGCACCACGATTTTAATATCCACATACTCATTTCCACGGGATTTAGTATTGGGATTGTAAAATCCTTTCCCTGAAAGCTTAAATTTCTGCCCGCCCTGGGTCCCAGGCGGCAGGGTCATAATTGCAGTTCCGTCAATTGTCGGGACTTCGATTTTTGCGCCAAGCGCTGCCTCGCCGAACGTCACGGGCAAATACATGTAGATATCGTTGTTCTTCCTTGTAAATACCGGGTGATGCTTAATGGAAATTTCGAGAAGAAGGTCCCCAGCAGGGCCTCTGCCTTCTCCTGAATTACCCATGCCCCGCAACTTTACAATGGATCCGTTGTCTACGCCCGCCGGGATTTTCACCTTTACGGTTTCGGTATGCAAAGTCGCTCCTCTGCCCCCGCATTTCTTACATGCCACAGTGATTTTCCTGCCTGTCCCGCCGCATTCAGGACACGCCTGCGCCATCTTGAAAAAACCCCGTGATATCTGCGTTTGCCCTGTTCCCTTGCATTTCGGACAGGTCTGTGAGCTTTCAGCCCCGCTGCCGCCGCACTTGTCGCAGGTGATGGCACGGGTAACGGTTATCGGCCTTGTCACTCCCTTAAACGCCTCTTCAAGGGTAAGTTCTACTCCCATAAGCAGGTCTTCGCCCCTGGAGTAAAAAGGCTCGGCGCCTTGCCTGCCGCCGAAGATATCTCCGAAAATGTCGCTGAAATCAAAACCGCCGCCTCTGGAATCGAAGCCCTTGAATCCTCCGGCGCCGGCAAACTGCTCAAAAGTCGTACCTGACCTGTCATACTGTGCCCGCTTCTCCTGATCGCTCAGAACAGCATAGGCTTCGTTGATTTCCTTGAACTTTTCCTCGGCTGCCTTATCTTTGGGATTCAAGTCGGGATGATATTTCCTCGCCAGTTTCCTGTACGCCTTTTTGATATCATCCTGCGATGCGTCCTTGTTGACACCGAGTACCTGATAGTAATCCTTCACAGCTGCCATTATCTTTCACCTCTCATTATTCATAGCATAACGCTTTAGTCGCTTCTTGTCAAGTAGCCTTAGACAACCAGGTTCTACTTAATTATCCTACGAAAATAAAGCAAGCGCAACTTTTGGTAGTGTCTCAGTTCAGCCCAAAGGCTTTGCGGCGATCCCTTTAAAAGTATTTCATACCAGGCTTATGGCCTGATTTGAAACCACACAGGGGAATTCCGGTACTACAGGATCGGGCCGGATATGAATATGTCTTTCATCGCATTACAAAGGCTTTGGGGTGAATTGAGACACTACCCGACTTTTTGGGCCTCCTTTTACTTACCTGTCCCGCAATCTGTTAACATAAAGGGATGGAGAGAGTCACTATAAAAACCGAACGCCCTGCCTATGGCGGGGTCTCAATCGGCAGATGGAATAACAAGATCATCATGGTAAAAGGCGCATTGCCCGGTGAGACCGTCGAGGCCGTGATCGAGGAAGAGAGGAGAGATTACTACACAGCATCTGTTGCCCGCGTATCCGGTCCCTCGCCGGACAGAGTGGCCCCTGGCTGCATCCATTTCGGGCTTTGCGGCGGCTGCAGCCTCCAGTATGTTTCCCATGAGAGGCAGACTACCCTCAAAGAAGAGGTCCTTCAGGACTGCCTGAAAAGACTTGCAAAGATTGAGACCAGGCTTTTGCCTCCCCTTGCACTGGACAATTCCTGGGGATACAGATACCGGGGACAGTTTAAGGTCTCTCACGGTAAGATCGGGTTTTACCGGGAAAAAACACGGGAAGCAGTGGATATCGAGCGCTGTCCGCTGATGGATGAGAGCGTAAACAAATTTCTTCACGAAACAAGGGACTTGCTGAAGAAAACCCCTGATTCCTTTACGGGAATCAGCGAGGCGCATATATCCTGTGGCAATAGCGCCCTTGCTTTTCTTAAAGAATCATCAAAGGAACGCCTTAAAACAGGGCAGGGAAAACTTGCTTCCCTATTCCTCAACGCCGGGTTTGCAGGAGTATTCATCGAGAGCAGGGACAAGAAGATATCCAGGCACGGAGCACATTACACAACCCTGCCTCTTGAAAACTTATATTATACGGTTTCGCCGGTGAGCTTCTTTCAAAGTTACTGGAAACTCAATCAAATTGTTGTGGAGCATATAAAAGGCAGCCTGCAGCCCCTTGTCGGGAAAAGGGTGCTGGATCTCTATTCAGGCGCAGGCAATTTTTCGCTTCCACTCGCACTGGACGCGCAGGAGGTGATTGCTGTTGAGGAAAACCCTTCTGCGATTGAAGACGGCAAAAGGAACGTGCAGATCAACGGGATACAAAACTGCCGGTTTATCCGCTCCTCTGCGGAAAAAATAGATATAGAGGAAAAAATTCACATACTCATCCTTGATCCTCCGAGGCTCGGCCTCGCAAACAGGACCATTGACAGGGTAGCGGCCATGATGCCCGAAAGAATTGTTTATATATCCTGCAATCCGTCAACTCTTGCGCGGGACCTGAAAAAACTCTCTTCCCAATATGATATTGAATCCGTAAGGATGATCGACTTTTTTCCCCATACCTTCCATATCGAATCATTGGTTTTCCTGAGATTGAGATAGGGGACTTTTCCCTTATCCATACTCCGCAACCAGGAAAGGAAGGTGTGCCGAAAAGCCTTTCAGTGCGATACCTTGTGCCGACCCCTCCCGCCATATAAAGGCAATTACAGCGCCACCTCTGCCGTAAACAGGAAAACAGGCACTCTAAATAATCATATCGCATGCTGAAAGGCTTTGTAGCGGCACGCGAGAAAAGCACGCCGAAAAATGCGATAATTCGTTTTCCAAAATAGTTTGATACAGTCAAACCTTATTTGATTTTAGCACGCCGCCTATCTAATCTCACACCTCAATAGTTCCTGATCAGCAGCTCGGTTACCTTCTGGCTGTTCTGTCCGCCGCCAGCCGAGTACGTGGTCCCTACCTCCTCGATCGAGAAGTCCCGGAAGGTCCTCCGGATCTCGGGACGATCGTTGATCGTAGGGTTTGTTCTCAATGAACACCCTGGAGAGGCGGAGGTGAGCTACGGAAAGGTCCTCCTCGATCCGGAGGAGGTTCAGCCTCGGTGCTCTGGTTGCGCATACACCGAAAGTAGGATTCCGGATCTTGCCTGAAAAGCCCATCCTCAGCAGGTAGTAGAACCTCACTGCCCGCTGAATATCCGTGAGAACTTCCGGCCGTTCTGTCTTGAATCTCTCGAACTCATCCCTGGCAACGAGGATCCATCGGAAGTACCGTATGAACTCATCCAGGTGATGCTTCACCACCCTATAAAGCGTAACGAGATCGGTATTGATGTCATTGATAATCTCGACCTCGGACTCATCTTTTTTAAAAAGCACCCAGGCGGCTCCGGCGAACACCTCGCAGTAGCATGAATGCTGCGGGATCAGCGGGATGATTTTATTGGCCAGCAGTGATTTGCCGCCCAGGTAAGATAAAAAACTTCTTCTCTTCATACAAACAGCCTCCCCCTAAAAAAGAAAAACCCGGCAGCTTATGTGCCGGGTCTAATAGCTCTCCGAAAAGTGCGGAGTTATAACCTATCCTCGTACTACTATTCCTGTATTTCTTTGTTTACGACGACCTTTGTAATCCCTCCAGCGTTCATATGGATGAGGACCTGCCCGGTCATTTTCGGTCCGATATCCGGGCGCTCTTTCAACAATTCAACCAGCCTCTTCTCCCATGCTTTTAGCTGCTCAGTTTTTACCATCTCCGCCTCCTTAAAAAAGTAAACCCGAAACCTCTGCCGGGCCGGATTGATCAGCTCTCCTTAAAGGAGTTGACCACTATCCTACAAAGCGTGAGATTTCGGGTTTAACAGTTCTCCGGAGAGGAGTCGTTAAATATCCGATTGGGTATTATACCTTACTTCATAAACTCAGCCTCCTGTCTATTTATGCTGGCCACGCCGGGTGATTCACCACGTCGAAGTCGATGATCTGCTGCCGGTCGGCCAGCGCTCGGATTCCGGCCTCTATCGTGCCTGAGGCATCTCTGACCGCTTGGCATTTCTGCTGTTTGGCCGTATAGTCAATAGGGGTTATGGTCGTTGACATCCCGAGTTCGACCTGGTCCCGATGTCTTCTGGACCGCCAGTCAGATAATATGTCATCTATTCTCCTCCCAGCTTCCTGTTTTGCCTCCTGGATTTTGCCATCCTGCAGATAGGTGAGAGAGTGGAGGGAATTCGGATCGGGGAACCCATCACTCTCTATCACTGTTTCGCCTTCCGCAGGTACATAATTGTTACCCATTCCTCTGATGTTCGCCTGCCCCGTTCCTGATAATTGATATATAAATTTCATATAATCATTCCTCCTAATATCTCCATCCGGTTAGGTAATAATTAATAATCGGCGTGCCTCCTATGGCATAACTTTTACCCCAAAACGCCTGTGGCGTAGGAAGGGCAACTCGCCAATTACCGTCCGCCTCCTGGTTGAGCCCCTCCGCCCCTCCGACTACCTGCTCCCCCAGTCCATCTGATGTGCTCGCAAGGTAGCCGCGAACAAAGGTACATCCGGATCCGCCAATAGCATTGCCCCATCCAGATGCTTCTTTTGCTGTCACTGGCACATATTGATTAATACCTATTTCCGAGTAAACCGCCCAATTACCTGTTGCGATCAGCGTTGGAGCACATTTTACTTCCAATCCTGTTTGGCAGATGGCGATGAAATTCCCGCCCGAAGAGTTATATATTGCCCCTGCATAGGCGAAATAATGATAGCCTGCCGGGAGTATGGGCGTAGTTGCAGATGTGGAGAACCGTGCAGCATATCCTGTGAAATCATCTTTCTCGATCAGATGCACGTGATACCATGTACTATTTGCCTCGTTCCCCTGGTCGAGATGCTGCGTAATATCTGCCGTGATGTTAATGGCAGCGGCATTCTGGATATCAGAGTAAAACGAGATATTAAGTTGGTAATTAGGATTTGCTGCATTGTTTTTCATAACCAAATCCTTGGGCATATTCAGAGGCGCGTGGCCATCCTCGTCTTTACCGGTATGCCGATGCCCACCCAACCCAAATATCTTATTGATAAATGCAGCAAGAACTTTTGTACCCTGGAGCCCTATTGAGGGATCTCCATCTACAAACGACGTTTTAGCCATATATCCTCCTATGCGTAAGTGAAATATACAAATGTATGAGCCGGTTTTAGCTCATTGAGAAGATTTTCTAACACCGATTGATCCGGCCACCAGAGGAGGCTCTCCCCTGCAGAGGATTCCCCTGCCCGAAAATAATAGAGAGCCTGGTCAGCAACGTTCACCCGCCAAACAAAAATGCTCTCTTCCACATAGAGTGTATCTCCCACATAGCTGATGCCTGCCATGAAGGGATGAAGCTCCTCTATAGTAATCGCATATCCGATCGATGCGGCCAGCTGGATAAAATAGGCCTTGCTCAAGCCCCCCAGCTCACGGAGCTTCCCGATGACGGCATTCCTGCGCATCTGCAGGGTATCGTCAGCGCCGGGAACCAGGCCGCAGACGCGCTCCCAGCAGCAGAGCTGCTCATAGGTCTGATCCGGGAATATCTCCTGAAGCAGGTCGTCGGCCCTGGCCTGTGCCGCATCCAGGTGACTGCCCTCAATCTCGCTATCTTCATCGAAGTTGCCCTCGAGGGGAATGGGGAAAAGGAGTTTCAGTACGTCTTTATGTGGCACTTATAACCCCCGGCCTGATCATCTCATAGGTAGCGGGCACCACGTCCGCTGCTGGTACGGTTATCGCTGCATTGGCTGCGCCGTTCTGTATGGCAATAGACAGCAGCTGTGACTTATAGAGCGTCTGGCCAGGCCCCAGTGTGTTTATATAGGCCTGGATGTCAGCGGAGATTTGCGCCAGATTGACCCCGCTGCCGGTTACTGTCATAGTAACTGCCTGCGTTACGATCGTCGGTCCCATCACCCGGACGACCGAAGCCGTTACAGGGCGTATATCGTCAATATATGTCTTGACCGTTGTCGTGAGCGATTGAATAGTATAATCCTGAGGCGTAGCTGTAAATATATCGTCGGAGAGAGATAGCTGTGTGCCGCTGTCAGGCGCAGCAACTGTGGTTTCCGTGCCTGCCGTATTGTTGGTAATTTTATCCCCGGCCTTCACAGCGCTGAAATCGGCTCCGGCATCCACCAGCTTCCCCGGTGTGACAGCGGTGTTGCTCCCGGTAATGTCGGCATACGAACTGGGGACCTCTGAGCCGGTGTTGGTCTTATTGGCCACGAGAACCACGTCGACTGTGCCGAGTCCCTGGGCGAGAGGGAAACAATACGCTGCGGCCACGTTGTCGACCGAGAGCGCCCATTTGACGTAATCATATTTGTTCCCCCCTGCAGGCGGCCGGCGGATCAGGTCCAACAGTCTGGCCAGATATGCCGAGTCGGTCTCACCATAGGTCCTGGCCAATCCGCGCACCCATGCATGGTGCTCCAGGTTGACCGTATCGGCCGTATCCGGAAATATCTGCCGGCTGATCCAGTCCTGATATTTGTACAGGCCCCACAGAGCGCTGGACATGCAGGCCGATTTGATATAGATGAGCGAGCCCTGGGAGGTATCGGCCTCCGGAAACTGGTTTTTATAGTCCGTTAGGATCACATCGAGCAGCTCGTCAAAGGATTTTAAAAAGTATGTTGTCATACCACCTCCACAAACGTATTAAAAGGCACTACTCTGCCATCACCCTGGGTGACCTCCACCAGGAGCTTCAGCCGGTGCAGGTCCTGCGTCGTGTCGCGCTGGCTGAAGACCTCGATCTTTGTGGCCCTGCCGGTATCCAGGAGCCACTGGAGCGCCTCTTTGCAGTACTCCTCGGCCAGGGCAGCGGTCCTCTCCGTGTTCTTCTCCCGCTTCAGCAGATGGAGCCGGGAGCCGAAGTCCGGATTCTGAAAAAACGAGCCCTTCTGCACCATGAGACTGAGAAAAATGTTGTTCATGATATTGCCTGCAGGGTCAAACGTCATTTGGCCGATGCCGTCCTCTGTCAGAATCTTGAAATCCATCAGGCTCCCCTCACGATATCGGTTGCGTGGTTCGCATATTCGAGCGTTGTCGTCGGAGCCCCGGTATTACCTCCGCCTGCCTGTACTCCGGAGTGAACGTGAGAATTGTAAAGCGCCCGGAATCGATCGTCGACAAAGCGCCTCAACCCGCCCCGGTCTCCCGAGAGATTAATCTCCGGGCTGTTGACCTGGCATTTCGTTGTAGCATTGACCGTGGCCGTCTTGGTGTTAACGATCACCTCGTTCGTCGCATCGATAGTGAGCTTGTTGCCGGTGTTGATATGGATCTCCTTGCCGCGCTTGAAGCGAATGGAATCGCCCTCATCCGTATAGAGGCATACCTCACCGGCCTGCAGGCCGATCCGGTACCGCCGATCGTCCGAGGCGATCATGAGGAAGTGATTGCCCTCTTTGATGATGATCGCTTCGGCTCCCTCGAGGGGCCGGGACGTAAAGCCGTAGTGCTGGAAGTACTCCCGATCGGTGATCGTCTCGTCGGATCTCCCCGAGGCAGTAAAGCGCTTGATCGTGCCCTCATAGACTGATTTGATTATCCCCCTGATCATTGCGGCGCCACTCCTCCCCGGATGCCGAGCTTCAGCGTCGTATAGGTGCCGCGCTCCTTGCTCAGCTCGAAGGTGCGCCCATAGATAAGATACGAGCCCTTTACGCCGAGCACATCGTCGTTTACCTCTGCAAGCTCGTTGATCGTCCAGTTCCGCCCTCCCTGGCTGTGGCCGGGCACTTTATAGGTGAGCTGAAATCCCTGGTACCGCGCCTGCTCCAGGGCCATCCGGGCAGCCAAAGCCGGAGATTGATAGTCGTTGTTGTTTCTGGCCACATAGGGCTTGTACATCCGCAGCTTGCCGTTTTCATAGAATGGCCAGGTCTTGTTCTCGATCGTCGTCTTGGTATTGATGGCCGTTGTGTCGATCGAGTCTTTCCCCTGCTGCTGGCCGACGACAGTGTACTTCGAGTGGAGCGTCGAGATGTCCTCGATAAACTCTCCCTCGAGCACATTGTTGTTCCACCCTTCCTTTGTGCAGACAAGATTGAACAGCGGGTCACCTGTTTCCTTGGGCTTCCCGAAGACGAACGTGCCATCATGGAGGGTAAAGAACATCATGCCGCGGCTGCCCGCGTAATCCTTGAGGACCTCGAAGATCGTCATGCCCGGCTCTATTTGCGAGTACGCATGCGGCGTATCCAGGAAGGCGACCGTAGAGCCTGTCTTCGCTTTGTTTTTGAGCTTACCCGAGAAGTTGCTCTGGTAGATGATCTTCTTCCGGTTGATGAAGGGCACTTTTTTCAGCAGCCGCTCGGCGAGCGCCTTCACCGTCGTGTTCTGCAGGGTGATGAACTCCTCGCAGTAGGAGTCTACGAGGAGTCCCATCAGGTCCCGACCCTCGATTCGGAGCTTCGTGCCCCCCTTGTCGTATCCCCGGATCACGCGATCGACAATGCCGGTGAATTCATGTTTGTCGTTGATGTAGAGGTCGCATTGATGCCCTTTTTTGATCTCGATCTCCGGGTTGCTCACCTCCAGGCTGAAGGCATCGTCAGCAGTATAGAGGTCAGCCTCGATGATGTAGGATTTAAAGTTCTCGATTCGCTTATTGTCGACGAGGAGAGCGATCTTATCCGGCATAAATATCTACCTCCCCGCTCGTGAAGTTCGGATTCTTGATCTTGTTGATCGAGAGGATCCGCTCGGCGTAGTTGTAGGGCAGATTGTTCTGCAGGCAGACCAGGTGCAGCGGGAGCGATGGATCCACCTCGACAGTGACGATCTTCTCGCGCTCGAGCTTGATGTCATTCACATGCTCGACCAGGCTGACCGCCATCTCTTTGAGGCTCTCTGTTCCCCGGGATTCGTCGACCGCAGCCTGCAGATCTGTGCGCACATCGGCCAGCGATCGCTCCAGCTCGCCGATTGTCATGATCGGCTCAGTGGTCTCGGGCTTGGTGTAATTGCCCAGGGCGTCGAAGCTCTTTGTGGTCTCCATTCGCCGGACAATCTCGCGTTTTGTCTCGTCGTCCCGGTAAAGGTACGCCGCCTCCAGGGCAGTGCGCTGCGCCGAAGCAATTCTGGTATATTTGCTGAATCTGGTAGAGAGAGAGGTAAGCCCTCCCAGGGAGGTGCGCAGCGTGCTTAGGAAGCGCACCGGCGAGGAGCGGAACCCCTCATGGAGAATCGCGTACCGCTCAATTGTCCTGGCCACGGTGCCGATGATATTCCCGGCAAGCGTGTTCGGATAATTGACGACAGCCAGGAGCGAGTCGGCGGGATTGGTGATGGCGCTCTGCGTTGCCCTCAGATCGTCCACAAAAGCGTCAGCCGCCTTGATATACTCACGCGCCTTGATCGATATGCCGCTGAACTGGCCGTGCATGGGCAGCGTGGTATCGATCTCCTTGATGATGATATCGCCTGCCTCAGTGCCGAGATCGTTCCTGATGTCCTCCTCCACTTCCTCGATCAGCTCGAACTGGCCGTTTGCGAAAGCTTCCTCGGTAGAGCGTTCCACATTGACCTGCCGCTGCGGCTCCGCTGCAATGATCTTCCCCTCGACAAAAGAGATATCGATCTCCGCAGTGCTCGTGCGATCGTCGTGTCTTACTGCTACAGATTCGATCGAGCCTTTCAGCAGGCCGTATTTCGGATGGAGCAGCTCGAAGAGCTCTCTCTTTTCGATATGCTTCAGAAGATCCCTGTGCGTGTCATAGGTCGCCTCGTAGAAGTAGCAGCGGATCCGGATGATGCGGGCTTTAAGTGCCATGTCTTCCAACAGCGCGCCGTCTTTGAAGGGGAACTCGTGCTTTGCGATCGCCTTTTCGAAATTGTCCTCGATCGTCTCTATCTCAAGAGTAAAGGAGTCGAGCCTGGCATTGTATCTATCGGCCATTGAGGAACCCTCCGCGATTCATGGTGTTGACGGTCGTTGTCGTGTTCATTCCCTGATTCTCTACCGTTGCCCGGTCGTTACGATCAATGTAGATATTCATGGGAATATTGTTTTTCACTTCGGGCTTCTCGACCTTATTGATAAAGTCATAAAGAATATCTCCGAGCCATCCCTCTCCTCTGCCCGTAAGGTTGCCGATGCCCTTATTGATAAGCGTGCCAACGCCGTAGCCCGCTGCCCCAGCCAAAGCCATTTTCCCGAGAGCCCCGACAGTTAGGAATGATGCAATCTTTGGGAAGGAGCTTCCAAGCTTTTTCAGCAATCCGCCGCCCGCAGCCGCCTCTGCTGCAGCGCTCGCAGCAGAGCCCCCCAAATTAGCAGGCCAGTTCGTTACAAATACCGGCGTCACTCCCGTTGCAGCCTCAACTGCCTTACCCTCTGCAATTCCCGCTGCAGTACTGCCTGCTCCTTTCAAAAGTCCTTTGATTCCGCCAGCTCCTTTGAGCACCTTCCTGCCGTAGTAGAGTCCGGCGCCGCCCAACAACACGGTTGCTGCGGCACCCGTAGCAGCGGCGCCAAGAGATATGCCCGACACCGCTTTGCCCAGCCCCTCACTTTTCTGAGATGCTGTGCCTATTGCGGTTACGAATTCGTTCGTTTTCTCCAGGAGTTTTGTTAAGGGAGCAAGAGCAGGAATAAAAAGATTAGCCAGGGTCGATTTGGCGGTGCCTCGAAGTCCCTCTAATTGCCGGTTGTATCCCTCCATTGCCTTTTGCAGCTTCTCTTGCAGAGCAGCAGCTTCTTTCATCGCTCTGACAATCTCCTCATAGGATCCTTTGCCCTCGTTCAAGAGAGCTATGGCAACAGACATCCCCTGTTCTCCGAAAAGCTTTTTAAGAATATTCTGCTGATCGGCATCTCCCTTGCCTTTAAGCATCGTTCTAAGCTTTTCGATGATTTTCATTGTCGGCAGCAGATTGCCTTGTGCATCTCTGAAAATCTTGTGCTTCGTCGCCTCGAGGAAGAAATTTTTCAGGGAGGTACCGGCCATGGATCCTGATATGCCAACTTGTGCCATCACAGCGGAAAGCGCAAGCATTTCCTTGTTTGACCGTCCTAACGCCGCCATAGGTCCCGCTGCATACTTCGCTGTCTCGGCTATTTCAGCAGCGCCGACCGTTGATGCCGATGCAGCCCTGGAAACCATATCGGCCAGCTCCATATACTTATCTGCAGTGATCTTGAAGGGCGTGCCGATCCCTATAAGAGCTTCGCCGGTCCTCACCGGGTCGAGGTTCTCATAGACGGCCAGGGCCGCTGCAGCAGCAGCGGCTCCTGTTTTGCCGGTGACATCCTCGACCGATGCGCCTGCCTTGATGAGCGCCTTTTCAAGAGCGACGACCTGAGTCATGTCGAACGGTGTCCATGCCTGCACGGAAAATGCGGTCGCCTTGATGTTCTTCAGCTCACTGTTGAGCACCTGAGCGTTTTTGCCCGCTCCCATGAGCTCTGCCTGGACCCCGAGCATTTCGGCCTGCAGGTCACCCGCGGCACTGATGGCCGGCTTCAGCCCCTGGTGGCGACACCGGCCATCATGGCGTACTTGAAAGACTTGCCCATCTTGTCGAAGTCCTGCTGCAGCTCTTTGCTCGTGCCGGACAGCGCTTTGAGGCGGTCCTTGATTTTATCGACCCCTCGACTTAGCAGGTCAACTATGGTAAGCTGTATAGCAACGGAGGTTACACCCATGTTCTATATCCTCGGCGGCATCCTTTTCATAGTTTCCCTTGCTCTCATCGAGAGGCTTATCAATAAATTTGTGAACTTCATGCTTTACGGCTCCTCTTCACCTTATACTTCTTAGTCTTTCCTTTCGGCTCCAGAATATTCATATACACATCCAGATATCCCATTGCCTCAATCTCCGACATGTCCAGAATTTCCCGGTAGCTGAACCCCAGCTTAAGCAGCGCCAGGGTCAGCTCTCGAAGGTGCTTTTTCTTCGCCTCGAAAGGAACGGAGACGCTGCTCCAGTTCCCCCTTCTTCTTATGGATCTCCTGGAAGTCGACTTCGGTAAGCGACATTACCAGGGCAGGGGTGATTTCCTCCCTGGGGATATCGCCGAGCTTGTCGATCTGCTTCGCAAGGAGGCAGACGCCGAAGAAGCTGTCATTCTTGCTCGCTCTCTCGGCGTGCTCGCTCTCCATCACCTCGACCGAGTCCTGCACGAGCTGCGGCCTCAAGCAGAAATCCTTATGCACACTGCCGCCGTAAGGGACGCCAACAATCAATACTCCACGTACATTTACCGTACCCATAGTTCATGACTCTTTCCGGTCGACGGCGACGAGATCGATCGTTCTCACGACTTCGTTTTCACTGTCGTATTTGGCAGCGCCTATCTTGCCCGGGTACACTCCGGAGAAGGTAACGCGCCTGCCGTCCTGATGATCGATCGTGAGAGTGCCATCCTTCAGAGTCCTCCAATCAAATTCCGCGACTCCCTTGGGAATGACATAATCAACCTCCACGCCGTAGCGAGGCGTTGTAGACATGACGCCGGTATGGTTCATGAGGTTGACTGCCTTATGCAGCTCGACCTCTTTCTCGGTGACGGTCTTGAAGTCGGTTATCTTCTGGCCGTTGACTTCAAGTGTTACAGTCGATACATATTCACTCATCGTTCAGTTCCTCCTCTCTATAAGAACAGGTCTATTCTTGCTGCCAGCACGTGCAGGCCGTTGACCACGTCAGCGGGCACCCGTACATTGAGGCGGTTGGGATCCTGCAGATCATCCTCTACGATCACGTAGCTCTTCCACTCGTCGACCGCCTCAAGGATCTCGAGATCCTGCAGTTTGTAGAGGACATCGAGCGTCTCGGTGATGATGGCCGCTTTCACCCGCACGGATTTCTTTTCCCTGGGGAATCGCAGCGAGTAGCGCTCTCTGAGCGCCTTACGCACATAGTCCAGGGTGCGGATGGTGGTGATCTCCAGGAGGGAGATATCGTCCACGTTCTGGGCGTCCTTCAGGTAGGTGGATATCGCCCTCACGATCTGGACAACTTCGCCGGGGCCGATCTCCAGAGGGGTGACGCCGTTATAGAGCAGGGTCTCCTGCTCTGTACGGCTCAACCGCTCGGCGATATCGGCGGGAGCGATGCCCACCAGCGCCAGGGTATTCAGCGGCTTCGCGGGATCTTCCTCCCAGGCCATGACCGCGCCCATTGCCGCTGCGATCTCGTAAGGCATGCTCCTGCGCTTGGTGCTGGTGTATCTCTGATAAATGCAGAGGATACGCCCGCTGTTCACCTGTGCGGAAAGCGTTGTGGCCGTCGCGAGCGCCCCGTTCATGCCGTAGACGCCAACACCCGGACGCTGCTCGAGCGGGCCTGAAACGCTGTCCAGATGCGTCTTGAGCGTGGTGAGGTCCGTCTGGTTGTTGTAGGGCGTGACGACAATGTCGTATTTCTCCGGGAACACTGCGGCGAGCGCGTCCTGCAGCGTCGGGTTTGTCGCGCCTGCTGCCATAGCGACAATCGCTACGCCTACTCCCGCGGCGTTGGTCAGCTCGTAGCCGAGGCCGATGTCGTTGCCGCAGAGCCCCTTGTTCTTCGCGGTGATCGTGACCACGGCGTTGAGGACCGCAGCCGTCACCGGCAGGTCCGCATGCTTGCACAGCTCGGTATTGAGCGCCGCGGCGATCGCGTTGGCGGCATCGTCTTTTGCGATCGCAATATCGATCCTTTTATTAGCGACGTACAGAGTGAGCGCACCGGCTGATGTTGCCGGGCCGGTAATGGTGACGGTACCACTGGCAGCCACACCAGCGCCCGCATCATCCAGAGCTATGACCGTGAGGTCCAGATATTTATTGGCCTTGATCGCCGCCCTGGTCATCAGATGACACATAGATCCTGCACCGAAATAGGTGGAGGCGTCCGCATCGCTGCATACCATCGTCGGAATTTTCTGTGCAATCGTGCCGGCTGCGATCTTCTGGCCGATGATGAGCATGCTCTGCTTATTGTTGGGCAGCGTGCGCACGGCGAGCCTGGTGTTGAACTCGAGATACTTGCCCGGCTTCCGTATTGAAGCGGGAATGTTGTCGAAGGTGATGTTCTTACTTGCCATCAGCCTTTACCTCCTTTTTCTTTGTGGTCGTCTCCGTCTCCAACAGGAGCGAGCCGTCGTCGACGAGCCGTTTGTAGTACGTTGTGGCCGGGACCGTGACCGCTTCAGCATCGGTGATGTATTCCCTGGGCTTCCCTTCCCTGGGGCACTGTGTGCCCGGTGCTGCTATTACTCTCAAAGTCTGCTCCATAAATGTATCCTCCTTTTAGGATGAAAGCGTTACTGTATCCGACGCGTCTTTGGTATCGTCGCCGGGTTTCAGGTAATAGTCGATGCCGAGCTTCAGGAGATCCTCCAGCCCTTGTTCTTCCGTCGCTTCAATAAGCTCAGCCACAGGGAGATTGATGTCCACCGTGTGACAGAGTACGCTGCCGAACAGCTTCGGCACAGTTCGCCCTGCCTGCGGTACCGGATGCCCCTCAGCCCCCGATACCTTTTTAGTGACAAACTTCAAAATAACAAGGTCGATTACCGCATTGAATGTGATCTCGGTCTCTGCGGCATCCTGCAGACCGTAGTAGCCTTTCAATACGAAGTTGTGGGTCAGCTTGTATTTTTGCGAGACTTTCTCAAGCCTGAATCCGTCCTTGGCGATTTCCCATCCAAAGATCTTCTTTGAAGTTTCATCCTGGAATAACGCAAGGAACTTGCTGTCCTCACTGGAGCGGCGATCATACTTATGCACCTTGCCGATGCCGGTCACCTCATCGAGCAGCGTCTTTATTGCCGTCCTCAATGCACTGTCACTCATTGATTCAATTCCCTCGCGATCTCAAAACCGCAGCGATCGAAAATACTTTGGAGCCTGCTCCAGTTGTCAGTCAGCGCATGCTCGAACATCTGAGCCCCGTGGAATCCCCTCGTACCTATTTTTCTCCTAATCACAAACTCCAGTCGTTTTGCCTCGTATTCCGAAAGCCCCATCTTCACCTGTATCCAACGTATAAGATACCCTTCCGGAGGCATTGTCTTGCCTGCGGTGCGGCCTTTTTCGATCACGTCTCCATATTTGCTTTGATGCGCCACGATTCCCTTGATCACTGGAGTTCCTATACCAGCGACCTTGCCCTGCACTGTAGAGACCAATCCATCCTTTTCTCCATAGACTCCCTTCGGCGTCCTCGACTTGACCTCCCTCTCCAAAAATGCAGTGGCCTCATACATTGCCTCGAGGAGCTTCCCCTGGACGATCTCCGGGGCCTTACCTGCGAAGATGTTGCCCTTCTGAGTGATCGACACCCTCATTTCCATGATGCCCTCGTTTGCGGGGACAGTCCCGATTCTACGGCTCCGCCCGTAAATACTGGGACAGTCCCCTTCATCTCTGTTCCCTCCGTTTGCGGGGATGCGTCAGCCGCTCGGCACCGCCAGGATATTTGAGGTCGAGGTCCGCTACAGCGCTTGCAGCGGGAGTGGTATCGTCCTCATTAATTCCCATGTGCTGCTTGTAGAGCTGCATCAGCGCCTTTGCTCTCGATGCGAACTCCGACCCTTTCGACCGGTGATTCACCGAGTCCGCAGCGATTGTGCTGTCGGATGTCTGCGTATATGCGTTCGCCAGTTCCTCGAGACAGAGAGACGCCGCCAGGTTGCAGAGCGCATCCTCATCAGATGCCGGGATCGTCGCATCCGTCCGGAGGATCGTCACCGTCACCCGGAACTTCTCCGTTACCGGCGGAGAGTCGGCGTTCAGCCTGAGCACCTTTCCCGTCGGCTTTTCGAATACCTCGTATCCTTCCGCTTCAAGGTATTCGGCAGGGATCTCATCTATCGGGTACTCGATGCTCTTCACCGTGGAAAAATCATCGTTCCAGCCGGTGAGCAGGGATATCGAATAGTCATGACCTCCGTTTCCGGTGATGTCCAGCACCTTAATGCCCGGACAGTGCTTCGAGTACCGCGCGATCGCCGCATTGATATTGCGGTCGTAATCCGTGGGATTGACCAATTTTCCGGAATTGTCCCTCACAATTCCGCTTACTTTTCCCCTTATGGTTGCAAGATCGCTCATTTCGCCTCGTGATCAGTAATCCGTGATGAGTAATGAGTTTTTATGCCCATCACCCATCACGCATTACGCTTTTTACAGCCGTTTCAATGCAATCAGCACTGTGATGTCATTCCAGGTAGGCGTAGTGCCGCCGATCGTAAGATCAACGCTCACATTCGCCTCGTCAGGTATCGACGGGCTGGTCGCAAGTGTCCCGTCGGAAACTGTCCCCGCTGTGACCGATATGGGTGCGGTCAGTAGCGACGTGCTGCCTTGCTTGACGTCGACCGTCAGCGTAGGAGACGTGCCTCCTGCAGCCCTGGCAGTGGCAGAGATATGCACAACCTGAAAAGGGAATGGTGACTTGAACTTTGCCACTGCGGCGGTCGTCGCAGTATATTGTCCGCTGATCTGGATCGGAATCACCACATAGCCGCTGGATGCCGATGACGGGTTTGTGGTTGCCGCAAAGCTCATGACAGGCAGCAGCAGTATCATCATTGTCATGAGCAAAATCAAATGTCTCTTGAAAAACTCTTTCATTTTTTTAAGCCTCCGTATTTTTTTTAAGGGAGGCCCCAAGGCCTCCCGTCTATCTCACTGCTATGCTACTACCGCCTTGTACACACCCCTGTAGTCCACAATCTCGGCCTCGTATTCATGGCGGATCTTGTACTGTATCTTATCCGCCACGAACATCTGCCCGGCCGCAGGGTTGTCGGCTACGAACATCTCAGGCTCCTGCTGCCCGTTCAAGTATGCAATCTCGATGATCTCTCCCTCGCGCGGATTCGCAAAGAGCATCCAGTCGGTGGCATCAGTCATGAACGGGCACTCAATGATGCCCGAATCATCGGCGCCGAAGAACTGATACATCGGGTTGCCGAAACTTTGAGGTACACCTTCCTTCCCTCTTACCTCTGCCTGGAGATTACAGTTCGCCTGCTCCCGGCTAAGCCTTTCTTAAAAAATGGTATTATTTATGTATGCCCGACAAAAACGGATCTTTGGATATTGCCGTCAAAGCAGCAAAGCTTGCCGGAGAGGTCATCCTCGGCAATCTCGGCAAAATATCGAAAAAGGATATAGACCTTAAGCAGACCTCCGACTTTGTTACCTATGTTGATAAGGAATCGGAAGCAGTCATCATACGGACGATCAAAGAACAGTTTCCAGGCCACCATATCTTTGCCGAGGAGTCGACGAAAGACACGGAAACAGAAGGCTATCGCTGGATAATCGATCCCCTTGACGGTACGACAAACTTCATCCACTCCTATCCCGTCTTTTGTGTTTCCATAGCGCTTCAATACAAGCGGGAGATAATCGCCGGCGTTGTTTATGATCCCCTGAGGGATGAACTCTTCACTGCAGAGAGGGGGAGCGGGGCATTTCTGAACGGTAATCGGATCAGGGTATCTGCTGTGCATGATACAAAAGACAGTCTTATCACCACCGGTTTTCCTTTTAAGAAGAAAAATATGATAGATCCGTATCTCAAGCTTTTCAAAAATGTCTTATTCAGGGTCAGCGATCTGCGCAGGGCAGGTTCTGCTGCACTGGATCTTGCCTCTGTTGCCTGCGGACGGTGTGAAGCCTTTTTCGAGATCGGGCTCAGCCCCTGGGACATTGCAGCAGGAAGCCTCCTCATACAGGAGGCAGGTGGCGTGATAACCGATTTCAGCGGCGGAAATGACTTCCTTTCAACAGGAAACGTTGTTGCCGGGAACCCGGGAATACATAAAGAGATGTTGAAAGAGGCCCGTGGAGTATTCACGGGACTGATAACCAGCTAAGCATACTGCCGCTTCCACAAAACCACTTGCAGTTCCCCGGGACGCCCACATTACTTTTGAGGGAATTGGAGCAATGAGAATCCTGCTCTGTAGAATTTCCCTCACCTGGTGCATTTTGCGCTATGCTCCCGGGAAAAAAGAGCGGAAAATCAGACCATCAATTCTGGCACTTTTATTGCTACTTGTCTCTTAAATTACAAGTTGAATAAGAGATTAAAAAAAGAGGCGCGGCTGGAGGAGAAGAAGCAGCCCCATCTCAAAGGAGTGCAGCCATGAAAAGAGTAATCCTGCTTATAGCAATGCTTACCATTATCATTCCTGCAAAGGGTTTTTGTATGGGGGAGTTCTTACTGGTGCCGTCCATCTTTAGTGGAATTAAGTTCATAGGCTCTCTTTTCATAAACAAATCAAGCGCTCCGGAGGATAAAAAGACAGCGATAGCCGGTAAAGACCAGGTGGAATATGCCAAAGAGCAGGCAGCCCGGAGAATGAGTTTGAAGCAAAAAAATATAACCTTTGGAGATAAGTACAATGAAACTGTCATAAATTCTCAGTCCACTGTGATCACCTATTACGGCACGCTCAACGGGCAGGATACTTTAATATCCCTCGGATTCAAAAAGTCGGGAGACACACTGTACCGGTCAGTAATTGTTTGGGATGATTTTGGCGAATTCAAAAACAATTACTCAAAAGAAAAATTAGTGAAAGTCTTTGCCTCAACAATAAGTTTCGGACCGATCGCTGAAGTCACGGCCTCGGATCTTTTGCGGGAGCTTGATAAGCTGCGCAAGGACAACATTATAAGTAAAACCGAGTACGAATCCAAGAAAAAGGAGATCCTCAGCAGGATATAGGACAACTATCCGAGGCAGCAGAGATTGAATAAAACCGGCAATTACAACAAATTGTCACCACATGAGATACAGGAACAGAGGAAAGAGCTTCATGCCGGGGATGCTCTAAAAATTAGCCGTGAAAAATGCTAAAATTAGCGTATGCCGCTGCTATGCCCCATAGACAACCTGAAGGACAGCCATGAAGTCGTAGTCTGTGACACTGAATTTTCCCGGCAGGCCCACAAAGAATTGTTCCGTTTCAGCGATGAGGTGTACATCACTGCTGACGATTCCGCAAAAGTTTTCGCTGCCCTTGAAAGCATTGTAAACTCCTGCAACTCGGAGTCCTCAGTAAGCCCATCAAAAATCCATGTAGTTATTGTATGGGAAAACCTCATAAAGATCTCTTTGTGGAAATCAGCGAAACCAACAGTTGGAGATGCCTTCACAATACTGAAGAATACGGGGATCAGCTCCCAGGAATTGCAGCCTTTCAAGACCGCCGATATAAATGACCTCTTCCCCTGGCTCTATTATGGCAAACGCTTTGACATCCTGAGAAAAATCTGCCATGCGACAAAGAAGCAGGTGGAGAGCCGCCTGAAAAACCACACCATCCGCGTTGACAGCCACCTTATTGCTGAAGATACGAAACGGATCGTGGCAAGCAGTCTCTGAAAGAACTGCTAGCCTCCGGCGGAGGCTCTAAAAAAAGCAGTAACGAGTAGTGGAACAAGTGACGAGTCTTAGGTACTATTATCTTTTAACTCGTTACTGTCTTTAACCGCAGGAACTCTTTGAGCGACCTTGAGACGCAATCTTCAATTGCCATGCCGTCGAAATAATTCCCTGTCAGGAAAAGCCGGGTTTCGGATATCGTCTCATCGATTTTGCGGACGAATTTGTCATGGCCGACCTTGAGCGCGGGGACGAAATTCCTCTTTTCTACTACAAAAAGCAGCTGCTCCTGTTTCACACCGAGCACCTCCGCAATGCGCGCCGGTTTTATCTCTCGCTTCAGGGCTGCCGGCTTGAAATGGAAGGTGAATCCGCGGTAGGCAGCATGGCTGACCGTATCTCTGGAGACAGCGGAAAAAAAGTTGTCGGAGACCGGTATGAGCCCGGCAACAAGGGGTAGGCTTATCGCATCCTTCCGGACTGCAACACCCACTGATTCCACCGGCTCAACCTTTATGCGCGCCAACCGCTCTGAAAGTTCCGGGAAGGCTTCGCGTAAAAGCCATGCGGCGACTGAGGCAGGAGTTGCGAGGGCGAGGCTGCCTGCCTCATAGGACGCGCCCTCGGTCACCACCCCGAAATGTCCGTCGGTCCGCCGGACGGAAAGCACCTCTTTCCCTTTTACGATCTCGATCCCCTTTTGCGCTGCAAGAGAATCAGTGATGCCCTGGACCCCGCCCTCCAGGGTAAATTTCTTCAGAACGTCTTTTCTGCGAAGGCGTTTTTTAAAAAGCATGTCCGCAGGAAAGTCCCTGGCATCCTGGGATATCACCGCATTCATGGCAGGGCCGATCACCCGCTCGAAATTCCGGGGTCCCACAAGCCGGGAATAGTATGACCCAATACTCTGCCCCTCTTTCCTGAGCGTAAAGAGCCGGGGCGCTGAAGAGAGGAGTTCGAGGAAGTTAAGCTGTGAGGGTATGGATTTAATGCTGCCAGCGATCAGCATTTTGAAGGGGACTTTTTCACGCGCTATCACCCGGTCAAGGGCCTTGCACCCTTCCATGATCCCTATCAGGTTGCGGTACGAGTTATAGCAGGTGTGGGCGCCCAGTTCGATCCAGAATCCATTTCCTTGTTCAAAGCGGTGGGAATGAAGAGTGCCGCCGATATGATCGGTCTTCTCGATCACCAGGGTTTTGAGTCCTTCCCCGGCACAATAATGGGCAAGGCTCAATCCGCTTATTCCCGCCCCGATGATAATGATGTCATATCCGCCCATCTTGCACCCTCCTCTGTAACCTATACCCATCCCGCGGCCGTTGCCTTCTTTATCACAATATCTGCAAGCGCCTCGATGAATTTTGGCGAAGTGTTCAGCGATTCCACCCTTCTGAGATTTATTCCTAGTCCCTGCGCCATATTTTTATACAGCATATCGATCTCGTATAGTGTCTCAATGTGGTCTGACACAAAACTGACAGGCACTACCAGGAGGTCCCTTACCCCTTTGCCTGCAAGCTCATGCAGCATGTGTTCCGTGGTCGGCTCAAGCCATTTCACCGGTCCGGTCTTGCTCTGGTAGGAGAGATGCCACTGCATATCCACTTTCTTTGCAAGTGCCTCAATGGTGCCCCTGATCTCGAACTCATAGGGATCTCCTGCATCGATAAACTTCTGCGGGAGGCTATGGGCGCTGAAAAGCACAGCAGGTTTTTCATGGAATGTTTCCATCCCCTGCCGGATCTTTTCCGCAAGGGCATCGATATACCCGGGGTGTTCGAACCAGGAGTTGATGCAGGCATATTCAACGGGGTAGCGCGCTGCAGCCTCTTTGAACGCCTTTACCGAAGAGCCGGTGGTAGCGATGGAGTAGTGGGGATAGAGGCTCAGGACAACGATCCTGCTGATGCCGTCCCTGTGCATGCGCTCCACCGTGTCGCTTATAAAGGGCTTCCAGTAGCGCATGCCCACATAAACGGGCATGGCGGGGCCCAGTCTTTCCCTGAGCGCAGACGCCTGCGCAGTTGTGATCTCCTCCAGGGGGGATTTCCCGCCGATGAGCGCGTAGAATTCCCTGGCCTTTTTGGCCCGCAGGTTTACTATGAGTGAGGCAAGGGGCTTCTGAAGGAACGGGGGTCCGAGCCTGATGATGTCCCTGTCCGAAAAAAGATTATAGAGAAAAGGCTTTACCGCCTCAAGGGAATCAGGACCGCCGAGATTTAAAAGGATAACACCTGTCACAGATTAAAGATAACGGATTAGGGGAAAATGATTCAAGCATCCGCCACGCTCCGGTAGAACAATGATCGTTAAATCTCCACTTCAGGAGCAGTCTTATCGAATGATACACAAGGAATTTTCTTGTCCTTGGTTTTTGTTATCTCGACAAGTCCAAGTTATGGAAACGTACACAGTGTCTTCGTGAGGGGGGGGAGCGATTACCTTGAAAATACCGGGCATGCCTGCAACTTGCGGGTCTATAGGTACGGACTGGATAAATTCTAAGAATCCCTCATTCAAGTCGTAGACTGTATGTTAAGCAGAAAACTTGATAACATGACAAACTGAACATTGTCGCGTTAAAAAACATAATTAACTTCGGAGGTTATGTCAAAATAGCATTATCTTTTTTCTTGAACTTGCACAGGCAGTTTGTTATTATCGAGAAACTATCTAATAACTGGTTAACCATAATAAGGAGCCAAGATGGCATTGGTCACAGACAACCAGGCAAAGCGATTTTGGAACTGCTGCAGAGACTACCTGACATCAAAAACTAATCTCGCATTTGTTTCAGGGACCGGTAAAAATAGGGACAGCGCCCGTTTATTGACATCAGCGACAGGGAAGAATTAATATCGAAGTATGCCGAGGATAGCACGAGCAGTTGCAGTCGGATTCCCGCATCATATCACGCAGCGGGGCAACTATCGCCAGCGGGTGTTTGAAAGCGACGCAGACTACCTCCAGTATTTGGAGTGGCTGCAGTTCTACAGCAAGAAATACACTGTAAAGATATGGGCCTACTGCCTGATGAGCAATCATGTGCATTTCATCGCAGTACCCAACGAAGAGGATTCGCTGGCAAAGACATTCAATACTCTCCATATGAGATACTCGCAATACGTTCACATGAGGAAGGAATGCAGGGGGCATCTGTGGCAAGGGAGATTTTTTTCCTGTGTACTTGATGAGAGGCATTTGTATTCGGGAGTGCGTTATGTTGAAAACAATCCTGTAAGGGCGCATATGGTAAAAAGAGCGGAACAATATCGATGGTCGAGCGCACGAGCGCATGTGAAGATGGAGATGGATGATGTTCTGTCGGACAATTGTTATTTGGTGGATACAATAGAGGACTGGTCGTCATATCTGAGGG
Source organism: Nitrospirota bacterium (assembly GCA_021847795.1). Classification (GTDB taxonomy): domain Bacteria; phylum Nitrospirota; class Thermodesulfovibrionia; order Thermodesulfovibrionales; family Dissulfurispiraceae; genus JAMCVZ01. The sequence continues at coordinate 34,218 of JAJZPZ010000016.1, forward strand.
AGTGTAGGTGGTAATCTAAAGTGCCCCAAAAAGAGTAATCCTTTTTGCCTGTAGTTTCTTTGTCCCTGCCGTAGCCCTGCCAAATATGTTATTCGAGTCATTTCATTTCATCATTCTGG
>JAJZPZ010000017.1 GCA_021847795.1 Nitrospirota bacterium
TGTCGATAGCAGTGGCAGATCCGCACGTGTCGACTGTTCAATAGACGCAAGATTTCCGAGAGAATGTGTCATGGTCCGCGTGCAAAAAAGGACACGCCCAGAAATCCGCATCCCCAGAATGGTAAAATGGAAACAGGGTAAATTTATGGAAAATTCCATTTCGACCAGTATCCAGGAGGAGAGGAAGTCAGTACTCGAAGCAGCGAAGTATTCTGACCGGCAGATCGCCGAACATCTGAATTCTACCCTAAACAAATTTCTTCAATGGCCAGCAAAGGCTTTGCCTGCTATCATAACCGATGCTGAAGGAGACATAACTCATTTTGACTGCGCCATTTCTATAACGGCATATGAGGAATCCGAAATTCCTCGCGAGCTCGGCGCGGATAAAGTAGCCTGCGCTATTCATGTAACAGCCAGCCTCGGGAAAGAGGAATTGAATGCCGGATATGAGCATATTGCTGCATTCAAGAGGCTCAAAAGGCCTGCTGGCCCCCAATTGGAATACCCGATAAATAAAACATCAATTGGGGTCATACTCGCCATGGACTCACCTTTCTCAGTTGAGGAAATTGGTGAATTAATGAAGGCTAGAAACGAACTATTCCCTCCATGGGAGTGGCCGGACATGGTTGCGGTGTTGAAATCCGGCACCGTAAATTATGTTTGTCAGATTCATGGCGGAGAAATAATGGGCAGTTTCTATCTGCCCGGGTATCAGACTGGCGGTCCCGTGCCGCCTATGTACATTCACATATTTGCTCACGGACTAGGGATATACACATTAAATAATGTGTTGCACTTTATTTTCGGACACTTAGCCAGCTTTTCCCCGGGGATAAAACTACCTTCCTTTGAAAGAATAATGGAAGGCGCTCCAATGACTGGAATAACCGTAAGTGCATACCTTTTTGACAGACACAATGGATTAGTGTCGCTCGCGTATGAAGAGCATTTGAATCGACAGATGCGCAAGCCGTTTCCCTATCGTATTGAGGATGGAAGTGGTAGTTTCCTTTCCCATGTGAGTTATATCCCATGGCCAGAAGGCGGAGCAGTTAAAATTACGGGGAAGTTTCCCTTAGAGGCGTTTCTGCTTTATCTCGGCCCTGTGGCTAAGGATGCCCACATATACAAGCAGGCCGATGGAGCAATTTCAAGCGTTCTCCCTATAAATGAAAACGATTTCAGGGGAGCGCTTTTCAGGTTTCAATGTCAATCAAATATGAAGGTGCAGCAGGAAAAGCCAAGCGGGGTTATTTTGAAGTACGCTGATGAAGGGACGGACTCTCCCTTTATGGCCCGCTTGTTTATGGGAATACTGAATTTACGAGATCGAGCATTTTCTAATGAGGGCAAACGATTAGAATTTGATGAGGCTTATAAATTTGTTTTTGATGCGCTCACTGCTGCCAGAACAGCACATAAAGAGATCATACAGACTGTAACAGAACATCGCCGTAAAGTTTCGCAAGGAGAAATTGCGAGAGTCGAAGGCGGCATGATTCACATTGCAGAAGATATTAATGGACAATTGAGCAGGCAACTTAATGATTTCCTATACAGCGCAGTCCGATGCATCAAAGATGGAATGCAAAAATTGGTCACTCTTTTGCAGTCTGGTAATATCGGCTTTTTATTTAAAAAACAGAAACTTTTCGAAAAAGAGCTCTCAAAGTTGGCTATGACTAAACCTGAGCTAGCGGAGTATCTTAGGAACGTGAGGGATTGGTCTGATAAGCTGGTAACCCGCAGAAACAAACTGCACGAAGGATGGTTTTTGCCCCTGACTAAATACAATGGCAATGGAAATATTATAGAGATCACAGAGCCCGAAATTGAAAAACAGCCTGTTTCGGAGTTCGTGGGATTTATGTTTGATCGCTTGTGCTGTTTCGTGGAGGAAATAACCGTCTATGGGCTTCAGTCTCAAATGCCGCAGCACACATCAATAACCGAGATAAAAGTTCAGGAAAGAAAAGAGAACTGCAAGGAACGCTTCAGGACCACATTGCTGCAGGGTGGCATGCCTGCTTGGAAGCTCACTTACCATAGAAGCTCATTCGAAGAATCCTGAATCAGCTATTTCTAAAAACTGTGTTTCAGTGAATTCTATTGCCACGTTCTCGAATCTATTCAATTGTCGGATTCAGGGTTTGTTAATAGCCAAAATCGCGGTGAGGATTTTCAGAAAAAGTCAATTACGAGATCGCGATATATATTCTCGAAAATCACCAGTAGCTGCAGGATCGTAAAGCCGAGGAGTATATGTAGTAACCAAGTGGCTTAACTGTCCGAACTAAATCAGAATACCTGTCCGACCTGATCCGGAATTTCCACAATAGACCCAATAATGCGAATTTACTTTGTAATGGTATTGGGGCAATTCCGTGGACGCCTTACTTATCTCCCTTCTTTTTCGGCCCTGACTTCTGACGGTGGAGAGAGCGGTTTAGTGCTTTTTCAAGCTTGTCTATGAATTCTTTGCCGCCAAGAGGCCGCCCGGTATGCTCATGATAGCGAATCTTTTTTAAACTGGGGGGCGGACCGAGACAAGTGTTTGATATTATAGCTGAACAACAAAAGGGAGCGAAAAGCAGCGAAAGATAGTGCCGGCCCCTGGTGTATGGCTACCAGCGCAGATCTGCTTCGCAGGATTCGTCGGGTTCTGAAGGCAATATGTCATCCTCCATGTCGAGTTTCGCTATTCCCCTGATATAGCTGCACTGCGGCTTCGACTCTACTGCCTTCGGGCAGTATTCCCGGCGGATAAAGCCGACCGGGTTTTCCCTTTCAACACCTGTGAGCGCGGCAAGTATGGACAGCGCGGTCCCCGTCCGCCCGTGACCTCCCACGCAGCATACAAGCACATCGATGTCTCTTTTGCGGCTGAGTGATGATTCCTGGAGGACGTCGAGCAGGCGCAGCCAGTCCTGTTCTGAAAAATCCGGCACGCCGCCGTCCGGCCACCCTATTTTTATGATCTGCGGCTGGGCAGCGGGTAAGTCACTTCCCGGGTTCGCTCGTTCCATAGACTGCAGGACATTTGCTCCGCAATCGATGATCACGTCCATCCCGGCGGTGTCCATTCCCCGAAAGCTGCCGGCGCCGAAGAACTTCAGGCCTTTCCATTGAAAAACGAATCGGCTGCCCCAGTGGCATTTCCTGCCTGTTTTCCCTTCATCGGGCCCCATAGATATCTTTTTCTTTTCCCCTTTCACTGAAGTCTCCCGGACTATCTTCGTCACAGAGGGTCCGTGGATCACCCGGAATTTCGCTGCCCCATTGCACTGCCCGGTAGCCGTATCCCTTCGATATCACCAATTCCGGGAGTGCCTCGACCAATCTCAGAGTGCGCGCCCTGAAGAGCAGGGCCTCCACAAAATAAAATACCGGCAAGGGCATATCTATATCAAGTATGGAACCGTTTTTCTTTTGATCCAGTATGTCCAGGTATTTGCGCTTGTGCCATACATGGAACCCGGTTTCGAGCTTATCGAAGGCAAGGCCGCCGTGGTGGCTCAAATCCACGCAATGGTCGATGAAGATCCCGGAGGGCAGGGACCAATACTTCATTGCGGCCTCCGCGATGATCGCCCAGGCGCTTCCGCCGTAGGGCTCGGTCCAGCACTCCAGGAACAGATCCCTGAGCTTCGGCAGAGAGGTTTTCGGGTCGAATTGTTCTGCCAGTCTGTATGCGGATTTTCTGTCCATTACGTAAGAGAGTTCAGGGATAACGACCCCGCATCTGTCGCAGGCATGGCGTGCCTCTCCAAAGCACATCCTGACCAGTACATCAAACAGCAGAGATGCCAAAACCCTGCTGTAGCTGCCGCGGACTTCGCAGAGGTCATGCTTAAGTTTTATCCTTGAGGGCGCCCCCTCGGAGGGTTTAAAGCGCACCAGGAGGTCCTCCAGCACATAAAAACTGGGCACCCAGTATATCAGATCTTTTTCCGTTTCCATTTCACTCCTTAAGGGCAAGATTCGGGGCTGATTCTTCCAATCCCCATGCGGCAAGAGCACTGCGAAGGCCGCTGCTGAAAGAGGGGGCAAACAGGCATTTGCCTGGAACTGGTGAACTGGAGTGACTATATTCTAGCCGCCCTGCATATGGTCCATGCAGTGATTTGAATCACAAAATTCCGGGGATATTGAAAAAGAGCGGCATATCCGATGCTGCCGGACTACCGGATCAATGCCTGTCTTTGCGGGTAAGTTTTTTGCGGCCGGTACTCAAGGCGCTGCTTTTCCTTTTAGGCGCACTATTCTCTTTCCGGGCTTCAGAATGCTCCGGCCGCACCCTGATCGGATTGTCCTGGGGAGCGTGGTAGTTTTGCCGGGCAGTTTTTTTCACCCGTATCTTCAGGCCCTTGATAAGCTTGCCGTCAAGTGCTTTGATCGCTGCTGCGGCTTCGGAATCTTCCGGCATGTCGATGAACCCGAAACCCTTGGACTTGCCTGTGGCTGCATCAATGACTATGTCGTGTGACTTTATCTTCCCGAAAGACTGGAAGAGCATGAATAGTTCTTTCTTGTTAATTTCCCTGGACAGGTTGCGCACCAGTATATTCAATGTAAGCTCCTCAATGAAATTCTCGCCCGGACGTGAACGTATAAGGTAAAGTATACACTATTCGTTGAGGCCACGGACAATGGCCCGGCCTTGATGATCTCTATCAGGCGCTCTCTCTCAACCGGCTGCCCGGTATAATGCCGAACGCTCCGCCGCGTGTAAATGCCTTCAAGCAGCTCCATTGCTGTTTGCCTCCTTTCGGGAACCACTCCCGGTGCAGTGTAAAGGAGTGGAAAGAATCCGGGACACATAAATAAAAGGGAAGTGTCCCGGATTGAAGAATTGCGTTAATGTCCTTTTTTTAATCTCTTCAGCAACTTCACTATGAATCTGACTTTGCTCTTCTCTTGTGTCTCATGGATTGAGGGATAGGTCCTGATCCACCCTTCCTTGCCCGCTTCGTGCATTTTTTTCGGTTTGGTTTTCATAGTTCAACACCCATTGGATTCGGAGAAAAGAAAAGAGCCATACAAGTTTTCCCAACCTTGGTTGGACAGGCCCAATTTCTCGACGTCTGGCAAACCTTAGCTTCTACCATACGCCTGCATGGCGCCTGATTCTTTTGCATGGCTCTTTGTGTGTATCATATGCAATCCCCGCGGGTGATCCCATAAGCCTTGTTTCCAAGTGGGTGCATCGGCAAATGCTTTGGGCTTCCCTCTCGCTGCTGAAGGCTTGCTCACCCGCACCTGACTCCTGCTCCCTTACTGAACAAATTGGTCTCTGGGTTTTCCACCCAAGGGGATTGCTGGTCCTCTTTCTGACTTTACTATAGCTCCGGGATATTGCCTTGTCAATGCCGAAATTTGACGCATGTCACGGGGTGCGCAAAGCGCCTCATTTCTCAGTGTTCCTGATCGGGCGCGCAATAATTTCAGGCGGCGTATTTAACCGTTATGGTGTATTCAACATCCGAGCACTCGGGGGCAGAACAGCGCTCACAACTTATTTTTCCTTGTGCTGCTGTTTTGCGGGCTCCCACCACGGCGCTTATTATTTGGGTGAAATCAAATCCGCCTTCAACACATTCCGAGCACAAACAGTTTATTCTGAATACCGCAGAGCTGCCGGGAAAGAAATTAATCTTCCGCGACAACGGCTCCAATGCCCCTGTTTGACTGTACACCATACTGATGGCGATTTCTGCAACCTTGGGGAAGAGTTCAGACACAAGACCCGCCTCAATCTTCTGCTGCTTCCTTTCCGCTTTTGCCGCTGAGATCTTAGCTCTGCGATTCATGGCGCCTCCCTATTCGTGACGGCATCTTCAGGGAATTTGATACTCCGTGCAGTCCTCCCGCACGGACGTCTATCTGGTCTAATTATACACCTGAAGCCGTTCCATCCCCAATTCTCATTATGGACGGCCCTCAGGCCCTCAGCGCCGTGCGGAAGGAGCGGGAGAAATGGTATATATGGTATATTACGTTGCCTGGGACCACAGGCGTGAGGGATGAAAATGCAATCCAGCTTTTTTGCAGGTTTCTTAATCTGCCGCATTCAGCGGAACCATAACCAGCCCGGACTTCCCCGCGGGCATCGCTCCGGAGACTAAGATGCTTTCCAACAAAGATTTTTTTAATAATATTGTTATGTCGATGGTCGAGATGCTCATTGTCATACATCCCGACGGCAAGATCAGGATGGCGAATCAATCGGCATGCAACCGCCTGGGGTACAAGGAAGAAGAGCTTATCGGCAGGCACATCAGTATGCTGTGCGGGGAGGAGGAAGGCGAGTTCAGCATGGAGGAGATCAATGCCATTGCTTTCCAGGGGGGCAGGAATGTGGAGCGCAAATATAAGGCAAAGGACGGCGCCATACTTCCCGTATCCTGTTCCTGTTCGGTGATGTTCGATGGACTGCAGTCAATTACCGGGATGACCTTTGTGGCGCAAGATATCTCGGAGCGGAAGCAGATGGAAGAGAAGCTCCTGGAGTACAAAAACAAGCTCCAGGACCTGGTGGAGATACGCACCAAGGAGCTTTTTGATACGACGATCAGGCTAAAGATGGAAATCGCCGAGCGCAGGCAGGCGGAAGAGAAATACAGGGACCTCTTCGAAAACGCCGTTGATCCCATCTTTATTGTCGGAGCCGACATGAAGTACAAGGACGTGAACAAGCGGGCAATAGAACTCTTCGGCTATACGAAAGAGGAATTCCTGGATATGGGCATTTTCGACGTCATTCCTCCTGAACAGGTCCCCAGGTCGGAAAGCGAAGTCGAGAAGCTGAAAAAGCAGGGCGCGTACGAGAAGTTCATCGGGAAAATGCGAAAAAAGGACGGCAGCTATATTGATATCGAGGTAAGCTCGTCAGCTATTATCGAAAACGGCACAGTTGTGGGCTCCCGGGACATTGTTCGAGATATCACTGAGCGCAAGCAGGCGGAGCATAAGGAGCGCATGGCTGAACTCGGGGCAGTTGCCGCAAAAATAGCCCATGACCTGCGGAACCCCCTGGTGTCTATCGGCGGATTTGCGAAAAGGCTGAAGACCAAACTTTCCGGTCCCATGGAAGAGCAGGCAGGCATTATCCTGAAAGAAACGCGCAGGCTGGAAAGCAATCTCAGGGAAATCCTGGGCTTTGTGAGGGAAGGGAACCTCCAGAAGAAAGAGCTTGATATCTGTTCCATCCTTGAAGAGATTGCCCTGCTTTACCAGGACGAGCTTTCCGAGAGGAAGATCGAACTGACAAAAAAGCTCGAGGACCCGCTTATGGTCCGTGCAGACAGCTACCACTTGAAAGAGGCGCTTATCAATGTCCTGACAAATGCGATGCAGGCTGTAGGGGCGGACGGCAGGATAGGCCTTGTTGCAGGAAGGAACGGCGTCCAGGTTGAAATAATCTTGTCCGATTCCGGGCCGGGCATTAACGAGAAGGACCTGCAGCAGATATTCAAACCCTTTTTCACAACAAAGGTCTTTGGTTCAGGGCTGGGGCTGACCATAACGCGGAAGATCATACAGGAGCATGGCGGAACGATAGAGGCACAGACAAAGCTGAACTCCGGCACAGCCTTCACCATACGCCTGCCTGCCGCTACCTGAGGACCGGGGGACCCGCGATATCCCCGGGAAAATCTCTTCCCTCCCCCCTTTTTTGCAAGAGTTCTGTTTTACAAGTAGCTGATAATTATAGACCTATTGAGCTTTCAGCATAAAGGGGCATAAGGTGCAAAGTCTTGCCTTTATCTTTTCTGCTTATCTCAGATATAATTACCCATCGTTCCTGTCAGGGGGTGGAGTCCGATGAAGAAAAAAAACCTGTATCTCCTCATTGTCGTCATTGTTGTGACTCTTGCAGGGGCCACGAGCGCATTCACTTTTTTCACGAAACCCGGTGCAGCTGATGTCCACGGGAAAGAGGCACGGGCTGCTGAAAATAATGTGAATTTCCCCCTGGAACCCTTTATCGTAAATCTCGCCGGCCCGGTAGAGACCAAGTTCGCAAAAATGTCCATAGAACTCGAACTTCCGAAGGAGCTCGAAGAAAGGGCAAAGGCCAGGACTCCTCAGATACGGGATGCCATCCTTATGATTATTACCAGCAAGTCTCCGGAATCCCTGAAATCCCCTGAAGGGAAACTCCAGTTCAAAGATGAGATCAGCCTCGGGGTTGCCCAGATCTTAGGAGAAAATTCCGTAAAAAACGTCTACTTTACAGACCTTGTCATGCAGTAACGTCAGTAACAGATAAAAAAACCGTAGTGCGTAACCAGAACCGCACTACGGTTTTTACTTGTCACTTGTTACTCGTCACTTGTTACTTGTTACTGCCGCGCGCTCCTTTGCTTCTGCCGGTGAAGTAACTGCCTCTACCAGATAGCCGAGGGCTGTGCCTGCAATTGAGCCCACAACAATGCTTACTGATGCGATGCAGGCAATGGCCAGCAGAATACCTGCTGCAACGATCATCCGCACAATAACCGTAGGCTCAACCGGCCCGCCCATCAGATGCCTTATCACTGTAAGGGAGCCATAGCTGCCAAAGTAAAAACCCGGTATCAGTCCGAAAATCAAAAACGCTACTCCTCCGAGTGTTGCCCCGATCTTTGTTCCTGTTGTTATGAGCTCTTTTCTTGCTTTCATGATGTCCCTCCTCCAGTTTTGGTTGTGTTTATTTTTTCTATTATTGCGTATGTGCTATCTGCTCTTTACTACTGCCCCTACCCGCGCCACCCTGCTGAACTGTGCCGAATCTATGAGTGTCCCTGCCAGCCTGCCCAGTAATGATGCGCTGGTAACAAAGATGGTCCCTGATATCATTATTCCGAGTACCATGGATGCGCCTACAATGAGTCTCGGCAGAAGGGTTGCAGATACCGGGGTGCCTGCAATGCTCCCTGCTATATTCAGGCCTATGAGTCCACCGATGAACGAACCGGGAAGAAGTCCTGCCACTGCAAAGGCTGCCAGCCCAACGCCTGCTCCGATGTATAATCCCTTTTTTGCATTTTCATTTGTTTTCATTTTCTTTTCCTCCCTTTTGTTTTCTTGCTTCTTATATTGCAGATTCCGTGCCAATTCTAAACACATTGAAAAACAAGAGAATAGATGAGCAGGGTTTTTGCATCTTTGCGAAACAGGCCGGGGCGGCATTGCAAAGCTGCGAACAGAAGAGATAGAATGCAAAGGTTGCGTATTTGCTTATGCTGAGGACATAATAAAAGATACGTTAAATGGTTCGTGTAAAGAAATTCATCAAGAAAATATTCACCGGAAGCAAAGAAGCAGGACCGCTTGTTGCAGGGCTCCTCGGTCAGTTGCCGGAAGACTACATGGTCTTCAGCGGCATCCTTTACAACCACAGTGAGATCGACCACGTTGTATTCAACAGGCAGCACGGGTTGTTTATTATTAATATTGCAGCCGGAAAGGGTGAGGTCACCTATGACGGGGCCCAACTGCTTATCAACAGGAAGCCTCGGTCTGAAGTGATCAAGAAGACCCTCAAAGATACCTTCTGGCTGAAATCAACGATACGGGAGCGCATGGGACTAGATGTGCTGGTAACGCCTATCGTGGTTTTTGAGAACGCAAAGGTGAAGGTCAGCGGTCCCATAATCGGGGTGACTGTCGTGGAAAGCGGGCGCCTCATGGACACGGTTGCACAAACTCCTGAGAAAAGTCATCTTGAGGACGGCGTGGTAATGGTGCTGCGGGAACTGCACGGCATCCACACGATCAACTACAGGAGCATGTAGGTCCCCTCTCATTACCTGCCCAGGAAATCCCCGATCGGGGCAAGGGACTGAATGCGGTCGCACAATATCTTGAACACCGTAAGGAGCGGCACTGCAATCAGCGCGCCGGTGATGCCCCATATCCAGCCCCAGAAGATGAGCCACACAAAAATCGCCACCGGGTTCAGGGCAAAACGTGCGCCGAGCACAAAGGGCGTGATGATCTGCCCCTGCAGCGTGTCTATGGCGAGATAGAGTCCCGGCGCCAGCAGGATCTTCCCCATGCTGTTAAAGGACAGGAGCGCTACGACTGCCACGACAATTACCCCGAGCAGCGGCCCGATATAGGGAATAAAAACCAGGAACCCGGCCATAACTCCCCAGAGCACCGGGTTGGGCATACCGACAAAATACATCACGAGGCTGATTACTGCCCCTTCAATGATGTTGATAAACGTCACTGTCAGAAGATAGCGCGATACACTGGTCTCTATCTCTTGTGCGATATCGACCACCTCTTTTTTTTCGTGGAAACCCGGGAAAAGATTTGTGAGCTTGTGGACAAATAAATCCCCTGAGGCAAGAAGGAAAAAAAGGAGAAAGACCATTACCGCTCCCTTTGCAACGAACTCCTGCATGCCTGAAAAAAAGGCATCGGAGAGGCTCGGACGGCTTTTCACTTCGACCTTCGGCTTCTCTTTCTCCCCTGCTCCGGTTATCTTATGCAATTCCTCGGCGGTTTCCGCCACTTTCTGCACCGGGAGGACGATGCTCCGCACCTTTTCCTCTACGGCGCGGAAGTTTTGGGGAGCGCTGTCGATCCATGCAATGGCAGGACCGGTAAGCTGCTCTGTTCCGTATGCTGCAGCCCCGATGAGGATGGCGAGCACAAGTGCGGCGCCTGCCACTTCAGGAATCCTGATTCTCTTTAATGTGCGCACTACCGGTCTCAGGAGAAAGGCAAAGAGCACCGCAAGGGTTACCGGCAGCAGAAAGGCCCGGGCAAAATATAGAGTATAAAAAGAGGCGAGAATAAAAAGCCCTTTGATTGCCCGGAACATATGGGAGACATCTCCGGCTCTGTTTTTTGCTTGAGGCTCTTCGTCCAAGGCTTGCTCCCTGCGCGCAGTGGTGTTGAGACGGAAGTTGCTCTTATCTCAAACTATAAAGGGAAAATTGCAGGGGGTCAAGCAGGGCTTTGTTCTAGATCTTGTCGAATACCGCCTTGGATATTTTGATAAAGCATACCCCTTCAGGCATTTTACAGTTGCCGGCCTTTTTCTGTCCCACGGCATCTTTCGGCATCCTGATGGTGGCCAGCTTGCTCCGCGCCTCGTTCAGCAGGCGCAGTATATCGGCAGGAAGGGCTTTTATCTCATCTGCCCGGCTGCATTCAAGCTCTGCAAGGCCTTCCTGCGTCCGCGCCGTTGTATTTGCAAAGGCCTTGCAGGCGCTGCACAAAGTGTCCGCCTGCTTGCCTTCGAGCACAGAGGAGACATAATGATAATATCGTATATGATTAATGAGCTTTGCCATGAAAACCTCCATCTCATATCTTAAGGAAGTAAGGCTGTTCTTTTCAAGCTGAACACTGCGGTTCCCGTTCAATAAGCCTGGTATGAAATACTTTTAAAGGGATCGCCGTAAAGCCTTTGGGGCAAACTGAGACACTACCTTTCCTGGAGAGGTGTTGACAGGAGATAGTCTGAGTACATAAAATGATACCCACTTTTCTTTTTTGCGAGGCGGGCATGCTCAAAGACAATGAACGGATATGTGATATTTGCGGGGGCGGGATTGCGGAAGGTACGCAATCCCGTGTTGCCCACATTTCTCCGGAGGCGGCAGCTGTGCTCCGTGATGCGGAAGGCGGGGACCTCACTCCGATATGGGAGCAAAACCCTGACGGGACCGTGCGCTTTGATATTTGCCGGCAATGCGTGGTGTGCATGGGGGGGCTGAATACACAAAAAAACAACTAAACATCAACAGGGCCGGGGTTTTATCCGGGCAAAGACAAATTGCGCCCGGTCTCAATTACAGAAGCCGCCCTTATTTCTTCTTCTTTTTCCTGACCTGGTCCCGATGCTCCGGCAGCTTGGCCCACAGGCACTTATCTCCGAAATCTTCAAGTCCGGAATATTCCCTGCAGACCTTCGGCCTTTTCTTGTAAATGGCGCATCCGGTTTTCTTTAAGTGCGGACAGGGGAAATCGAGGACAAGGTAGAGATATCCATCCTCTTTGGTGACTGAGAAGCCCCTGGCGCTGTAGAAATGGATAAGCTCTTTTTCCGAACATTCATAGATGTCAGGATCGATATAGAGGCCGAGCGGCCCGCAGCATTTGCGGCAGACAGTGCACAGCTGTTGCTTCTCTGTAAGTTTTTTGGTTGCCATAGATTTAAATCGTGAGCCGTGGATATGTTGGCAAGACCGCAGACATCACGTATGGGTACAGTTTAAAGCCAACGGGTCCTGCATGTCAATGTTCCTAATTCTCAGGCAGACAGCGGGAACCGGGATGAAAGGCTTTGAGGCATTCATGCCATCCATTATTACGGGGCAGGGTCAATGTATGCAGGATGCAGGCGTGGTGTATAATAAAAAATCACGGTTTTTGTGGTTCATGATGTATATAAAGGAGTTTCATGGCAATGGCAAAGAATGATGCTCAACAGATCATCCTGGATTTCAGAAAACGCCGGACCAGGCAGCAGTTTGCAATAGCTGTTACCCTGCTCTGCATGGTACTCCTGGTCCTGGTGTATAGGCGCCCGGATCTTTTTACAGAAGTCCCGAAGTCCCTTATCTCAGCTGCGCAAATCTTTTTAATCGGCGTCTTCATTGTCTTTACTGCAATAAACTGGAGATGCCCTGCCTGCAAAAAGTACCTGGGAGCGGATATCGCCAAAGGCAGGTGCCCCCGCTGCGGCGCCCGGCTGCAGTAAAAGGGTGGCAGGAAGAGAAAGCATGTTCATACTGCATGAGAGATTGAAGGCAGACACGCTGGAGATCACACGCCTGGAGTTGTCACGCGTTCTCCTGATGAACGACAGTGCTTTCCCCTGGCTCATTCTTGTTCCGGAAAGAGAGGGCATCCGGGAGATTCACGAACTGAACGAAAAGGACCGTGTGCTGCTGGTAGAAGAGATGGCGCTTGCCTCAAGGGTCATCCGGCAGCTTTATATGCCTGATAAGATCAATATCGGGGCGCTGGGCAACCTGGTGCCGCAGCTGCATGTCCATGTGGTCGGCAGGTATGCCGCAGACCGCGCCTGGCCGGGGCCGGTGTGGGGCGCGGGCCCGGCAAGCCCCTATGCGGACAGTGAGCGTGACAGTATCCGTGAACGTTTCAGGAAGGCTTTTCCGGACAAAAAACAGAGCGCCCTTTCCCAGCCGTTAAGACAGGGTGAGCAAGGTGCGCAGTGAAGTGGAAATGAAGTAAAGCGAGATCATGAGGAGCATGATACCGAAGCCAAGGTTGATACGCCCGATTGTTTTTTCCGAGATGAACCGCTTTGCCCAGTAGAGAAAAAGAGATAATGCGGTAAGATAGGTTGCAAGTCCCAGGCTCCCCGCCGCAAGGAAAAGAGCGGCAGTTTCATAGGTGAATTCCCTTATCAGCCCGATGTCCTGGAATAAGCGTATACCGGAGAGCCACCAGAGGATCATCATCGGATTTATCCCTGAAAGGGAAATGCCGCCGAGAAAGGCCCACCTCTTTTTTTTGAGGAACATTGTGCTGTTTCCGACACCCCCGCCTTTTGAACTATGCCGAATCGCAAGGACGCCGAAGACAATTAGTAGCAGGCCCCCGATAAGCCAGAATATTGCCATTACTTTTTTTTCCTTAAGGAAAGGCGCTATGCCGAAAAATGCGATGATGCCGTAGAAAACATCTGCGCAAAAAGCCCCCAGCACAGTCATGAGCGATGTTTTCAGGTTTCCGCTGATCGACATCCGCACCGTCTCGATCTGCACGGGCCCGACAGGGATTGCAGCAATGAAACCCAAAAGGAAAGCCGCCAGGACTAAAAGGACAGAGTTCATATCCTATAATTATAGCCTATATGGCTATCCCTTGAAGAGGATATCATCCACCTGCACCAGTGTCGCACCTTCCTCTATGCCGACTTCGAAGTCATGGGAAACGCCCATGGAAAGATGGGGCAGGACCAGGCCTTTCCGTGCCGCTTCGTCGCGCAAACCGCAGAGTTTCTTAAAATACGGCCTTGATTGGGCAGGATCTGCTGAAGCAGGGGGAGGCGGTTGCTGCAATGAACTCAATGTCATCGGGACTCCTGTCGGATTTCATGATAGCGCGGCTCAGGCGTTTCATAATGGCCAGTGTGTTTTTAACGATCATCTGAATATCGTAATATCCGGCGGCAAATAAATTCAAGGCCGGCACGCAACTCCTGTGACTGCAGAAAGGGAGGCAGGCAGGCCTTTAAAGGGAAGGGTCAAATGTATTTAAGCCGGCGCTGCGGTTTTTCAAGGGAGTAAGCCATCTGGAAAATCCCCTCCCAGGGGTCGCCCTTGTCGTTCAGCATGCCGAAAATATTTCTGATAGTGTATTCTTTTGCACTCAGGCGCCTGTCTTTCAGGTCGCTCCACTCCAGCGGGGCAGCAACCGGAGCGCCTGGTTTCGGCCGGACAGCATAAGGCGCTACAGTTGTCTGCCCGTAAATGTTCCTGCGGACATCAACAAACATGCGCCCCTCCCGTTCCTCTTTGATGAATTCATTCGTGAAGAAATCGGGCTCGAGGCGTATCAGGATGTCCGCCATGTTCTGCGCGAATTTATTCACCGTGGGGAAATCCGCTTCCCGGTTCAGGGGAACAACCACATGGAGCCCGCGCGAGCCTGTTGTCATGGCAAACGATGCAAGGCCGACTTCATGCAGGAATTCTTTCAGGATTAATGCCGCATACCGCACGGGCTCGAATTCATCATCAGGAGGGTCCAGATCAAAAATCAATCTGTCGGGGTATTCCGGTTTGTCTGCTTTGCCGGGCCATACGTGAAGGATGCATACCTGGTTGGCAAGGTAGATGAGGGTTTCCTTGTCTTCGCAGGTAATCTGTGTAATGCTGCCGCCTTCTTTCAACGCAACAGTCACCCTGTTTATCCATTGGGGAAAGTAATCAGGCGCCTGCTTCTGGTAAAATTTCCCGTCGTTGATGCCGTTGGGAAATCTCTCCAGGACGATCATCCGGCCCCGTATATGTGGAAGCAAGGTATCGGCTATGCGCTCGTAATATTCCACGAATTCTTTTTTTGTAATGCCTTCATCGGGAAAGAGGACCTTCTCCAGATTGGAAAGCTCCACCCTGTGCAGATCAACCTGTATGCTTTCTCGTGCCATACTAAAGTGTATCAGCATCCCGGCGTGCTATCAACAATAAAGACCGTGATGCGTAATGCGTAATGAGTCCATTTCCTGCAGAGGGCGCAGTTTTCTATTTCCCCGGCTATCTGCAGGAGTTTTTTTTGTTTGTCCATTTTCAGAGCATATCCCATTACCCCGGCGATGTCAAAAGCGGGTGCAAGCAGGATATCCGGGTATTGTGCAAATTGCAGAGTGAAATGCGCGAAAAGCGGGTGATTGAAAGCTGGGGGAACTTACATTCCCTCTTCTTCGGGGGTGTCCTTTTCCTGTTCCTCGATAAACCTGAAGAGTTTTTCCATGGAGCTCAACTGCTGCAGCCGCTTATTCCTGCCCGAGAGCTTGACAAGGTCTTCCAGGAAGTCAGGGGATTCGGGCAATTCTGCATTATAAACGCCCCTCTTCGTTACCTTGTATCCCTCTATTTCGGTTTTCAGGGCATTTGCGGATGCCAGGACCTTTCGTATGGCAATATAGCCGTTCTTGACATTCAGAAGGGAAATCACGGAGCGCAGATAGCTGATGGCGCTGTTCCAGCTCTCAAGGGAGAATTCTATCTCGGAATGGATGAAAACTTCGCCGTTTTTGCTGATGTCGATGGCGCTGATCGAAACATCTCTCGATAAATTCCAAAGACTGTCAATAACTTCCTGGTTAATATCCTTATGGGAACAGGGCGGTTTTATATAGAAAGCCCGTATTTCTCTGTGAAGTTCCATTTGTCCATTATACCATTATCGACCTAAAAGTCAAAACTCATGAGCCATGCCTGTCCCCTCCGAAGAAAGGCATATCGTAATTTATGGGAATTCAATTGCAAGTTCTCTTTGCCCCTTTTCAGGACAGTGTAAGGCAAATGCTTTAAGTCTCAGGTATTTCAGCCTTTCCTTTTTATTAAACGATTTTGAACGGGCATCAAGGATCTTTATTTGGTCTCTTGTTTTTCCTGATAGATCGTAATATTGCTTATATCTCCGGGCATCAACCCGTATTGAAAAATCTCCGGGCATGCTCCACTTATCGCTCAACTGAACCCAGGGAGCAAAATCCGCCAATTTGGATCCGGGCCATAATTCTATCTTTGATTTTGCCCGTAGTTGTTGAATGCGCAGGCCCTTATCATCTGCAACTATCGTGTACCCTCCGTCAAAGGGGTCTGCGCCCCCTTTATCGAGGAACTCCCACTCGGCAAAGGACCGCTGCACTGATGAATTATGGCAGGAGGGGCAGTCTCTTGCCTTTCCATATGGATGCGATGCTTGCTCGATCTCAAGCCATAGCAGGTGATTGTTATTAAGTGAATTGAACGAACCGCCGTTTCCCCTTAACCTGAAAGTACCCATCACATAATAAGCATCCCTGGTCTCACCATTCTTCCATCTGAACTGCATCCTACCCGATGGCGGCACATCCGCCTTGACATTACCCAGGCTGTGCGGCCATATCTTCACCGGCATCCAGATTCCCCGGGAATCTTTTATCAGCACAGGCGGTGACTGTACCCCATAATACAGGTATTTATGAAAAGGGGTTTCTTTTTCAGCTACTGAGCCGGGGCCCCACACGGTCATTTGATATCCCCTCAGCTCACTGACGTGGCAGGCAGCGCAATCCAATTTCCTATGGACGCCGCTGGAGTGCGCCTCCTCGATTTCCAAATGACAGTCCTGGCAGGTAGCTTTCCTCTCTATATGTCCCATGCCGCCTTCTGCCATGAGGTGACATTTAACACATTCAAAGCCTTTTTTATAATGGATATCGGAAGGCATGCCTTGCGGTACGGAATAATCTCCGCCGATATAGGTTTCCCCCCTGCGACTGTGCATAGCGCCTGAATGGCAGACTGTATTGCCGCGCCCATATCCCAAACAGTTCTCTGCGGCAGGGGTCTTTGTAAACGAATGGGCGCCTTCAGCAAGAGAAGGGCCAGGCAGCCTCCGGGATGATAATGGTTTATTCTTTTCTGAAGCTTTTGGGGAATAGTGACAGTCAAGACATCCTGCATGACACACATTGCAGAATTTCTGTTTCTCCCTTGCCTGCTCATTACTGAAGGGTATGTTCATTTCTTTCCGGATTGCTGCTGTATTGGAATAGTCAAAGAGGGCTTTATTCTGAATTTCCGGGGGAAGCTGATCTGCAAAAGACGGTCCGCAATTATGAGGTCCGTACGGAGCGAGCCATGTCCTCATGGTACGCTGTCTATAATTACGCCCCATAACGGAGGTTTTGAATTGTTTCAACTCATCGGGGTGGCACCCGCTTTTTCCGCAGGTTTTTCCAACAATCCCAGGATCAAAGTCAAAAGTACCCGGATCTCGGTCCTGCCAGAGAATGTTTCTTACGGGGAGGGGGACCCATTCCCCATTTCTATATTGCTTCGGCAGAAGCGCAAACAGGCGATCATCTCCCGTATCGCTTATCCCGTAAGGATAACCAAGCTCCCGCTTCAGGAGCTTTCCATCCTTTGATACGATCAACATCTTAAGCATTCCTTTATGGGCATCTTCCTTATCTTGTGCCCTGCCGTTCCCAAGGTGGCAATCCCTGCATTCGACATGCGCATGCCGGCTCTCTTTCCGGGCCGTTTCATTCGTCACATAAGCCCAGGGCGCCTTAAGCTTTTTCATCTTTTTTACATCAGCGTGGCAGTTGACACAACCGGCGGAAGTATTCATCCAGGCTTTATAGCCGGAGGGAATGAGCAGGCAGAGGAATATTATCAACCCGGCAACGAGCGTGTTGAATGTAAGGATTTCACTGAGGGCGCCGATACGCGGGGCTTTCATAATGTTACTGCTACAATCCTCCCGAAATTCCCTGTTTTCTTATCATATGGAAATGGGCCCACAGCAAGAGATTCATCAACAATGGAAACCATATCACATGGAGGCTGTAAAATCTTACCAGCGTAAAGCCGGTAACTTCAGGGCCTCCACGAACCAAAAGCAAAAGAGAGTTTCCTATCAAAGGTATTGTAGCAATCATGTTCGTCCCTACGACAGTTGCCCAATAGGCTTTCTGGTCCCACGGTAAGAGGTACCCGGTAAAGCCGGAAGCAAATGAAAGCACTAAGGTAAAGGCGCCGGCAATCCAGTTAAGCTCCCGGGGAGGGCGGTAGGCTTTATTTGCGAATACCCTTAACGTATGCAGCAGTATGGAAAGCATTAATAGATTAGCCGTCCATTTATGTATGGCCCTTATCAGCAATCCCAGATTCGCTACTCTCATTATTCTTACCACACTTTGAAAGGCCTCTTTTTCCGAAGGTATGTAATAGGAACTTAAAAGCATCCCCGATATCAGCAGAGTGCAATAGAAGATAAAAGCCATCCCTCCAAGGCAGTAGGAATAGTTCACATTGCCGGGTATGGTTCTTTTTAATAGCCCCTTGTGAGATTCTTTTATTCCGAAGCGGCTGTAAATCCAGTCAAATGCTTTTCCCATGCTCCTATCAAACCTTCAAGCCTAAATATACTTTCCCGTTCCGTATCTTCATAGGAATCCTCTCAAGGGGGAAGGCAGGAGGCCCTGCAATTATCCGGCCTTCAATATCATACTTTCCCCCATGACATGGACAAGCAAACATATTGTTATTCCTCGACCATTCCACGAGGCACCCTAAATGGCTGCATACTGATGACAGGGCGAAAATCTTGCCACCGTTATTTATGAGAAATGCCCTGAAACTTCCTGCTTTTTGATTGCTCTCATAAGCCAACTCAATCCGTTTCACTCCCCTCCTTGGCAGATCCTCTTCCTTTATTGCATAAAAGAATTTCAGTTCCCTCTTCCTTATTTCCGAAGGGTAGAGAAATACCAAAGAAATAATTCCTGAGATAAAGGCCAGGAATATAAGGCCGATTTTGATGAAAGTCTTTAAGAAAGTCCTTCTGTTCTGCTGATCAGGGGTAGCCATTCTATATTCTTATCAGCGGGAATAGAGTCAAAACCAGGAAACTTCCAAAAAGGAGGGCAAAGGCCGCGATCGCCATATTTCTGGAGACCTTAGTTCCATGATCGATAAAAGGAATTGACAATAGAAGCGCTAAAGAAGATAGAGGCACTATGATATTTCCAATAAAAGCCCACTGCCCGGAGAAATACCTTACCAATTGGTACAGCCACAGAAAATACCATTCCGGCGCCGGTTGATAGGCTGAGAAGAAACTAATCTCTCTGCCAAGAGGAGGGGGAAAGAGCAAAGAAAGGAGGACAACAAGCCCTAAGGAGAAAAAAATCACTATGAGGATTTCACTCATGTAATCAGGGTATAATCTCTTATCTCCTCTATCCCCTGATTCCATTGTTTAATATCCCATTAACTTTATTGATGAAAGACATATTGCTGCCGGATGGATTCTCAATGCTTAGCCTTGGAATTGCATCCTCAGCAGAGGGCAATGAATCCAACATGCAGTGCTCATAAAATTAATATATCAAATATACCAGCCGGATGGGAATACCTATCCGGTGCTTTTTGCGAAAAAAGCGGCTTTTCCCGGAGATGTCCGACCTTCTTATAAAATTGATATATTTCTCAGCACCCCTCTATTACCCTAACATCAGTGGCGACATTTTTATTGTCTTTTACTTCGTATTTGATCTTTATCTCATCGCCTGTACTGTATTTCTTGAGTTTTGCTTTATTTTCAACTGTGATTGTTATGTCTTTGCCGCTTTTTTTATCAGTAACGACAATAGCGCCTTTGCCCGAGTCTATACTCTTAACGGTCCCTTCGATTTTTTCCGCCGCAATTGCACTCGCAATTATCGCTAAACAGAAAATCACCGCTAACATAATTATTGCAACCCTCTTCTTCATACCCTTGTCCTCCTTCATTCTTTCAGATTTATTTTGGGGCGTAATTTATATTACGACCTTCGGCAACCCTTTATCCAGTAGTTTAGAATCTGTTAAATTTTACTGAATGGAATAAGTTTTGTCAATTTTATGATACACCCCCCCAGCCATGCATTCAGGCAGACAATAGTTGCATGGTTTGTTTACCAAAATATCACTTGACTTAGATACTATACATCCATTAATGTATAAAAAATTTAATTGTGGGGGTGTTAGTTATGAGGAAGTTTATCACAGTGCTTCTTGCTTTTTCTTTTCTTCTTCCTCTCCAGGCATTTGCCGCTGACCAGGGCGACCTCCTTCAGAAGATCGAGGCTCTTTCAAAAGAGCTGGATCGTATGAAGCAGCAGATGCAGGAGATGCAGAAGAAAGACGAGACAAAGGAACAGAGGATTACGGTGGTGGAAAAGAAGGCTGAGGCAGTTGCAGGGCCTTCATGGCTTACAATCGGCGGGGATTTCAGGACAAGGATGGATTCCCTGCATGCCAAATCAGTGGACATCGGCGGTGCCGGTAAGGTGCTGTTCGGACCTAATCCCCAGGGCAAGGATGTTGCAAACGATGCCCTGATGACCAACAGGTTCGGTCTGAATCTCCAGGCAAAGGCAACCGAGGATGTTACGGTTAAGGCAAGACTCCTGATGTACAAGATCTGGGGCCATGAGAGCGAATCGCCTGTTGCCGCAGGCAACACTGCTGGCGGGAATGCATTTTTTGCCGACAGGTTTTTCAACTTTGACGGCAATATTGGTCACATACCAAAGGACAACACTTTGAGGGTTGATCAAGCCTATGCCACATGGAGCAACGTATTGAACGCTCCTGTATGGTTCTCTGTCGGCAGGAGACCGTCTACCGGCGGCGTTCCGACAAATATCAGGCAAAACGCAGAGAAAATCGGAAGTGCCGGCACACCCGGCCTGCTGATCGATTATGCCTTTGACGGCGGCACGCTCGGATATGCGCCTGATATCGACGCTCTCCCCGGCGCGTATGCAAAATTCTGTTTCGGAAAAGGCTTTGACAGCGGTTTCAGATTAGGTTCTACTGCCAACGCCAATGATGTGAAGGATGTTTGGTTTGTCGGGCTCAATGTCGTTCCTTATGATACGGATACGTTCCATACGGAAATTCAGTACAGCAGGGCGCTCAATATCTTTGCTTTCCCTGAAAGCAATACCTTTTACGGAGTTCCCAACACAAATGTCGGCGACATAGACCAGCTTGGCGCTGTCATCTCGGGCAAGATCAACAACCTCGGCATAGGAGACCTGAATCTCTTCTTATCTCCCGGTATGAGCAGAACCCATCCCAATTCTAATGCTATGGATTTAGCCGGTTTCGGAGCTGGTAAGTATGGCTTGCTCTGGGATCCCGGGACAGAGCAGAAGTCCCGCACAGGCTATGCTGTTTATCTCGGCGGAAGATATGATATTAAAAAGACCGGGACAAAGCTCGGCTTGGAGTACAACCACGGCACAAAGAACTGGATCACCTTTGCGCCTGCAGCGGATGACCTCTGGACCGGCAAGCTCGGCACAAGAGGCAATGTGTACGAGGCGTACGTTATCCAGGAGCTGAACAAGAAACCTATTGCAAAGAGGGGGAACGCCTTCTTCAGGCTCGGCTTCCAGCACTATGACTTCAAGTACTCAGGAAGCAACAACTGGATAGGCGCTCCTTACAAAATATCGGACATGAATACTTCTTTTACGGTACCGCAGATGTTTGCGCCTCTCAAGTCAGCAAACGATATTTATTTAACCTTTGACGTTACGTTTTAACTTATTTCAGGGAAGGGGCTTGCGCCCCTTCCCGACCTTTTGGAGATGTCCTTGAAGATTGCCTTTGATGCTCCCCCTGGCGTTCCGGACACCCCACCTCCCTCGGCTTCTGCAATTACCCGATCCAGGCGCTTTCTTCAGGAGGATTACAGGCAAGCTGGAATGACAATTAAATATCCTGGCCGGATATATAAGGAAGGAAATATGACGAAATTTCGCTTTAGTTCCCTGGTTTTTATCCTTTTGTTGTTTGTCTTCAGCAGCGGATACCGCGCCTATGCGGCCCAGGGCACCGCTGCTCCTGATTTTACTCTATCTGATATCAATGGCAGGAAAGTAACCCTCTCGGAATTCAGGGGCAAGGTGGTGCTCCTGAATTTCTGGGCAACCTGGTGCGGCCCCTGCAGGGCGGAAATGCCCGCACTCAACAATCTCTATCTTGACCTGAAGGGCAAAGGATTGGTTGTCCTTGCTGTTTCTGTTGATCCTTCGGATAAACCGGTGAGGTCCTTTGTATCGGAAAAAAAACTGGGCTTTCCCGTTCTTCTGGATAAAGAGAAAGAGGTCTATTTCGACAGTTATGCGGTTGTGGGACTGCCGGCCGCTTTCCTGATAGACAAAAAAGGCATGGTGGTGGAAAAGATCATGGGTGAGCAGGAATGGGATTCGGCGCAGATGAAAGAAAAGATTATAAAACTTCTCGGCGGGAGGTAAGGTATGGAAAGGCGTAAAGCAGGAAGGGTTCTCAAAGGGTTGCAGGTAGTGCTCGGCGCCGCGTTCCTGGTGTCCCTTATCGGGGGGTGCGCCTCGACCTTTATTGTTATGAAGGACGGCAAGGGATATTTCTTCGGAAGCAAGTCGGAAGGTCTTTATAAAATGCTCTGCGAATCGGGAGACCTGAAAAGTATCCTGGATGACACGCAGCTCTCCCGGGGAGACAAGGACAGTTTATATAAATACAATTGCGACCTCAATGAGCGCTCAAAAGAAAAGATAACGGAAATCTATGCGTCTCTCAAGCCCGAACAGAGGAGGGATTTGCGCCTGGCTTTTCAGAAGCACGGGTATGATATCAATCTCCTGGAATGCTGAGGGGATAAAATTCCCGTATCCGGTCGGATACAATAAGGGCAGGCAGGAAGCAATTACATTTTTTCTTCGACTTGGTATATAATAACCGGACTTTTACAGAAATAAGGAAAAGCAAAATGACTGCTGTAACGCAATCCCGCAATATTGATTTTCTTACCCAACAGGCAAAGAGGGTCAGGGTCGAGATTTTGAAGATGCTCACCGAATCAGGCTCGGGCCACACAGGCGGATCGCTTTCTGCTGCGGATATCGCCACTGCTCTGTATTTCTACAAGATGAAGCATAATCCCCAGGAGCCCAAATGGACGGAGAGGGATCGTTTTATTCTCTCGAAAGGCCATGCAGCGCCGCTCCTGTATACCGTTCTTGCCCTGACGGGATATTTCAATAAAGCGCTTCTCGGGGGGCTCAGGAAGGTGGGATGCCCTCTGCAGGGACATCCATCGTCCAAACTGCTCCAGGGAGTGGAGGTCTCCACGGGATCTCTCGGGCAGGGGCTTTCGATAGCAAACGGGATGGCGCTGGGGCTGAGACTCGGGAAAAACCCTGCGCGGGTTTATTGTCTTATGGGAGATGGGGAAACGCAGGAAGGGCAGATATGGGAGGCTGCGATGACGGCCGGCCACTATATGCTCGATAACCTCTGCGCAATTGTCGACCTCAACGGGCTCCAGATAGACGGAAGATGCGCAGATGTTATGAAGATAGATCCTGTTGCCGGGAAATGGAAGGCCTTTAACTGGCATGTGTTTGAAATAAACGGGCATAACATGGAAGAGATCGTCAATGCCCTGGATGAAGCTGAAAAGGTCAAAGGCAAACCCTCGGTCATCCTTGCAAAGACCGTCAAGAGTAAAGGCGTATCGTTCTTCGAGGACAAGGCAGAGTATCACGGGGTCACGCCCACAAAAGAAGAACTCGAAAAGGCGCTGAAGGAGTTGGCATAACATGGGAAGCAGAGAGCAGGAAAACAAACCCCAGAGCACGGATTTCTCGGGACAGGCTGTTGCCACAAGGGACGCCTACGGGGCCGCGCTTCTCGAACTGGGCAAGAGGAATGAGAAAGTGGTTGTCCTTGATGCGGACCTCTCGGGCTCCACAAAAACAGCGAAGTTTGCAAAAACCTTTCCCCACAGGTTTTTTAACATGGGCATAGCGGAGCAGGACATGGTCGGCACAGCCGGCGGCCTGTCCCTTACCGGCCTGATCCCCTTTGCGTCGACTTTTGCGGTGTTTGAGACGGGCCGGGCCTGGGAGCAGGTTAGGCAAACGCTCTGCTATTCCGACCTCAATGTGAAACTCGCCGCAACCCATGCAGGCGTGACCGTAGGAGAAGATGGCGCATCCCATCAGGCCCTGGAAGATATTGCCCTGATGCGGGTCATCCCGAACATGACTGTTATCGTCCCTTCCGACGGATTTGAGACAAAACAGGTTGTGGATGCAGTCGCAGAATACGAACACCCTGTTTATGTGCGGCTCGGGAGGGCAAAGGTCCCGGCAGTTATGCCGCCTGATTACAAGTTCCGGATCGGAAAAGCCCATACGTTCAATACAGGAAAGGACGTGAATATAGTAGCTGCGGGGATCATGGTTTCCGAGGCGCTGAAGGCCAGGGACATCCTGCAGAAAGAAGGAATCGATACCGGGGTGATCAATATGGTAACTATAAAACCCCTGGACACGGATGCATTGCTCGAGGCGGCAAGGAACTCAAAACTGATCGTTACTGCCGAAGAGCACTCGATAACAGGGGGACTGGGCGGCGCAGTTGCGGAATACCTCTCGGAAGCCCATCCTGTTCCCATACGGCGGATCGGCACACGAGATGTCTTCGGGTGTTCGGGAGCGCCGGACGAGCTGCTAAGGCTTTTCGGACTGACGGCTGAGGAAATTGTAAAGACAGTAAAAAACTTCTTTCAAGGACATTCTGAAGGCCTTTCGGCAAACAAGCTCGCGGCACAATGAAATGATTATTTTTCAAAACGTTTCGAAATACTACGATTTCCATACCGTCCTCAGAAACATCAACATCAGCATACAAAAAGGAGAAATGGCTTTTTTGACCGGGCCCAGCGGCGCCGGGAAATCCACTCTCCTGAAACTCATGTACATGGCCGAGATCCCCGATGAGGGCAACATCCTTATCGAGGACCTGGATATCGGGTCAATGAAAATGTCCCAGATACCGCTCCTCAGGAGAAACATCGGTGTGGTTTTCCAGGATTTTAAGCTGATCAGGAACCTCAATATCTTTGATAATGTGGCCCTGGCCCTGAGGATAAGGGGAGTGGCCGAGAAGGAAACAAAAGCCCTTACTTCAGAGGCATTGAAAAAGGTGAACCTGCGGCACCTTGCCGACAGCTACCCGAAAAGCCTTTCAGGAGGAGAGCAGCAGAGGATCTCAATCGCCCGCGCTATTGTGGCTGAGCCGCTGGTGCTCCTTGCCGACGAGCCGACAGGGAACCTTGACCCGGGGACTGCGCTGGACATTATCCGGCTGTTCAGGGACTTGAACAGTCAGGGGACGACAATTATGATTGCAACGCACAACCGGGAGCTTTTCAGGGGTACGGGAAAACGTGTCCTTAAATTGGACGGCGGCAGCCTGGTCGGAGAGGAGCTGGGGTAACGGGTATGTCATATTCTTTCAAAGTAGCATTTAAGAGTCTTTACAGGGAGAAGTGGATCAACCTGCTCTCCATATTTACGGTCGGCTCGAGTCTTCTGATCATAACGCTGACCGTTTTCTTCCTGTACAACCTCGAACTTATCACAGGCCACCTTCCGGAGCGCTTTTCAATGATGATTTACCTGAAGGACAATCTCGCGCAGGAAGAGGTGCAGAATGTACTGAGCACACTCCGGAAGAGACCGGATGTTGCCAAGCTGAAATACATCTCCAAGGACGAGGCCCTGAAAGAACTGAAAGAGACGCTCCATGACACCAATTACATCCTTGAGGGGCTGGACGACAACCCTCTTGCGGCATCCTTTGAAATGAGATTGAAGAAGGATTTTGTAAATGCCGCCAGTGCAGCAAAGATAGCCGGGGAAATTAAAAAGATGCCGGGAATCGACAGCGTGTATTACGGCGAAAAAATAGCAGAGGCGATAAATCTGCTGAAGCGTTCGGTTGAAAACATAAGCCTTATCATCTTTCTCACGATAGCACTGGGGGTTGTCTTTGTTACCTACAGCACGGTAAAGATCCTTTTTTACCGGCGAAAAGAAGAGATAGAAATATTGAAACTCCTTGGCGCAACCGGCGGTTTTATAAGGGCGCCCTTTCTTATTGAAGGGGGGGCTATCGGGCTTATGGGAGGCGTATTGGGGACCATAGGCGCCTTTGCCTTCTATATCGCTGTTACGTACAGGCTGAGCATCGTCATTCCCATCCTGAAAACGCTTGTATTTCCCCCCGGCCTTCTCATAGCGCTGCCGCTCACCGGCATAATACTCGGAATCATAGGCTCTGCTATTGCAATCGGGAGATTAAGGCTTTGATGAATGCACAATGTAAAATTTAAAATGCACAATGAAAAGTTAAGGAAATTTAAAACTCCAGCCGCCCTCCCTGCCTTCGTTTTGTTTTGTGTATTGTGCCTTCTGCAGTGTGCCTTGCCCGATGCTTTTGCCGAAAAACCCCGGGAAGAGTATAACCGGATCCAGAGGACCCTGAAATCCCACACAAAGAAGCTTGCATCAGTCAAAAGGGTCGAACAAACGGTCCTTGTGGAACTGAAAAAGACAAATGCCGAACTGGCCGGGCTGGAAAGGCAGCTGTCCCGGCAAAGAGATAAAATCAAGAAACTTCAGAGTAATCTGGCCGCCCTGCAGGAAGACGTCAAGTACGACAGCGCTGCCCTGCAGACGCACAGGGGACGGCTGAGAAAACGCTTGCGGATACTCCTCACGTTTAACATAGACAGGGACGCCGCCCTGATACTCCTCAGCGGAGATGATATCTCCCAGTCGCTGAGGGTTATCCGGTATCTGAGGGACATTTCCGCCCATGACTTCGGGCTTATAACAAAGTATAAGGAAGAATTGCAGGTCCTGGCTGCAAAGGAAATGGGCCTGAGAAAATTGTCCGCTGACCTCAAGACCGAAGAAAAGCAACTTTCAAAGCTTGAGGCTGACCTCAAGGACAAGAAGAAAGAGCGGGAGGTCCTCCTTGCAAATGTCAGAAAAGAAAAAAGCATTTACGAAAATATGATAAAGGATCTAAAGGAGTCGTCCAGCAGGCTCCGGAGGATCATACAGGAATCTGAACGGCATGAAAAAGAACTGAGAAGGAAAAAGAGGACAAAGACGCGACCAGGGGCAAAAGGGGATGATTTTTATGAAGACAGCGAGTTCCTGCGCATGAAAGGGCGGCTCCATTGGCCCGTAACAGGGAGCGTGGCGATACAATATGGGACACAGGTAGATCCTCTTTTCAATCTGCCGGTTTTCAGAAGCGGCATCCATATAAAGGCGGGAAGCGGTTTGCCGGTCAGAGCGGTTTACGGCGGAAAGGTTGTATTTGCCGATGATTTCAAAGGGTACGGGCAGCTGGTGATCATTAGCCATGGCAGCGGGTACCACACTCTTTACGGGAATCTTGCAAAGATTTTTTCAAAAAATGGAGCTATAATAAGAGAGAATCAAGCCATAGGGGCAGTCGGGGAGTCCGGCATATTGGGAACGAGCGGCCTTTACTTCGAGATCCGGTATAAGGGAAAACCTCTTGATCCCCGGCAATGGCTGACGAAGAGATAAGGCGTTATAGCGTTTATTGCGTTATAGCGAAAGCTATGGAATTGTAGTATGTTTTGCTATAACGCTTAACACGGAACGCAATAAACGCAAGAGGCGGAGGGGAAATGTTTCAAAAGAAAAGATATCTTTTCATATCCATAATACTGTCCATGGCAGTTATGGGTGCGGTGATCGGCAGGTGGACTGTTGCGACAGTAAGTGCCCAGAACAGTTATGAAGACCTGAAGACCTTTACTGAGGTCCTGACGATTATAAAGAAAAATTATGTTGATGAAGTAAAGACAAAAGACCTTATTGCCGGGGCCATAAAAGGGATGGTCTCATCCCTTGATCCCCATTCGGGATACATGACGGTGGATGCATTTAAAGAGCTCCAGGTAGAGACAAAGGGCGAATTCGGCGGCCTCGGCATACAGATAGGCGCCAAAGACGGCCTCCTGACGGTCATCGCTCCGATTGAAGACACGCCGGCGTACAGGGCCGGGATCAAGGCCGGGGATAAAATCATCAAGATTGCGGGCGAGGCAACAAAGGAAATGAATATAACCGATGCCGTGGAAAAGATGAGAGGGCCCAAAGGCACAGCGGTGACCCTGACTATTCTCAGAGAGGGCCTGAAAGGACCGAAGGACTTCACCATTGTCCGTGACATCATAAAAATTAAAAGCGTGAAGGCCAAAATGCTCGACGGGAACATCGGATATGTAAAGCTCACGCAGTTCCAGGAGACCACGGCTTCCGACCTTTCCAATGCACTGAAGACCCTCAAGAAGGAGGGGATGGCATCTCTGATCCTTGACCTCAGGAACAATCCCGGAGGTCTGCTGAACAGTGCGGTCGATGTTACCGAACAGTTTATTCCTTCGAAAAAGCTGGTGGTGTACATCAAAGGGAGGGACGGGGAAAAGATTGAATACCTGACCGAGGGAGATAAAACGGCATATACGAACATTCCCATGGTTGTTCTGGTAAACGAGGGCAGTGCAAGCGCGTCCGAGATTGTTGCCGGCGCTTTAAAAGACTGGAGCCGTGCAATAATCATCGGTATCCAGACCTTTGGGAAGGGGTCCGTGCAGAGCCTTATTCCCCTGAGCGATGGGTCCGGGCTGCGGCTTACTACCGCAAAATACTACACCCCGAAAGGCACAAGCATACAGAGCGTCGGGATCACTCCTGATATTGTAGTGAAGCTCGAGACAAAGGACGTGAAAAACAGTCACCCTGTTGTAAGGGAAAAAGACCTGGAAAGGCATTTGAAGAACGATACGGCAGGTGACCAGGTAAAAGAGGACACAGAAACAAAGGAAACAGCGCCTCTCGAAGTAGAAGAAAAGGACGATCTCCAGCTCCAAAGGGCCATGGATACCCTGAAGACCTGGAAAGTCTTTGAAAAAATGCTGAGCAAGGACAAGGCTGCGTAAAACGACCGTGGAGCGTAATGCGTTAAGCGTGATGCGTAAAGGGCAACAGATAAAAGATAGGTTATCAAAACCATATAACTCCGTCGTTTTTGACAGTCCTATCTGTTTATTGTTCTTTACTCATAACGCTTAACGCATTACGCATCACTGTATTTTATGAGCCGCATCATATTCGATATAGAAACCATCGGGGTGGATTTCGACTCCCTGGACCCTTCCACCCAGGAATACCTTCTTAAATACGCTGAGACTGACGAGGATGAAATAAAAGTCAGGGAAAGCCTCTCCTTTTATCCCCTTACCGGAGAAGTCGCTGCCATCGGAATGCTGAACCCTGATTCCAACAAGGGCGCTGTTTTTTTCCAGACCCCCGGAGATCTGCTCCTGCCTTTCGAGGAAGACGGGGTCAGGTTCGAGTGCGGCACGGAAAAGGAGATTCTGGAGAAATTCTGGAATACCATCAAAACCTATGACTCTTTCATCACCTTCAACGGCAGGGGTTTTGATTGCCCCTTTCTCATGATCCGGTCTGCGGTGAATAACGTGAAGCCGACGCGGGACCTGATGCCTAACAGGTACAACGGCGCGCATATTGATCTTCTCGATCAGCTGACGTTCTACGGCGCTGCGAAGCGGCGCTTCAGCCTCGACATGTGGTGCAAGACCTTCAATATAAAAAGCCCTAAGGCAGAGGGTATCACCGGATATGAGGTGGCAGCGCTCTTCAAGGCGAAACGCTATGTCGATATTGCGCGGTATTGTGCCGGAGATATCAGGGCCACGAAGGAACTGTTCCTGGTCTGGGAAAGCCGCATAAAGTTTTCCCCTTAGCCCCCTCATCATAAGAGCGGTTGCTGGACTTCGGGACTAAGCCGGACTTCCTGAAGGACAGGTCCGGATCCCTCGGCATCTCAAAAAGAAAAGTTTTCTCAGACAACTCCGATAATATATACTAACCCGGCAGGCCCGAAAGTGGTTTGAAATAATATAAGGAGAGATGCGACGGCATGTCATTTACGAAAGGGCTTTTATTGTTCTTCGCGGTCTTCCTGCTTCTCTTTGCCCTGAGCGCGTATGAGGGCGGCAGTGTTGCTCCAGGAGACAACAACGGCCTCAAAGAGTCCTCTGTTCAGGCTGAAAACAGATAATCCCCGTGATAGGCAATTTTATCCGGCAAGTCTGAAGTGAGCGGGAGGGACAAGAGGTCTCTTAGATGCCTTCTTTAAATGGAAGATGATTTTTTTCAAGCACACTATTTGAAAGAGGAAAAAGCGGAGTCCCTTGATGCGCTCGGCGCGAACGATCTGAAATGGAAGTGCCTGGGCGCTGCCTGCCGTTCTTCCTGCTGTTTCTTTGCCTATTCCCGCATATCTCTCCATGAGATAGTTCCCCTGTCGAAATACTTCCCCGTTATCTTCTGTGCGGTGGTCCCCGAAGGCGGGGAGCGTGAAATCGCAGTCTGTATTCTCAGGAGAGTGGTTAAAGACAATAATTACTGCACCTACCTGAAAAAAGGCGAGGGCTGCGTTTTGAAAGAGGAAAGGCCCCTCTCGTGCAAACAATATCCTTTTTCCGTGGACACGGACCAGTCCGGTAGTACCAGGGTCCTTGTGAGGCAGGGCTGTCCGGGTTTCTCAGAGGACTCAGGGCATTCCCTTGTCATGCCGGGCAACAGCAGGATATCTTCCTATGTGGAGCGGGAATGCATCAGGCCGGCAATCAGCAGGCATGCAGCCCGGGAAGAGACAAACAGATTTGTCGGGGCCGTTACCCGGCACGATCTCATTGCCCCCGGGCAGTACGCCTACAGGGGTGAAAGCATTCCTTTTAACCTCGTGGATGCAAAGAAGCTGTACGGCCTTCCCGGGGATGTTCTGGATGGGTTCAGGGCAAATGGGTATATGGAACTCGTGCATGCGCACATGAACTCCCTGGTTGCCAACTGTACCAGGCTCATCGATGTCTACCTGGAAAGAAAAACAGCGGACTGTTTGTAGTCTTCAGGGGGCTTTGGTGCGCTTTTCAGTGCTGCTCCATCCGCTTTGTCATTATTACGCGCAATAGACACTTATTTTTCTGATTATTTCCACGTACACGGATTCCCCGACTTTCAACGTATCTAAAAGCGCCTGGGGGTTTTTCTCCGTAGACTTGCCAACGCCTACCCCGGCGTCGAGCACCACTTTGTCTGCCATCCTGACGATATAGCAGAGCAGGTCTTTGTATTCAATTGTCTGTGAGCTTGTGAAATGCTTGATCTCTTCATTATGGTGGTTCATGATGGTGTAGTCGTAGATTTCCGGCAGTTTCCATTTGTGTGCGACCAGGCTGCCGATCCGGCAATGGTTGACGCCGAACAGTTCTTCCTCTGCCTCAAAAGAAGAGCGCCGCTCTCTCTTTATTTTTTCATTGAGCGCTTTGTATCGTGCAGGAGCATTGGCAGAGAGAACGGTCTTTCCGATGTCGTGGAGCAGTCCTGCCACAAGGGCCTCTTCCTCTGTTACGATTTTTGCATGTCTTGCAAGCAGGGCAGAGGCTGAAGAAACCGCCATTGCATGGTGTATGAGGGTCGGGTCAAGGTCCTTGCCGGAGAGCTGGTTTATTAAGGAGATAACCGAAACAAGGGCAACCATGTTGTGCATTCCGATGGCCATAATCGCCTCGGAGAGGGTAGTGATGGACTTTCCTGTCTGGTAAAAGGGCGCATTGGCTATTTTCAGGATATTCGCAGTCAGCGCCTGGTCATCCAGGATCAGGGTTTCCATTTTCCTCAGAGACGAGAGTTCGTCCTCGAGAAGGGCAAGCACCTTTATAGCCACATCGGGCATGCCGGGGATGTCGACGGCATCAAGCGTGATTTTCCTGAACAGTTCTTCCATAGTTAACCCTCTATATAGTTATTGATATTCCGGACATCAAATCTTTCCGATGAGAGGACATTCCTGACAAAGGTGAAGATCTTGCTGCGCACATCAGGCTGCAAATCAGGGTAAAATACGGGGTTGGCCACAACTGCCCCCCGAAAGGCGAAAAACGGCGCAAGCACCCCGGGCAGTTCATGATCCCCTGAGAATTCGATATACTTTCTGAAAAAAAGCTCGAGCCCTTCAAGGTACGGCCCGAGAACAGACCCATAGCGCTTAAGGGAAAAGAAAATATAGTTGATCGTCAGGGCCGTTATATCATCAGCAGCATCTCCCCAGGGACCGCGACTACGGTCGAGGAGGATGAAGTCCGAATCTGATGTGAACCAGATGTTGCCGGGATGAAAATCCCCGTGTATGCGGACCAGGCGATGGGCTTTCGGCTTCAGCCGCGCTCTCCAGTCTATGCACATCTTTTCTATTTCAGCCATCTGCCCGTAGCTCAGGGTGCCGTCCGGGTAGGTATCGAATACCCCCATCAGGC
The DNA here is from genome assembly GCA_021847795.1 of Nitrospirota bacterium. Classification (GTDB taxonomy): domain Bacteria; phylum Nitrospirota; class Thermodesulfovibrionia; order Thermodesulfovibrionales; family Dissulfurispiraceae; genus JAMCVZ01. The sequence goes on from JAJZPZ010000017.1 coordinate 32,488, forward strand.
ATTCGCCGTGTCCTATGGTGTCGCGTATTTTTCTCCAGTAAAGGGTGCGGGACTCTTTCCTGAGTGAATGAATATCTGCAAGATAAGAGGTCATTGCCGTTATTTTCCCGATATCCGTGGGCGTGAGCGCCTCTTTCCGGGAGAACTCCGCCAGATCATGGAAATAATGCCTGCCTTCCCCCTTTTCCATCAGGAGGTAGTATTCCTTGCCCCCGCCGATGGACTTTATTGAGCCGTCTTCCTTTTCAGAAAGCACATCAAGGGCTCTGACATGTTTGGGAAGGTGTCCATATTCATCAAGGTCCAGGAGGAACACCGAGGCCCTGTCAGCAGGGTAATCGTGCCCCAGGCCTTCGGGAAAGAGGGACTTCACCACATAAGTTTTAAGCCCTTCGGGGGTGCTTATCTCCGCCAGAAAGCCCGAGCCCTGGACCCCGGAGCCGAGTTTCCTGATATCCACAGCAGTGGCGCCGCAGAATTCCTTCTTCAGGTAGCCCCTCAACGCCTCTTCATTCATCATGACCGCCTCCGTTTCCCCATCCGGTGCAGACAGGTTTCATGCGGCAAAGAGTCCTGCAATCACGACCGACCGGAATGCACTTTTGGATTACTGCTTACGGCTTCCAGTACTCCTCGAATTTTCCGTTCTTCGTGAGCCAGACAACGTAAGGAGAACGGGAAACATCCCCCTTGTCCGTAAACTTTGTTTTCCCGAGCGCTCCGGAAAACTCCAGTGCATGGAGCTTTTCCGTTACTGCCTTTCCATCAACTGTTCCCGCTTCTTTTATCGCGGTCAGGAGAATGTTGACGGCATCGTATGCGTATACGGAATAGGGCCCTGGTTCACCGAACTTCGCATGGTACTTTTCCAGGAAGTCTTTTGCCGCAGGAATATTTTTAGGGTCAGGGCTGAAGGTCAGATACGTTCCTTCTGCCTCTTTGCTTCCCGCAATCTCCACGAACTTGGGGTCAATGCTGCCGTCGCCGCTCAGGAAGGGTGCGGTGATGTTCACTTCGCGTGCCTGCTTTACCAGGAGTCCTGTCTCGGGATAGATGCCCCCGAAGAAGATGAGGTCGGGACTTTTCTCCTTTATCGAGGTGAGCACTGGCTTGAAATCCGTGTCGCCCTTGGTTATCCCTCCATAGTACACTACTTCTGCCGCAGTGCCGAGGTATTTTCTGAAGAGACCGGCAAAGCCCTGCCCATAGGTGGTTTTATCATGGAGTATCGCCACTCTTTTTACCTTGAGTCTGTCTTTTGCGAAATCCGCTGCCACCTTGCCCTGCTGCGCATCTGTTCCGCATACCCTGAAAACACCCGGGTTGCCCCGTTCGGTAAGCAGGGGGTTTGTCGAGGCCGGGGTGATCATGGGGACGTTTGCCCTGCTGTAAACATCGGAGGCAGGGATGGAGCAGCTGGAATTGAAATGCCCTATGATTCCCACAGCCCCTTCATTTATCATTTTATTTGCAACCGACACCGCCTGTTTCGGGTCAGCCTGGTCATCGCCGATAAGGACCTTTATCTTTTTCCCGAGCACACCGCCTTTGCTGTTCCATTCATCTACTGCTATGCTGACGCCGTTTCTGAAATCATTGCCCATCTTTGCTTCAGCCCCGGTCATCTGTGCAGCGACACCTACCTTTATTACCTCCTCCTTCTTTGTGCAGCCTGCTCCCATGATGGCTGCACACAATAAGGCTGTGAGTAAAACAATACACCTCTTCATGCTCAAACCTCCTTCATTCTCCCCGGCAAAGGCCATTGCCGGTTCAGGGCTCTGCAGTTCCCTGCTACGGACAAAAATCTTTTCG
>JAJZPZ010000182.1 GCA_021847795.1 Nitrospirota bacterium
AGGGGTTGGCCTTCAATCGGGATTGCACGCAAAGCTCCGGTCTTATGCTCCTGTGCTACTGTTCCGGCCAATACCAGCGATACACCCAATCCGGCCTTTACCCCTTGCTTGACGGCTTCGGTGCTACCCAACTGCATAGATATATGCAGGTTTTTTGCGTGCTCTCCGAAATGCTGCTTGAGCAGACGACCGGTTCCGGTGCCCGGCTCACCACCGAGCAGTTTAACCCCATTAAGCAGGCGCCTGGGTATGCAAGGCAGCTTGCGCCACGGGTGGTGCGGCGGCACGATGACCAACAATTCCTCACTACGCCATAGTTGTGCGGTGAAGCCAGGCCGGTTGTCCCACCACTCCATCACAGCCACATCGATTTCCCCGCATTGCAGTTTATCCGCAATCACTGGATTGCGATCAATCACCATGTCTACGTCATGGGAATGATTGTGATGATCCAGATATGTCTTCACGTAAGGTTGCAGCAGGTAGATACCGATGTTGGAGCTGGCGCCGATAACAATGCCGGGGCGCTGCAGTACGCTCATTGTGCGCTCTGCCAGTTTCAACAGGCTTTTGGCATATGGAATCAATGCATTAGCTTCCTGAGTCGGCTGACATCCGGCATTGCTTCTTTCGATCAGCCTGACTTTAAAGGTTTGTTCCAGCTTCCTGATATGTTGCGATACCGCAGGCTGTGAAAGGCCGCACTGTTTTGCTGCCTCTCTGAAGCTCCCGGTGTGAACCACCGCAAGAAGTGTTGCTATATGTTGCAGATTCACCATAGCTTAAGCGATGCGCAGATGGTTCGGCTTGTTAACGGCGCCCTGCGGTGTCCTGCCGTCAAGCGTTTGTAAAATGTTGCGAGCTGCTTCCATGGCGATTTCACGGCGCACATTGTCCACAGCAGAACCGAGATGGGGGGTAAAAAAGGTTTGCGAGACATTGTCAAGCAGCGCCTGCGGGATGCTGCGCGGGCGGTTCGGCCGGGCCCAATCTTCCATTTCGAAGACATCCGCTGCATAGCCTGCGAGATGACCGGATGCTAATGCGTCAACCACAGCCTGTTCATCCACCACGGAGCCGCGACATGTATTGATAAGGAAACTGCCAGGTTTCATCCGGGCTATGGTTGTTGCATTTATCAAATGCATGGTCTCCGGCTTCAACAGTACCATGGGCGCCACAAAATCGCTGCATGCCAGAAGCTCCTCGAAGGAAACGCGGGTTAAGCCATAGGCTTTCTCTTTTTCTTTTGATAGGGGAACCGGATCGCTGTAGAACACATTCATCTCATAGCCCGCCAGACGCCTTGCAATCGCCTGGCCGACACTGCCCATACCGATGATGCCCAGGGTATGCCCGGCCAGACCAGTGCCATACAATTCCGGACGCCATCCCTTGAACTTGCCGCTACGGATAAAATAGTCACCTTCCAGCATACGGCGGGTCAGACCGATCAGAAGGCCGATAGTGAGCTCCGCTGTGGGAGTGGTGAGCAGGTCCGGCACGATGGTAAGCCAGACCCCGTGCCGCGTGCAGGCGTCGACATCAAAATTGTCATAACCCTTCAGAGCACAGGCAACGATTTTCAGATCCGGGCAGTTGGATAAAAAATCCTCATCCACCGTGTCTGGCATAAATACCATGATTGCATGGGCATCCATAGTTCGCTCCAGGATTTCTTCACGCGGCAGCGTTTCTCGCGTGGTATTTGGAATGACCTCACAGCTTTGACTTAAAAACTCAATGACTTCAGGATGAACCCAGTGGGTAATTACTACACGATGCTTTATCAATTTTCTTCCTCCTCGTAAAATTCATTTAAAACGCTTGCGCAGATAACCGCTCAGACTGTCAACCATGGTAACCATCACCAGGATTACTATCAGTATAGCGAAGACGTCCTGATATTGCATGATGCGCAGCGAGCCCATCAACTCAAATCCGATACCGCCTGCGCCTACCATGCCCATAACGGTAGAAGCACGGAAGTTGTATTCCCAGCGGTAAATCGAGACATCCGCCATTTGAGGCAATACCTGAGGCAGTATGCCGTGCATTATGACCTGCAAGGGGGCGGCGCCTGCGGCACGGGCTGCTTCGATGGGGCTGTTGTCAGCGTGTTCGATCGCTTCTGCAAAAAATTTTCCGACCATGCCGATCGAATGCAGGCCAAGCGCTAATACCCCTGGTAATGCACCGAATCCAACGGCTGCCACGAAGATAATTCCCATGATCAGTTCGGGAATAGCGCGCAGGCCGTTCAATATCCCGCGTGCCATCTGATAAACTATAGGATGCGGCGATGTATTAGGCGCGGCCAGCAAAGCGAGAGGCAGAGAAAAAGCCACTGCCAGGGCAGTGCCTGCGACACTCATGGCGAATGTATCTATGAGCGGTTTAATCCAGTCCCGTGCATCGTTAAAATTTGGCGGAAGCATTTCACCGAACAGGCTGAACAGACTGGGGATTCCTTCGGACAGCCGTTTAATATCGAAGAGGCCGACATAGAAGGAACAGGTTGCGATAATCGCCAGAATTACCGCAACCTGTATGGCAGTACGGTTCCACATGCGTCGCTGTTGAAGCAGCAGATGATCGAAAGCATTTCCCATGAATGACTCCTTGCCTCTTATTAAAACCTGGAAAAATCAAGCTTCAGCAATTCACCGAGATTACGTACGACATCGTAGTCCTTGTCGGTCATGGGACCGAACCCTTCTGCCTTGAAGTGTTTTAACACTTCCCTGTCTTTCAGATTGAGGAATGCGCTGCGAATCTTTTCTTTCAGTGCGGGCTTCAGGTCCGAACGCATGGTCCACGGGTATTGGGGGAACGGCCTGGATTCTTCCAGTACTTTAACCCTGGCAGGACTAATGATGCCGCGCTGCACCAGTGATTCGAAAATCGGCTTGCTCAAACCGCCGGCCTGCGCATTACCGTTTTGAACCGCCATGGCCACCGCGTCATGCGCGCCAACAAAGTGTTCCTGATAGTCCACCTTGGCCTTCAGGCCCTTTTCTGCCAGCATGGATTTCGGAATAAGATGGCTGGAGGTAGATGCCACGTCGCCATAAGCCATGTTCTTGCCTTTGATGTCGGCAATCTTGTTGATGCCTGCTGCAACATTGCCAATTACCACGGCTTTATAAGTAGTACCCTCTTTTTTGGTTTTTAAAGCAGCGAACGGTTCGATACTGCTTTTTTGTCTGGCCAGCACATAAGACAACGGTCCAAAGTAAGCCACGTCCAGCCGGCCGTGGCGCATTGCCTCGATCATTGAGGAGTAATCAGTGGTAACGATAAGTTCGATCTTTTTGCCGGTCTGCGTTTCGAGGTATTTCTTTAACCCCTCGTTTTTCTTGATTACCGTTGATGCGTTTTCATCCGGCAATAGAGCCACTTTTAAAGTGTCAGGATCAGGATTATCGGTCGCCTGCGACAGGTTGGCGACAAGCACGCCCAGTATAACGATACCCAAAATAGTGAACAGTTTTTTCATTGGTATGACCTCCCTTTTTTATTGCTTCTTTATTATTGCTTCCCCGGCTCTAACCCCTTTCTTATCACCCCCTTCCCCTTCCCCTTTCCCGTTGTTACTGCTCCAGTGTCACAAGCTTGTGAAGAATGTTTGATGAGACGTCTGCAGGTGAATCGGCAGGCTTGCCGGACTGCGGCTTGTGATTGTGGTAAATATCATCCAGAATCTCCGGTGTCAGCTCTGCCGGGCTGCCGTCGAATACGATTCTGCCATCGGCCAGACCGATTAAACGGTCAGCATAGGTTTGGGCGAGGTCCACCTGGTGCAGGCTGACCACGACGGTGATGCCGTCCTCTTTGCAGATTGTGTGTAACAGCGACAGCACATTGTGTGACGTAGCGGGATCCAGGCTTGCTACCGGTTCGTCGGCCAGCAGGAGTCGTGGTTTTTGCGCCAGAGCACGGGCAATGCCCACGCGTTGCTGCTGGCCGCCGCTCAGGTTATCTACTCGTTCCATGGCCTTATCTATCAATCCGACACGCTCTATGCTCTCCATCGCAATCAGTTGTTCTTTCTTCGGCAGGGGGAACAGGCTGCGTAATGTGGTATGGTAACCCAGGCGGCCCATCAATACATTTTGGAGCACGGAATGCCGGCGGATCAGTTGATGCTGCTGAAATACCATGCCGGTGCGTCTCCGGTGCTCGTGCAGCAGCTTGCGGTCATGCAGTTCGCCCAGACCATCAACCGAGATCCGGCCCGCAGAAGGCTGATTAAGAAGGTTCAAGCACCGCAGCAGGGTGGATTTGCCCGCTCCCGATACTCCCAGCAGAACGGTAAACTGACCACGTGAAAAACTTATGGATGTGGGATGTAAGGCGGTGACCCCGTCCGGAAAGGTCATACGCACATTGTCCAAGCGAATCATATAATAGTCCTCCTGTGAGATTGGAATCTTTGATTGCCTTATGTAATCAAAGTCGAATATTGATTATGTTTTGTGAACATACCCATATCTTACTTTCTGCTTATTGCAAGAATATGACGTCCTTGTTAAGGTTTGATGAAATTTGGTTCGCGCCGGTCCCCTGAAAATTTTTCAGGACATAATAAAATAAGAAGTAATTATGGAAACGCTGCATGCATGCCTTGCTGCCTGGGAGAAAATGGGGTCACGGGAATAGAAAATAGAAAATGGGGTCAGGCTTGAATTCATGCATTTGGCCTTAAGCGGGAAGGTGAGCATGTGGCCTGCTTCGACACTTGTAAGCTTTAAGGTTTTCCCTTCAATCGGAGTGTCTCTCTGAATCTCGCTCTCACCTCGCGGCACAGTTTTGCCGCTCTGGCTGCAAGCTCCTTGTCAGCGATTTCGCCGGGATAGCGATAATCGATAGCAACACCGTATTAAAATCACCCTCTGCCTTTACGACCCATTCTTTAGTAAGGGGGCTTCATAAGGTGAACAGAGTGCAACAGGATCTAAATCGAATGTTAATTCGGCATTGAAAAAGAAAGATGAGCCGTGCAGGATTCGAACCTGCGACCCGCTGATTAAGAGTCAGCTGCTCTACCAACTGAGCTAACGGCCCACATGCACACGTACTAAAGATAAACTGAATAAATACAATACAGGAAATATCACTCAATCGTCAAGTTTTCCCGATGCCGGCTGATATCGGGAGAGCAAAGTGCATGAAAGGCGATTGGAATTTCGCTTCGCCGCCCCTTTCCTTACATTCTATCCCATTTCTCTCGCTGCTTTATTTGCCAAAAGGCGGATTTTTGCATTATCATAAAAGATTCCCATAATTTCAAGGAGCCTGTAATGCAAAAGATTATCAAACCCCTGATCCGGAAAAACGACACAAAGATCGTGTTGGTGGTACTCGACGGCGTCGGCGGTCTTCCGGTCAACGGCAAAACAGAACTTGAAGCTGCAGCCACGCCGAACCTCGATGCGCTTGCAATAGAGTCTGCATGCGGACTTCACATCCCTGTTGCTCCCGGAATCACGCCGGGCAGCGGTCCCGGGCATCTCGGTCTATTTGGATACAGCCCACTTGAAAACCCGATCGGAAGGGGGATACTTGAGGCGCTTGGGCTTGGGCTTGAAGTCAGGAAAACCGATGTTGCGATCAGGTGCAACTATGCAACCATAAAGGACGGCGTTGTTACGGACAGGAGAGCCGGCAGGATACCGACTGATCAGAGCAGGAAGCTTACTGAAAGATTGCAGAAGGGTATAAGCAAAATTGATGGGGTTGAGATAACTTTTGCCCCGGGAATGGAACATAGGTTTGCGGTGCTGCTCAGGTTCCCCGATGTGCTCGAGCCCGATGCAGCGGCAATCCCTGATACCGATCCCCAGCAAGAGGGGAAAGCCCCCCTGGCGCCGGTTCCGCTTGCGGAAAGCGCGGATAAAGTGGCGAAGGTCACGGACAAGCTGATCGGCATGGTTCATGAGATCTTGAAGAACGAGGAGAAGGCGAACTTCATTCTGACACGCGGATTTTCGGGCATGCCCGATATCCCGACTTTTGAAGAGGCCTTTGGGTTAAAATCCCTTGCCATTGCGACTTATCCCATGTACCGGGGGCTTGCAAAGCTGGTAGGCATGTATGCGCCTGCGCTTGAGGGCAGCGTGGAAGATGAGATAGATTTCCTGAAGCAGAATTACGATGCATACGATTTCTTCTTCCTGCATGTGAAGAAGGTCGATTCATAGATC
>JAJZPZ010000183.1 GCA_021847795.1 Nitrospirota bacterium
CGTGCCGCATATTCCCCGACATGCAGGATGCCGAGGGCATAGAGGAACCTCGCGAGTGTGGTGTGCGCGCTCTTTTCAACGGCGGAAATAAGGTTGCAGGCTGATTTCTCGGCAAAGCGGGGCAGTGTGAGCAGGTCCTCTTTTTTCAAGGTATAGATATCCTCAAAGTGCTGTATGAGCCCGCTTGAATAGAGAAGCTCCACGTTCTTTTCTCCGAGCCCCTCGATGTCCATCCCCCCCCTTGAAGCGAAGTGAATAAGCTTCTCCTGTATCTGTGCAGGACAGTCCAGGGCAACACATCTGAAGGCGACTTCCCCCTCTTCCCTGACCACCCGGGAGCCGCAGGCAGGGCACTTTTCCGGGGGATGGGGATGATGCTCATGCCCGGTCCTCCTCTCCCTGAGAACCGACACCACATGGGGAATCACGTCCCCTGCCCTTTCAACAACCACGGTATCTCCGACTTTTATGTCCTTTCTCTCTATCTCATCCCAGTTGTGCAGGGTTGAACGGGCAACCGTGACCCCGCCGATACTGACCGGTTCGAGGAAGGCGATAGGGGTGATCACGCCTGTCCTGCCGACGCTCCCGGCGATCTCCTTTATTTTAGTAGTCCCCTGATGGGCCTGGAATTTATACGCTATGGCCCAGCGCGGCTCACGGGTCTTTGTCCCCAGCTTTTGCTGCAGGCCGAGATCGTTCACTTTGACAACAGCCCCGTCCGTCTCAAAAGGGTAGTCACTGCGCTCATTCCCGATCTCTTCGATTGCCCCGATCACCCGGGCGATTCCCCTTACCACTTTCATTGTCACCGGCACAGGGAACCGCGCACCCTTCAGCCAGTTGATGAACCCGGTCTGTTCACTGAAGGACACCCCTTTGACTATGCCGGTCCCATAGCATACCAGGAAAAGTTTTCTCCCTGCCGTGATCATAGGATCGAGCTGCCGCACCGACCCCGCAGCAGCGTTCCTCGGATTGGCAAAAGGCATTTCACCCCTCATGGCCCTCTGCCGGTTCAGTTCGGTGAATTCATCGAGATTCATGTAAACCTCGCCGCGGATATCGATTACCTCCGGGACAGCGGCCTCCCCTGCAATTTTCAGGGGCACGGCCCTGATAGTCCTGATGTTCCTGGTGACATCCTCTCCGGTATACCCATCTCCCCGTGTGGATGCCTTGGAGAGCAGTCCGCCGCGGTAGGTCAGCTCGATCGCAAGCCCGTCGTACTTCGGCTCAACCGTGTATTCGATCTCTTCAGCCGTGTTCAGCAATTTCCGTACTCTCCTGTCGAATTCACGGACCTCTTCATAGGAAAAGGCATTGCCCAGGGACAGCATAGGTTCGGCATGAACAACTTTCTCGAATTTTTCGAGAGGGGGGGCCCCGACCCTCTGCGTCGGAGATTCGGGCAGCGCATACCCGTAGCGCTCTTCGAGCGCTTTCAGGCGATGGTACAGCCTGTCGTACTCCTCATCCGGTATTTCAGGCGAGTCCAGCACATAATAACGATAGGAATGGTAATTGAGGTCCCCTGTGAGCTTTTCGATTTCCTGTTTTACCTCTAAGGGAACTGCTTCCGGCATAAGAGATCTCCTTTCGGGTTGCCCGGATATGAGCGTGATAGTATTAGAATACCACAGATATCCCGGCGCAGGGCAGAGACCAGCACAGGAAAGTTACGATTGTTTACCTTACAGTTGCATAAAGCTCCTCAAAGCGGAAGGGGAGGAATGAACCAAAAGCTTTACGGCGATACCTTTGAAGATTTTCATACCACCCCACCGAAATCATAAGCCGGAAGGCACTTCACGTGAACCTGTGCAATTCCCGATGAATACGGTTTCTTATCGCATTGTAAAGGTTTTGGGGCATTCCTCCCCTTCCGGTTATGCAACGTTACGGTTGTTTATTTTCCGGATTGTTCCTGCTGCGCCTCTTCCTGATAAGCGGGAAAGCAATGACCAGCGCTGCAAACCCCGACGCAAAAGGATATTTGACGGTATAGACGACAGGGGTCAGGACAATTCTTGTGGCAACCCTCAGGGGCTCGTGTCTTCTTATGTAATCCGCGATCGGGGGGGAGGTCTTATAATAAAAACCTACCAACAGCCGGCCGGCCGGGTTGGTCAACAGGTATTCATCCCTGAATTTCCTGAGCGCCATTACCTCCGGGGCAAGATAGCTTCCGTATGCCGCAGTGGCAATAAAACACCCGCCGCCGCCACCGCCGCCGGAGCTGCCCTGTGCAGGAGGGGTATTATTAATCGTAACCTTGGCCCCGGCAAATTGATTTTGAGCGGCCAATAAAGCCCTTGAGGACGACGATGATGCTGCGCTTATGGAAAACGCTTCGCTGTCGCTCGAGGACGATATGTTCATGACGGCAACCACAATCTGAGAGTAAGTTGACGCGTTGTAGTTGGTGGTCTGGTTTGTGTTCAGAGACACGTCCTCTGTTTCAAACCCGCCCCCGGTTCTGCTCATTATGAGCCTTACCGCAAGGTTCCCTGAATTCATATTGGAAAATGTAAGCGTAATTGTGGAAGCGGCTGAATCCGGCAGGAACGTGTAGAACCGGGTCGCAAGGTGATCGAGGGTGCCGCTTATTGAGGATATGGGATAGCTGGAATAGTTTGCCGTCTGCCTGACAGAGGGATATTTGCTGATATCGGGATAAACAGCGATATCTCTCTCGTCGTTTGCCGTCTCAAAGGAAATATAGGCTGATTGCAGGGTTCCCCTTGCAACAAGTTCGTTCGTAATCGCCTTAAGGGCATCTATCCCACCCGCGCCGACCCTGATGTCGTCCCATATAGTCCTTATAATGCCCCTCCCATATCGGCTCGACAGGTATTTCCCCCAAAGAGCAGTGCCGTATTCATATGTGCCTGATGTCGAATCAAGCGAGTAGTTAGGATAGGAAAACCATTCGCCCAGGTAGTTTATGTAGTCCTTCACCTCAGGGAACACCTCGTCCTCCATCCAGGTCGCCGTAGCTTCGGCCCACCAGTCATCAGCGGAATTATTTACGTCCATTACGTCTATGTACTGGAGTTGCACTATGTGAAAAAATTCATGGGCAGCCGTCACCTTCATGTCGCCGGCAACCTGTCCGGCGGGGTCATAGTTGCCCGGGAATCCGGTATAGTTGCTCCTTAAGACAATATATGCGTCGGCCGGGCTTGTATCATAGTTGGCGTATCCGTACAGATTGCCGAGCTGCTTCACGTATACATCTATCGGAAACGGCGGGTCCCTGTACCCCATAAGGCCTCCGCTGGTTTCAGTGTTCCAGGCGGTCTCCAGGTAAGCGCTGAAATTCTCGATATAATCAGGCCACCCTCTCCCGGCGCTATCGGCAGCATCGACCGCATCAGCGCCGTTAGTCGTATAATGGATGTTAAAATGCCCGTTTGCGGTCAGGTGAGTTGCTTCTGCAGCGATTACCGGCCTGGCTAAAATAACCTGATTCGCGCCGTAGAGGAGATAGGGATTAGCTTTTGCTTCGGCAAGCACTTGGGTCCCTGATTTGATAGGGGTGTCGGACCGGTATTCCGCGGGAAGGGAGTTCTTATTCAGGAGTGCGGCGACCTTGTTATTCAGTGCTGTCCGGTAATCCATCTCGCCGTTGTTGTAAGCCTTTTGCAGCAACCGGATGCTGTTCTCACCGGCAAGCGCATAAGAGGACAGAAGCAAAGAAAGAATTACAACAAAAGGGCAGACTGCCGAAAGCTTTCTAGTCAATCAAAACCTTGCCTTTTCCAATGCTCTTTATCGTGGTTTTTCCCTGCGCGACAGACACCTTGCCGATTCTCTTGCTCCCAAGGGCGATATCATACTCTCCCTCCGGGACCTCAATCGTAAACACCCCGCTTCTGCCTGCTGAGGTCGAATATGAGACGCCGGCGCCCGTTAATTTGATTATTCCCCCTTCAAAGAACCCCAGAATTCCTTCACGGGACTCCAGTTTCCCTCCTGACTCAGGTTTGTAAACAACGCCGGTTACAACGCCCTTTTTGCCGTCTTTCAGCTTCTGAAGGGAGCTGAGCCTTATTGTGCCCGCGTCCTCTCCGGCTTTCAGCACTACAGCTTTGGGGAGATATTTGTCTTTGGTAAAGAAGACCACTTCGTAGAGTCCTGCGGTTGCGGTGTGTGCCGTCCTGAATCTGCCGTTTGAGGACCTGATGTTCTTTGTGGCGCGGCCGTTGAACAGGCTGATCCCGATATCTGCGGGCGCATTGCCTTCTATATATGCAGGATCGCCCTTGACGGTCAGGGCAACGCAGGAATAGTTCAGGGGTAGAACCAGAAAAAAAATGCAAAAAAGTATTATCTTTGATTTCATGGCAAACGGCCTTTTCAACAGTGGCGATAGTATATCTTTTCCGTGGAGGAGAGTGTCAAGAGGTTTCTTGGGGGCGGCTTATATTGTGTTAAAGTCGCCGGCAAGCTCAATAAGCAGTTTCAATGCTTCGAGGGCAGCCCTCTTTTTATTAGGCCCCCTCTCTTCCGAAAGGACCAGCCTTCTTGCAATCACGGATTCATCCGTACCGGCGGCAATATATACCAGCCCCCTTTCCCTGCCTTCCAATACCCCGGGGCCGAGATTGCCGGTGGTAGCGAGCCCGTAATCGGTCCCTGTCAGCGTTCTGGCCTGTTCAGCCATTTTCCGCGCGGTCTCCTCGCTTATTGCCCCATATTTTTCGAGTTCACCCGCCGGAATATCGAGGATCCTTCTTTTTGCCTCATACGAATAGGTGACAAGCCCTGCCTCGAAGAATTCGCTTGCCCCGGGAAGGCTCGTCAGGTAGTGGCTTACAAGTCCCCCTGTGCAGGATTCCGCCACGGAAAGGGTCAGGTGCCTCTCTTTAAAAAGCCTGTGCACCTGCTGTATCGTTTCTGCTGTCTCTTTGTCCATATAAATCGCTCCTGTGCTCGGAAAATGCCGGCTGTTCACACTATACTACAAAACGGATACCGTCACAAAGAGGAGACATGCCGGGACCCGTGCATACGATCGCCCCCAAATATGAAATAAGCAGTATTTTACCTGTCGAGGCCGCTGGTCGAAGCACGCGGCAAAGAGCCTTCCCCCCATAGCCCCTGGCATTAAAACTTTTCATCCAGGAGGGATAGAAGACCGTGCCCCCCTCATTACCCTTACTTTAACCAGCAGGCCTTTATGGAACATGGCAACCTCCACTTGATGCGGTTCCGGCCGTTAAACTATCGTTGCGAAATCGCTGCGACCGCGGTAATCTCGTCGTCTTCTCAGGGATTGTTCTATTCGATGCTTCTGCCCTTCACTATACAGCCAGGTCTTTTTACATATATAATAAGGCGTAAGGGCCTGGGACGCAATTTTACAGGAAATGCGGCAGTGGTTCAGTTTAGAGGAAAGTTTCTTCCCGCTGGAGTTAAATGGCTACAAAATTCAGAGAAATAGAAGAGCCCGAGGTCCCCATCCCCGCTGAGAGGCTCATTGTCGGCGCCCGTCTGCCCTGCGACATCTTTATCAGCGATAAAGGCGTGATGAAGCCCATGTTCAGAAAAGATATGATCTTCTCCAACATCTCAAAAAACATCCTCCTGGAAAAAGGCATTCATGAAGTCTATATCTACATGAAGGATTCCGGCCCCTTCGAGACCTATCAATTGCAGAACAGTTCTCTCAGGGCTTCCCATAATGTTGACCATGCCACGGTATTCAAGGAGTATTCCTTCTACAAGGAAAACCACCACCAGGTGGACAGTAATCTCCTTGTCCCCGGGACAAGGATAAATTTCAGCCTTTTTGCGCTGAACAAATTCAGCTTCATTCCCCTTATCGTTGCAACGGAAAAATCACCTGCCGAGATAGATGACAGGGTGTTTACAACACTGGGGGATGTGATGGTAAAAAAATCGGACCTGCCCCTCTACTTTGCGTACATCGATTCCCTGATGCAGAACCCCGGCGCACTAAGGGAAAACAGGTTGAAAACAAAATCAAGCGCAATAAAGGAAAATTCAAAAATTGTAATTAAAGATCTTCTCGATGATCCCAGGAGCGGGGAGAGGATCAAGGAGATAAAGCCCCTGGTTGCAGGGATGATCGACTGCATACTGGAAAACAATGACGCGATATACGATCTCCTTTCCCTCCGCGGATATGACTATTACACCTATACGCATTCGGTGAATGTTGCGGCCCTGTC
>JAJZPZ010000184.1 GCA_021847795.1 Nitrospirota bacterium
TGAGGGGAGGTCTTATCGATTAGCCAGAAAACAGAAGCCCAAATAGATGCCGACAACTCTATAGCAGCAATACTGATCCCTGCTCGCCTTCGATATGGTGAGTTGCCGGATCGTTGCGCCTTAACTCAATATTCCCAGTCCCAAAATTACTCTCTTTAGGGCAGATTAAATTACCGCCTACGAGGACAACATTTCACAGTGCATTCCCCAGTTCTCAGCCTTGAGGCCGTGCAACTGTGAGGAATGCACCAGATTGAAAGTAAAGGGAAGTATGCAAAGTACGGATGCGTGAGGAGCTGGAATTCATAAGGGTAGGCATGCAGCAGCTGGAGCTGCAGTGCGAATTCCCGTATAAGGGAGAACAGCGGCGGTTGAATGTCTCCGTAGTGGGGTATCTTCTTATCAACAGTCAAAAGCATATATGTAAAGGAAATAGGAGGTGTCCAATAGGGAAGAAGGAGGGAGCCATTCAGTAACATAAACAGCGGCCTGGAGGCGTGAAATGCCTGGAGAGTTGATCTATTACTACAAGCTTCAAAAGAGCACCAGACCCTTTAAGTTCGCTGCGGTCTTCGGTGAATGGCCGGTCAGATCCTTGAAGAGCAGGGGGCTCAAGAGAATTATCCACAGAAGGAAAGCCACACAGGAGGAAGTGACTGAGATAAGGTCGAGTAAAAGGTTCCTGCTGTACTGGTATAAAGATATCGAGGAGCTTCTGGCTGATGGAATAATGACTCTAGGAAGGGATTCCACGGAGTTCAAAAAGTTGGAAGCAGCCCTCAATAAATCATAAGGAGGTGCACCATGTTTCAGCGCTTCAAAGCGGTCGAGATAAATGAGAGGGCCGCATATGTCGAAAGGCTTTCCGATATCATCTTTCCGCTTCAGGACGGAAAAGAGGTTGTGGAGCCTCTGGCGGCTGCAGGCGTCTCCCCCGAGGTCCTCTTCGGGACCGCGCATCTCCCCTTATTGTAATGCACACCGGCCATCAACTGGCAATACCTTCACGGCCCATTGGGACCGTCCATAAACAAAGCGGCTGCTTGGGTCGGCTTTCAAGTTTCCCTTATAATTTATCAATTATTGTGTTACAATTATTGCACTTCAATAACGAATGGAGGTGATTGATTTGATTAATCCTTTTCAGTTTCGGGAGCTGCCGTTGAATGCTCCTTTCTGCGATAGAGTTGAGGAACTCGCAGTTCTTTCATCTCATGGCAGGAACAATACCAATGTGGTGGTTTTCTCGCCCAGGAGGTACGGTAAGACATCTCTTATCAAGAGAGTGCAGGCAGGGCTCGGCCAGTCCGATGGGATAACCGTATATATCGACTTTTTCGGGGTCTCCTCCATCGAAGATGTTGCCGGTCGCATGGCTGCCAAGCTCTATTCTTTTTGCAGGGAGGATGAATCCTTACTCAAGAAAGCCTCGAAGTTCCTCTCCATGTGGCGGATAGTGCTCAGGCCGGAACCCGAGTTCGGCATTTCGGTTTCGGTGGAACCAACAGCAAAGAGGCAAGGGGAGAAGATACTCGATGAAACCCTCTCCGGAATCGGCAAATTCATAAAGGATGTAGACCACACCTTCAATATCACGATCGACGAGTTCCAGGAAATCGTCGATCTCAAGGATTCCCGCACCATAGAAGGGATTATGCGAAACCATATCCAGACCCATACAAATGCGTCATATTTCTTCGTGGGAAGCAGAAGGCGTCTGCTCAAGGATATATTCAATGAGGAGAAGCGCGCTTTTTATCACAGCGCTATAAACTTCGAGCTGAAACCACTGCCCGAAAGCGATGCGGCTGATTTTATTGTCAGCCGTTTCAAGGAGGCGGGGAAATCGTGCCCCCGGGAGATCGCGGAACGGATAGCGAAGAAAGTGAGATGCTACCCCTACTATATCCAGAGAATCCCGTATTCGATTTTCGAGGTGTGTGGAAGCGAAGTGACCGATGAGGATTACAGCAATGGGTTCTCAAGTGCCATTGGCGAGGAGCGGATCGTTTACGAGTCCATGCTTAATGTATTGACCCCAAAACAGATCATCCTCCTTTCCGCGCTGGCACTGCAGGCGACTGATCAGCCGTTCGCCTCGGAGTATATGAGCCACTTCAGTCTCGGCTCCATAGGAGGCATCCAAGCGGCTATGAAGAGGCTTCTGGAACTCGATTATGTGGAAGAGACTGATGGTGTTTACCAGGTGGTGGACCCGGTATTCAGCATCTGGTTGCGGCATTTGAAGTAAAAAAAGAAAAGTCGTTCTATATCGTAGGTTAAACACAAAAGGGGATGTCCTTATAGGCATCCCCTTTTTTCAAGAACCCCTTCGTCCGTACCACTTATTCGTATCCCGGATCCGGCACGTCCACAACTCCCTCATTGACAGCAGCATCATATGTAACCGGTACCTGCTTAAGGAGTGCAAAGGAAAGCCGGTAGCAAAGAGTGTTGAAAATACACCTCGCTATCGGCTTTTTATTAACCTTTTAAGAAATAACTAACAAAAGGAGGCTCAATATGAATTCAAGAATAAAACGCAAGTTACAGAAAAGAGGCTTATGGCCGCATCACCACCACATCAATCTATACGAAATCGATAGAAGATACGGAGGTCCGGAAGAAGGCGGCTGGTGGTTCGATACCGGCACCCCCATTCAGACCCTCGGCAAGTTTAGAAGGAACGGGAACCGCTTCCAGGACAAACTTAACCTGGCGGACAAAATAGCCGCTGATATGAACTATGGCCGCTATCCCCTGAGCTCAGTCCTGTCTGATGGGGTTGTGCGGGTATTTATCGAACCCCACAAGCCAATACCCTGGCCTGAGAGAATGCCCCATTACGCATAAGGATATCTCCGGAGTGCCTTTCCACTTTACGAATTACTTTACTATTGCTTTACCATTTAGTATACTCAAATAACCGTCCAAAAGGAGGGGACATGGCGTTCACCCCGCAGTATCACATAACGGCGCACACGATGCGGCTCATTGAGAGCATTGCAACGCTGAAAACAAAGATTGAAGCGGCTACCGTTTCCGTTTCGTGGATTCCCTCTCTTTCGAGGGATGCCATTTCGAGAACGGCACGTTCGTCTACCGCAATTGAAGGGAACCCGTTAACCCTCAAGGAGGTCCGGATACTGGCCGAAGGCGGGGAACTGCCGGAGGTGAAAGATAGGGATAAACAGGAGGTGCTGAATTACCTCGCAGCTCTCAGGTTCATATCCGGCAATTCAGAGAAAAAGTCGCTCACTGAGAAGGATATCCTCAAGCTCCATAAGCTGGTCGGCAACAACGTTCTCGACAGGGGGCCGGTCGGGCAGTACCGCGATTACGAAGTAACCGTGGGCGAGTACAATCCGCCGCACCATCAGGAGGTGACTATGCTCATGGAGGACCTGATAGCCTGGGTGAATGGACCAGGGCAGGGTCTGCCGGCTGTCATATCGTCCGCCATCGTACACTACCAGTTGGAGACCATCCATCCATTCGGAGATGGCAATGGAAGGGTCGGCAGGCTGATCGGGACGTGGGAACTCTACAGGAGGAAGTTCGACACGCATCACATATTCGCCGTCGATGAGGTCTACAACGAGAACAAACAATTCTATTACCGCGCCCTCTATAGGGTGCAGTCTCAACAGGCGGACCTTACCGGGTGGATAGAGTATGTCTGCGAGTCAGTCGAGGAGACACTGGAAAGGGTATGGCAGAGGATCGTTGCCATAAGATCGGGGAAGGAGGGGGAAGATAGGATTGTTCTCACTCCTAAGCAGGAGGTCCTTGTGAAGCTCTTGAAAGAAAATGCCCTTTCGATACGAGATATCCAGGAAGCCCTGAAGGTCACCAAACCGGGCGCTCACTTCGTACTGAAACCGCTTATCGAGGCAGGCATTGTCAAAAGGGAAGGCGGATACAAATCCGGCAAATATTCCCTTGTGTAAACGGTAGCGCCTGTCCCTCCCCACTTTTCTTTTGTAAAAAGCCCCACAGAATTTCTCGCAACAGCAGCAATTCCTTTTATAAAAGGGTGCCTTTGGCGCCCTCACAATCACTTTTCAAAGAGCCGCACACTCATATGTTTTGAGTGGCGGCTCTTTGCTATTTCAGGAGGTCTATCATGGTATCGAACAGCAAAATCAACGGCGCCGTTATGGTGAAGTACTTCTTTTTAAGGATGTCCAACCCGACTATGCCGGCCATCGTGGCACTCAGCAGGGCAAAGTCGGCAGAGTCTTTAAGGATCAACCTCAAGGACTTCAGCTGGGCCGCATAGACATTAGCCCAGCACTTCAATCTGTAGTTCTCATCTCAAATTCATCCTTTTAGAAACAAAGTTCAGCCCTTTCTTTAATCGAGCCCTTGGCTTGAGGAGAAAAGGGCTTTTTTGTATCAAGAATCCATTTACAGGAGGGTTTCACCATGAAATACACAAACACCAATAACAAAGGCAGGACGGTTGCAGCTGAAAGAGGGCTTTTTATTACCAAAGAGGAGGCTTTTGCTATCGCATGTGAGGCATTTACAAAAGGAGTAGCTCTTCCTAAAGGCTTGGTCAACAAACTTACGGGGAGACAGATCTGCGAGGTCCTGCAGCTGCTCTCAAAGACACAGCCCGGGGCGGTTTTAAAAGCGATAAAGGGTCTTCCTGCAGCTGTACAGTCGCAGCTGGAGTATATCGTAAACGTTGCAAGAGCTTAAAAAAGCCTTCAGAGGAAGGCTCATGAATGAACAGCAAAGAATAAACACGAGGAGGATATATGGATATTGTTGATATGCTGCGTAATATCACGATGCAGACTGACGCAGTCTGCCGGAATGCGGCTGATGAAATCGAGAATCTGAGAGCAAAACTCCTGTCAGAATCATCAGCGGTGCCCGTGCTCATTCAGGCAATTGAATCGTCCGGGTTCAGCCTGAGCGGCCCTACCGACGTAAGGGCTGCCGAACACGGTGAGCCGGCTTGGGTGTGCAATGCCCGTGCGGTAATTGCCGAAGCGACTGCTCAAAATCATTCGTAATGTATCCAGGGCTATCTACGGGATATCCGGATAACTACTTTTCAAAACCAATAAGGAGGTGTTGCTATCATGACAACTGTCTGTTATACTACTGACAAATGTCAGTTACCGACAGGAGGTGCTCTGATGTACAGCATTGAAACAGCACTCGGAGGGAAAAAGAAGATCGGCGAGCACAAGGCAGGCCTGGATGAGGTCATCCTTAAAGGGCTCCCGGTAGAGGCAGCGAACTACTTCAAGCAGTTGCTCAAGCTCACCGACAAGGAGTTCGCCCAGGTCCTCGGCATGAGCGAGAGGTCTTTCCACCGCCAGAAACAGTCGGTCAAAAGGCTGCCGGTGAATGCCTCGGACCGCCTGTACCGGCATGCGCGCATCTTCTCCCTCGCCGTGGCAGTGCTCGGTAGCGAGGAAAGCGCGCGGAAGTGGCTCATGGCTCCCCATTTCTCCCTGAATGGAAGGTCCCCTATGGAAGTGATCGCAACGGATGCAGGGGCGAAAAAGGTTGAACTCATCCTGGGGAGGATCAAATACGGGGTGGCCTTATGATGCGCGGCTGGCGGCTCGTTAACAAGCGGTTTGCTGCCGAGGCGTTCTCAGGGGAGGGAGCGAAGGCTGTGGGAGGCAGGTGGAATTCGATCGGGACGGCTGTTGTCTATGCCTCCGAGAATCTGTCCCTCGCTGCCCTCGAGTTGTTTATATGGCTTTCCGAGGCGGACAAAACCGAAGAGTTTCTGGTGATTCCCTTCGATATCCCCAAGGACCTCGTTGTGGCCTTCCCCCTCTCTTCCCTTCCCCGGCACTGGAGAGCCCCTGATCCAGTGCAGGAGACCATGGAGATCGGAGACGCCTGGGTGAGGTCTAGAGCCTCGGCAATCTTCAAGGTCCCTTCAGTGGTCATCCCCGCAGAGTTCAACCTCATCCTTAACCCCGCCCACCCCGAGTTCAAAAGGCTCGTGATCCATCCGGCAGAAAGCTTTACCTTCGATCCCCGCCTCTGGAAAAACAGCACTCCCTCGAAGTAGTCAGCTCTTCCCCTCAATCTTCTATCCCACATATGGAAAAAGCAACCGAAATTTGACCACTTGCGATAACCGAATTTTGACCACCCCGAGCCGGTTAATATTTCGGGATGATA
>JAJZPZ010000185.1 GCA_021847795.1 Nitrospirota bacterium
CCGGCGGTAGGAAAGGTGGAAAGCATGCAGTTCTTTGCCGGGGTATGTCATTTCCGTCGAAGTTCATAGTCTTTATAGCGCTTCCGGCAATGGCCCCTGATACGTTCGGCTCTGTCCTGGAACTGCAGAACACGAGTCTTGCCCCGGAATCCTGGAGCAGGTTTTTTATTTCCTCAACACCCAACTGCATATCTATGGGCACGGCGATACCGCCGCACATCACGACAGCCAGGTACGAAGCGCACCACTCCGGCCTGTTCTCGGAGATGATGGCGGCCCTGTCGCCTTTGACCAGACCGCTTTGCCTGAGATGCGAGGCCATATGCTCCGCAAGGGCAAAAAAACCGGCATAGGTCATGATCTTCCAGGAGTCCCTGAAGTAATGGAACAAAATGTGGTCTTTGTGTGCCTCCGCAGCGGATCTGAAGAGAGAAGATATCGTATTACTCATGCAGCAGCTTCAAAGCCCTCTCGTGCAACAGCCGGTTGCCTGAAGCCATGATGGGGACACGGAGACGGAGCCCGGCCTCAAGGTCTTCAATGGAGTTCCCGTCCGTGTCCGTAAATACACCCCCCGCCTCTATTACCAAAAGCCGGCCCCCGGCGAAGTCGAAGCTCCGGGAAGGCGCAGGAGACACGAACACGCTCACAGCGCCGTAAGCAAGATATGCCAGGTCCAAGGCAGTGGCGCCCAGGCACCTCGTTCTACGGGCCTCGCCCAGCAGTTTCATGATCCTGGGGATATCGTTTTTCGGGCTCTGCGCTTCGTAGGCGATAAGCCTTAAGAGATCGTCTTTCTGGGCATATATCTTTTCCCCGTTGAAGAAGGCGCCCTTTCCTTTTTCAGCCCAGAACTCATCGCCTGTCAGGAGGTTGAGGACATAGGAAAGGGAAACGCTTCCTATCCTGTCCCCGTCTGCAACGGCAATGGAAGAGCAATAAAAAGGCACGCCGGTGACGGCATTCTTGCTCCCGTCAACAGGATCGATAAGGACCCTTTTGCCGCCCCCCTTCAACTCCCGGGCGCCAAGCTCTTCGGAGATGATGCTCAACGGCTCGCCGAGAGAATCCAGGGCGTCTATGATGATATCCTCGGCTTTCTTGTCTATGGGAAAGGTCTTGTCCCCGCCCGCCCCCTTGCCGATCGCCTGTGAAGACTCAGGCCGCAGCCTTGTTTCACCTATTTCAAAAAAGAGTTCTTTGCCTATTTTCCTCAGGTCTTCGATCTTCATAATGAATTCCTCTCCCCCGGGTTGTCTGCATTATCACACAATCTTAGCACAAAAAGAATGGACAGGGAACAGGACATCCATAACAGCAGTCAGGCATATGAACAGTGGAAGGAAGGTGTGCCGAAAAGTCTTTCAGTGCGATTCCTTGTGCCGAACCCTCACGCCATATAAAGGCAATTACAGCACCACCTCTGCCTGAGACAGAAAAGCAGGCCATCCAAAATGGTCTTATCGCATGATGAAAGGCTTTTCGGCACACCTGCCTTCCATGATCACGGATAAGAGTCTCAGCTTGCCCGCAGCGCATCGACAATATTCATGCGCGCGGCCCTGAAAGCGGGCAGCACGCCGCCTACAAAACCCATGAACAGGGAAAAGAGCAATGCCCTGTATGCAATCGAAAAGGTGAGCTTAAAGGAAAAGGCAAGCTCCGAAAAGGTCTGGAAGTTCATAGTCGATATGGTAATAAGCTGCATGAATGAAGCGAAAAACAGGCCGGCCATGCCGCCGATAAGGCCGAGGAAAAACGACTCAAGGATGAACGCGCCGAGAATACTTCTCCTCCGGAAGCCGAGGGAACGCAGGGTCCCGATCTCGCTGGTACGGTTTGCCACTGCGGCATACATGGTTATCATGGCCCCGATGATTGCGCCGAGAGAGAATATCACGGTCAGCGAGGTCCCCAGGATGCGGAGGAATTTGGACATCATCTCCGATTGCTCCTTATAATACTCGCTCTCCCTCTTGGCCTCAACCGTAAGGCGGGGGTCGCTTTCTATCCGTGCCTTAAACTCCCCGAATTCGGAAGGATCGCGCAGGGTGAAGGTGACCGAAGAATAAACCGGCCTCCGGAACGCCTGCATAAGCTGGTCGACATCCCCCCATATCTCGGAACTGAAGCCTGTATTGCCTGCATCGAATATGCCCACCACGGTCCAGTTCCGCATCCCGAAGCGGAGAGTTTCCCCGATGCCGCCCCCCTTGAATCTCATGGCAATGCTCTGCCCTGCCATGATCTCCGACGACCCCGGCCTCGGCATGCGCCCGTCCATGATTTTAACCTGCGGGCGGAGTTTCAGGGAGGCCCCGGAAGTCCCACGGATAACTACATTGGAAGGCTTGCCGGTTCCCCTCTTGGGCAGGCTGATGAGCACAACCAGCTCCTTTGCCAGCAGGCTCTGCCCGTCTGCCCCGGTCGCCACTTCGGGCTGCACTTCGATCACTGCTGCCTGGTCGCGCTCAATGCCGCTCTGCACTTCGGATTTCGATGCCTTGCGGATAATTACTACGTTATCATACGAGCCCGTTTCCACCAGGGTCTTCTGAAGTCCCTCGGCAAGCATGAGAATAGATGCAAAGACAAACACGACAAGCGCCATGCCCGAAGCGGTGAGGATGGTCGTAAACCTGCGTGTCCAGAGATTGCGAAGGCTGTAGTAATAGGGGATTGCCATTCAGCCTATCCTCCTCAGCCCGTCCGCTATGCGGATGCTGATGGCCCTCGAAGTAGGCACAACCGCAGCGGCGACGCCCACAATCAGCGCTGCTGCGATATCCATAATAATGGTTTCAGGCGCTACATTGAATACCGGGAAGAACGCGCTCAGGGCCGTGCTGAAAACCTTTGCCGCCGGGAAGGTTGCGGCAATCCCGATGGCGCCCCCGATCAAGGTGATGACAAGGGACTCGCCGAAGATCAGTCCGGCAATATACCAGCCCCCGAATCCCAGCGCCTTGAGGATAGCATACTCGCCCAACCGTTCGCGCGTGGTCATTGCCATGGTGTTTGCCACCACCGCCATAATGATGATGATGACCACGAATGAGACCAGTTGAATGGCAACGACTATGGCCTCCGTCATCGAGATGAAACTCAGCTGGAAGGCCTTTTCGGTTTCTGTCAGGGTTTCTGCAAGGGAGTTCTTGAAAAGTTTGTCTATGGCAACCGAGACCTCTGCGGCAAGGCCCGGGTGCTTTATCCCGATCATAAAGAACCCTACCTGGTCGGCGCGGCGGGGGATGGTCTTTCTGAGAGTCTCGTTGAGATAATTCCAGTGGAAGAAAAACTGGGACTCATCGGTGCTCTTGTCCTTTCCCGTATAGATCGCGCGCAGCACGAAGTCCCAGTTGCCGGGGAAGATCACTCCTTTCAAAGTAATGGTGTCCCCTATTTTCCAGCCGTATCTCTCCGCAAGCTTGCGCCCTGCCACAGCGCCCTTCCTGTCCTTCAGGAAGGCGTCTTCCTGTTTGGGCTCCAGCACGAACTCAGGATAGAGCTCAAGGTAGCTTTTGGGCTCCACGGCGAAATTCGGGAAGAAATGTTTCTCGTCGATGTAAATGCCGCCGAACCAGTTCCCGTAAGAAACCAGCTTCACTCCCTCTACCTGCCTGATCCTGTCTTTGTACGATATGGGAAGCGGGAACACCAGGGATATGGCGTTCCTCGTCACCAGGCGCGTGGAGGAAGACGCTTCAACGCCTGCATACCATGCGCTTACCAATGTCCTCAGGAGGCCGAAGGCGAGTATGGCGATAGTCATGCCGAGGATGGTCAGCCAGGTGCGGAGCTTGTGGCGGAAGGCATTCTTAAAGAGGAGCTTGATTATTCTCATGCAGAACACCTTTATCCAGATGTTTGATCAGGTGCGCCCTTTCCGCAGCGCGCGGGTCGTGGGTCACCATGATGATGGTCTTGCCTGATTCGGCATTGAGACGTCCGATCAGATCCAGGATCTCCCGCGCCGAGACCCGGTCAAGATCACCTGTCGGCTCATCGGCAACCA
Organism: Nitrospirota bacterium; assembly: GCA_021847795.1. GTDB lineage: Bacteria > Nitrospirota > Thermodesulfovibrionia > Thermodesulfovibrionales > Dissulfurispiraceae > JAMCVZ01. Next base: position 4,016 of record JAJZPZ010000185.1, read on the forward strand.
GGATTGTAGGGTCGGTCACCACAGCGCGGGCAATGGCCACACGCTGCTGCTGCCCCCCGGACAACTGCCCGGGGTAATGGTCCATCCGGTCCGCCAGGCCGACGACCTTCAGCGCCACAGTTGCATGTTCATGCCGCTCTCTCCTGGAAAGCCCGGTAAGGGTCAGGGGCAACTCCACATTCTCAAATGCCGTAAGCACCGGGATCAGGTTGTAAAACTGGAAAATAAATCCCACATTGTTTGCGCGCCATTGGGCCAGCTCGGTCTCTGAGAGGGAAGGGATTTCGATGCCGCCGATCCGTATGCTGCCGCTGTCTGCGCGGTCAATGCCGGCGATGAGATTCAGCAGGGTGCTTTTGCCCGAGCCCGACGGCCCCATGAGCGCAAGGAATTCCCCTTCCCGGATATCAAGGGTAATGTCTTCCAGCACGGGGATGTCCTGTGATCCCCTGCGGTAGGACTTATATAAATTTTTTATCCGGACGATAGGAGAATCGGTATTGTCCATGTGCCCTCTTTTGCAGATATTGTTAAAAATCCTAAATCCTAAACAAATTCGAATTTCCCAATTCAAATGACCCAAACAGGTTTTGGATTTTGATCATTGGAATTTGTTTAGGATTTAGATATTAGAGTTTCGTGCTTGCTTTAGGTACTATTTTTCTTTGACCTTTATCTTCGAGCCGTCTTTAAGCTTGTCCAGAGGTTTGGTTGCCACTCTGTCCCCGGACTTTACCCCGCTCCTTACCTCCCGCAACTCGCCGATCTGCGGACCCAGCGTTACCGGGGTCTGCACAACATGGTCGCCTTTGATGAGAAAGACGTAGTCCCTGCCGCCGCGGGTCACCACTGCAGCCGGGTCCACCGTAATCAGCGGCTTCTCCTCGTCCTTTCTCACTGCCCTTGAAAGAAAGGCCACCTTGGCGCTCATTTCAGGCAATATGCGGGGGGCCTTGTCGATAAAACGCACCTTGGTCATCACCGTGGCCTTGGTCCGGTCGGCAGTAGGCACAACCATGTGCACCTCGCCGCGGAAGCGCGACTCAGGCAGCGCATCCAGCTGTATTTCGCAGGGCTGCCCCTTTTTAACCACTTCCAGGCTGGATTCTGAAACATCGGCTTCCACCAGGAGCGACCCCATGTCAGCGATGGTCACTACCGCTGCTTTGGCATTCGCTGCAGCGCCGATCGGCGTGACGATATCGCCGATATCGGCATTTTTTGTAAGGACGACCGCATCGAAAGGCGCGCGGATCAGGGTATATTCGAGAGCAATATCGGCCCCCTGGAGCGCGGCCGAGTTCGCTTTAATTGCGGCCTTTGCTCCCTCTGCTGCTGCTTCAGCTTTTTTGTACCGGGCATCTGCGGTATCGTAATCCGCCCTGGTCGTATATCCCTGCTCCAGCAGGGCCTTCTCCCTGTCGAAACTGATACGGGCATCATTCAACTCGGCCCTGGCCTGCTCGAGGTTCGTGCGCGCGACATGCAGATTGGCTGCCGCCTGGTTCCGCGTTGCCGTAACATCCTCGCTCTCAAGGCGGGCAATGATCTGCCCCGCTTTGACCCGGCTGCCTTCCTCAACACTCAAGGAGACAAGCCTGCCGGTAACTTTGGAGGCAACGGCAGCTTTGCGCTGCGCAACGACGTACCCGCTGGCATTCAACAGGGTAAAGGCCTGGGATGGATAAGTCGTGGAGATGCCGGCAACCTCAACCTCGACAGCAGGCGTGAAAAACCCTTTAAGAAAAAGAACACCGATAAGCGCAAAGACAAACAGGGCAACTGCAACCCGGAATACAGGCTTCCTGCGGCCATGCGGGCTGCCGGCAGCCGGAGACTTGTCTATCTTCAATTTCGAAAGATCTTCGTTCGCCATGGATATATGCCCCCTCTGAAATCCCCTGCTTTTTCTTTAAAACCCGTATAATCATTTATTATATCAATTTATCTCCCTGAAAAGCGCTATTCCTTCCGGGAAAGACATCGGCAATCCGCTGCACCTGTCCGTGTTTTCCCGGGGACCGGAATTAAGCAGTAATACAGCAATTCTCATTATGAAGAAAAAGAGTAGGAAGTGTAAGGAAAAGGGAAAGGAAGTGTAAAAGGAATTGACATAAACGCACCGGAGAACATCCCCCGG
>JAJZPZ010000186.1 GCA_021847795.1 Nitrospirota bacterium
TTTTCTCCGTTCAGTTTTATGCGATGAGGTCCGGGGATATATCTTCAGCGGTCCGTTGCCGGAAAAGGAATTCAGGGATTTCATGGTTTTGTATGACCAGGGAACCCCTCAATCGTAACACGCCTCTTCCCGTACAGACATCAGGTCTCCTCACGATAGCACATACAACCCCGGACGTGTATTGTTTTTTCGGTTACAAATGGACATGAAATATGTTATAAAAGTAATCGGCCGAAAGCCCCTTTTAGATAAATAGTTCAGGAGCGGCCAAACCAGTAGGCATGTTGATGCCTGTTTGCGCAGACGGCAGAAGCTCAGTAACGGAGAGATTGTTTCCGGGCAACATGAAAAAGAGAAGTATGCAACCCAACAGAATCACAGTAAACATCATTTCGCTGCTTGTGGCAATAGTTATTTTTGTTATTGCAGGAGTTGTTCCTGTCGGCTATTTTTTCTTTGCCTATCAAAATATGTCAGGTAGCCTTACGGCCGAGGCTGAAATCAAGGCAAAAATCATTACCCAGATCATCAGCGTAAACCCTGAAATGTGGCAGTTCGAGGATTTGAAGATTCAGGAATGCCTTGACTATCGCCCGGAGAAAGGGTTGCCGGAAACGCGGCTTATCTACAATAATGAAAATGAAATTATAGCGAAAAGCGTTGATGAACTGAAACGCCCGGTTATGACACGGTCGGCCGGACTTTTTGATTCAGGATTTCCTGTGGGCAGGCTGTATGTATCCCGGTCGGTCCGGCCGCTGCTCGTGCGCACCGGCGCCCTGGGTTTATTGATGGCGGCACTCGGCGCCATTGCGTTCCTGATACTGCGCCTCTTGCCCATACGGGCAGTATCCCGTGCTGGAGAGGAGGTGGCGCGATACCGTGAAAACCTGGAGAAACTGGTAAGAGAGAGGACATCGGAGCTGGAAACAGCAAATGCAGCGCTGCAGGGTGAGATTAATGAACGCAAGCTGGTGGAAAAAGAGCTGGAAGCAGCCACTGCACAGGCGATTGAGGAAAAGAGCAAGACAGAGGCGATTATTGCAGCTGTCGGTTACGGGATCAGTGTCCAGGGCCTTGATTACAAGATTTTGTACCAGAACCAGCAGCAAAAGGACTTATTTGGTGATCATTCCGGAGAATACTGCTATGCGGCGTATCGGGACCGGGATACTGTATGCGAGGGGTGTTATCTTGCCCTCTCCTTCAAAGACGGCAAGGTCCATACAAAAGAGCAGAGCAGGGAGACTGCAGAAGGGCCGATATATGTTGAAATCACCTCATCCCCGCTAAAAGATCCGGCAGGAAGAGTAATTGGAGGGATCGAGGTGGTAAGGGATATTACAGACCGGAAGAGGATGGAAGAGCTGGTTAAGTATCAGGCACATTACGACTTCCTGACGGACCTGCCTAACAGGAAGCTGCTCATGGACCGCCTGATCTATGCCCTGGCACAGGCACACCGGAGCGGGCAGACACTTGCTGTTATGTTCCTGGACCTTGATCGTTTCAAGGCGATCAACGACGCCCTCGGACATACTACCGGTGATCATCTGCTGAAAAAAATTGCTGCACAGATAAAAACCTGCATCCGTGAATCCGATACCGTGGCGCGTTTCGGGGGCGATGAGTTCGCCATATTGCTGCCCCAAATCACATGCGCAGATGACGCGTCAAGAATTGCGGGCAAAATTCTCTCAATGTTCAAGAAACCTTTTACCATCGACGGCCACGAACTGCATATCACCCCGAGTATCGGGATCAGCATCTGCCCGGATGACGGGGAGTATGCGGAAACCCTGCTGAAGCATGCCGATATTGCCATGTACCATGCAAAGGATCAGGGCAAGAATAATTACCAGTTCTATGACCAGGCTATTAATATCAGGACCCTGGAGCAGATGATACTTGAAAACAACCTGCGCCGGACACTGCAACGGGGGGAACTGGCAGTTTACTATCAGCCCCAGGTGGACATACACACCGGACAGATCGTCTGTGCCGAGGCCCTGGTGCGCTGGCAGCACCCTGAACTGGGGCTGCTGAACCCGATGAAGTTTATCCCCCTTGCTGAAGAGATAGGGCTTATCGTCCCCATAGGCGAATGGGTGCTTCGTACAGCCTGCACGCAGAATAAGGCATGGCAGGATGAAGGATATCTGCCCATAGGGATAACCGTAAACCTCTCTGCTCACCAGCTTCAGCAGCCGGACCTCGTCGAGATGGTGGAATATATAGTACATACGACCGGCCTGGGTCCACGGTTCCTGGAGCTTGAGATCACTGAAAGCACTGCGATGCAGAACATAGAGCGAATTATCCCCAATCTGGACAAGCTGTCCGAGATGGGCATCAGGTTTGCCATCGATGACTTCGGCATAGGGTACTCGTCGTTGAACTATCTGAAAGAGCTGCCTGTTCAGAAGCTGAAAATCGACAAGTCGTTCATCTTCGGACTTGACGGGGACCCTGACTACAAGGCCATAGTCGGCTCGGTAATAGCCATGGCCCACAGCCTGAAACTTGAAGTGGTTGCAGAGGGGGTCGAGACGGACGATCAGCTTGAATTTTTGCGTTCAGCTGCGTGCAGCGGAGTACAGGGATTTATCTTCAGCAGGCCCCTTCCTGCGGAAAAATTCAGGGAGTTACTGGTATCAGCCGATAGTCTCAGGTAATACGTATTCTTGACAGGCCCCCACTTGATGTATATCTGAAATAGGATACTATGATAAGTAAGGGCACAGGGAATCCGGGCGTACACTAATGCCCGGCTTCCACAAGACTTCTCATCGCTGAAATTCACTTTTCGCAACGGCAGGCACGGTATTCATTCCACGAAAATTTCACCGGTCAGGATTGCTGACACCAGATGATCATGAAGCAGAAAAAAGAAAGATACTGGAGCCGGTATGCCCGGCTGTACGATGAATATGCGGAGTATGTCGTGGGGAAAACCCTGCGCCGGAAGATTATTGCAAGGCTGTCTGAAGAGCGTGATCTGGGAGAAGTCATTGAATGCGGGTGCGGGACAGGATACTTCACTGAGATGATAGCGAAAAATTCACGGCATGTTGTTGCAGCCGACCTTTCCCCCGAAATGCTGGAAGCGGCAAAAGAGCGGCTCAGGGGATTCAGAAATATAACACTGCAAATGGCTGATTGTGAAAGCCTGCCCTTCCCCCCGGGAAGGTTTGATGCCCTTTTCCTGGCGAATATCCTCCATATTATAGGGCGCCCGCAAAAGGCTCTTCGGGAGGGGCGCCGGATTTTAAGGAAAGGGGGGCTGCTGTTCGTCATATCCTACACGGATTACGGAATGGGTTGGCTTGAAAAGCTGGAGTTGGGTCTCAGGTATTTTGTAACTTTCGGCTTTCCTCCGGCCCAGGGCTTAAGGAATTATTCTCCCGGCGGACTCAGTTGTCTTGTCGAAGCTGCGGGATTTAAGGTAGACGAAACCCGGCTCGTCAAAAACAGATCGAATGCGTTGTTTTTAAAAGGGGTAAAGATCAGATAGTGAATAGGCGTCCGGTCTCACTATGGATTGGGGCGCTCTCTTTGCCGCTTGGCCCGGTGATTTAACCTGATGCGGTCCCCGCGCTTTCCAGCCGCCTCTTCTTTTTCTCTTCCGCCCGGTAGGTATGCCCATCCCTATTTGAAGAAGCGACCACGCCGGCCTTGACAATCATATCAAATAGTGTTTATATATTAACTATGTTTCCCACAACGGAGGTTGCCTGTGCTTAAGGATTTCGCGGAATACCTTACCTATAGTGTCATAAAGCTGGAGCACGGCTCGCGGCTTGCCGATGTTCTGGAGTTTTTCGTCTATGATACTCTGAAGATATTCCTCCTCCTTTCGGTCATCATATTCGTTGTGTCGATAATCAGGAGTTATTTCCCGCCTGAAAAGACGAAGAAGATGTTATCTCATAAAAAAGAGTTTATAGGTAATGTGCTTGCAGCGCTGCTCGGCATTGTCACTCCCTTTTGCTCCTGCTCGGCGGTGCCTCTGTTTATCGGTTTCGTCGAGGCGGGTGTGCCGCTCGGCGTAACCTTTTCTTTCCTGATATCATCACCCATGGTCAACGAGATAGCAGTCGTGCTGCTGTGGGGGCTCTTCGGCTGGAAGATAACCGCTATTTATATCAGTACCGGCCTGCTGGTGTCGATCATCGCCGGGCTTATCATCGGCAGGCTCAGGCTGGAGAAGTGGGTTGAAGAGTATGTCTATCGCATCAGGACCGGCCAGGGACAGGAGGTGTCCAAGCAGGCATTCAGGGAAAGGCTCCAGTATGCAAGGTGGAACACCGGCGATATATTGAAGAAGGTATGGCTTTACATAATTGCGGCAACCGGCATAGGCGGTTTCATTCACGGCTATGTGCCCCAGGACTTTCTTGTCCGCTATGCCGGTCCGCAGAACCCCTTTGCCGTTCCGGTGGCAGTGGCCCTGGGCGTACCTCTTTACTCCAATGCTGCGGGCGTGATACCGATTGTCTATGCATTGATGGAAAAGGGCTTGAGCACCGGCACCGTGCTTGCTTTTATGATGGCGGTAACGGCGTTGTCGCTCCCTGAAATGATTATACTGCGAAAGGTGCTGAAAGTTCCGCTGCTTGCCGTATTTGCAGGCATAATGACGGTAACTATAATCGTTGTCGGTTACTTGTTTAACGCGATTCTGTAGATGGCGGAGAGGGGATGTCATGAAAATCGACTGTTATATGTCGTTGCAATGCGGGTCGGAAGGTATTCTTAAAGAAAATGTTTATGCGGCATTGGCTTTGGAAGGAGCAAAAGCCGATGTGAGTTTCCATCGTATTGACGATAAGGAGGCAGGCCGTCTCGGCTTAAAGGGGTCGCCTTCCATTTTCATTGACGGAGAGGAGGTGCAGCCGTTAAACAACATAACAGGGTTTTCGTGAAGGATGTTCGGAGATGAGTCAGGGAGACTCACCAACGTGCCTTCAGTAATAACTTTGAGAGAGATTGTCAGGAAAACAAAAAACGAAGATTTCAGCAAGGAGGGGTAGCCATGGAGATTAAGGTGTTAGGTCCGGGCTGTGCGAACTGTCACAAGATGGAGGAGACGGCAAGAGCAGCGGTGAAAGAACTCGGTATTGCTGCGACAATAGAGAAAATATCGGACATGCAGGAAATCCTGAAATACACGATGTCCACGCCGGGGCTCGTCGTCAACGGGAAACTGAAGCATTCGGGAAAACCCTTGCCCCCTGTCGCGAAAGTAAAGGCATTGTTGAAAGAGGAGGCATAATCACTGTGCAGGGATTGGCTGATATTTTCAAGGCGCTCTCAGATGCAACGCGCCTCAGGATCATCAAACTCCTTGAGCATGGCGAACTCTGCGTGTGCGATATTGTTGCCGCACTCGATATGATTCAGCCGAAGATCTCCTTTCACCTCCGCATCCTGAAAGAGGCCGGGCTGATCAAGGACAGGAAGCAGGGAAAATGGATCCACTACTGCATCGATGATGCGGATATCTTCAAGCGGTTCCTGATCCTTTCGGTGCTTGAGAAGCTTTCGGATAATGATATCCGCGGGGATAAGAAGAGGCTTGAGGTTTTCCTCAGGGAGAAGGGTCCAAAGGGGAAAGTAGTTCCGATAAAAAACAAGACCGCATGTTGCGGTAGAGGGTAAAGCCGGGCCGGCAAAAAAAGGAATGAGTAAGTTCAAAGGTCCGGCCGCTGTTTTTCATCAAACATAAGGGGGAATCGTGATGACCGGCAACGGGGGTAAAAGACTTTCCTTCATAGATCGTTATCTTACGGTCTGGATTTTCGCGGCGATGGCCCTGGGTGTCGGGTCAGGGTATTTTATTCCCGGCGCGGAGGGTTTTATAAACAGCTTCCAGGCAGGCACTACCAACATACCCATTGCCATCGGACTTATCCTGATGATGTATCCGCCGCTGGCAAAGGTCAAATATGAAGAACTGGGAGAGGTCTTCAGAAACAGAAAAGTGCTGCTGCTTTCACTGGTGCAGAACTGGATCATCGGTCCCGTCCTGATGTTTTTACTTGCGGTCATATTCCTCAGCAGCTACCCGGAGTACATGGTAGGCCTCATCATGATCGGTCTCGCGCGTTGCATTGCCATGGTCATAGTATGGAATGACCTTGCC
>JAJZPZ010000018.1 GCA_021847795.1 Nitrospirota bacterium
CAGCATTCTCCTGGACCTCATACTGATTGACGGGAAAATGAACCGTTGGGAGCAGTCCCTGGTGGCCACGAGTTCGGCAGCTCTGGATACTGAAAAATTCAGGAGGAACGAGGTCTCTTCCGGCGATGAAGCGGACGATGTCCTTGTGTTCGACTTGCCTGAAAACGTGAAAGATTACTTTGTACTCCTTCCGGGCGGAGCAAAAATATCGCCCCTTGCCTACGTGGTCCCTTCTGTCCCCCCGGGAAAGGGGGATGAAGCCAAGGCCAAGGTGAAAGAGGAGGGGCGTGCAGCTGATACAGGCGCCGGGAAGAGGACGGCAACGGTTACCGAGAATGCGGCGCATATGCGGGCAAAGCCTTCACTGGAATCCGATCCTGTAACGTGGTCCAAAAAAGGCACGGTGTTTGAAGTGACCGGTGACTACAAAGAAGGCAATGGCAGGAAGTGGTACAGGGTAAAGGCGGCAAACGGCCGTGAGTACTGGATCGTGGGCAAGGTGGTAAAGATCAGCGGCGATCAGAAAAAGGCTGAGGAAGGCAAGCCGCCGAAAGAGGAAGAAAAGACAGAGCCTAAACCGGCAGCAAAGGAGCAGGTCGAAGCAAAAGCCGCCCCGGCAGTCGTGTTGCCTCCGCCTCCGCCTGTAAAGCCGGAAAGTCCCGCAGCAGGAGAGAAAGAAAAGGGAAAAACTGTTGAAAGGGCAAAAGATGAGCCTAAAAATAAAATAAAAGAGCAGGTGAAAGGAGAGGATAAGGGCAAGAGCAAGAAGACAGCCACAGTTATTGAAAATGCGGCGTATCTGCGGACAAAGCCGTCTATGGATGCGAATCCTGCTACGTGGTCTGTTAAGGGCACGGTGTTTGAAGTGACCGGTGACTACAAGGAGGGCAATGGCAGGAAGTGGTACAGGGTAAAGGCGGCAAGCGGCCGTGAGTACTGGATCGTGGGCAAGGTGGTAAAGATCAGGGATGAGGGGGAAGGCAAGCCGCCGAAAGGAGCGGAGAAAAGGGCTTTAAAGAAGCAGGAGGGCATGAAATCCGGGCCTGCACAGTCCGAAAGCTCAAAATCCGCCGCTGGGAAGGCTGAACCGGCAAAAGAGGAGATGAAGGGGCAGGCTGCTGCAACCGAAGATAAGCGCTTGCCCGATGCGGAGGCGAAGAATACCGGTAGAAATACCGCAACGGTGATTGCCAATTCAGCAATTCTGCGGGCGCGGCCGGCATTTGATTCTGAAAAGACAGGCAAGGCGGTAAAGGGCGCTGTGCTGGATGTAACCGATGAGTATAGAGCAGATACCGGCAAGGCATGGTATAAGGTAAAAGCGCCGAAAGGCAAAGAAAGCTGGATATCGGGCAGCGTGGTCAATATATCTCCCTTCAGCCTTATTGAAGATAAGTTTATAGAAAAAGGCCTGGCTGTTGTCGAGCCTGCGACGCCCGGGGTTCATGAGCAATCGAAGAAGAGTGCAAGGGCCGGGGGAAAAACGGGCGGGTCCTCATCTGCCGGGGCGGTTACAGTTATCTCGGAATTCGCTGTTTTAAAATCAGAGCCCTTGAAGGGATCGAAGGTAATCACCTGGGCGCCCAAAGGAACCGTCTTCGATATCATGGCGGAAAGCGCGGATTCTGCCGGGAAGAAATGGTATAAGGTGAAATGCCCCAATGATGCGGATTGCTGGATATCAGGTGACCTGGTGGACAAGCCGGCAGCAAGGCCGGAGGATACAGGGGGTAAGGATAAAAAGAACCCGGGGAAGGGCAAAAAACCCGCCCACCCGAAGGGGCAGACAAGCGCCGCGCCACTCCAGGAATTACTGGACAGAGCGAGTATTTTTTACAAAGAGGGGAATTGCAAAGAGTTTGTCAAAATTTATGAGGAGGCGATCAGTATAGCTGCAGGCCGGCATGATGCCGCAATGGAGGGGACCCTCCGCTACTCCGTGGCCGAATGTTATGCCCTCCTGGGTAAGCACGAAGAGGCAATAAAACACCTGGACAGCGCTATCGCGATTGCGAAAAAAAACAATAACCAGGAACTCTCAATCCTTTCATTCATAGGCAAAAGCCGGGTGCTGATTGTTTCGGGAGACAAGAAGAATGCTGCGGAAATACTTAAGGCAGTCTCCGAGGAGGCTGATAAGGAGGTTTTCCTCAATACTGAGGCAAGCGACTATTTAAAGGCCCTGGTCTCATTTCAAATGGCATACATCCTGATGGACATGGGAGACGAAGGCCGGTCAAGGGAGAAACTGGACTATGCTTTCATGCTCAATCAGAATTTTAAAATGGAAGATGATATGATCAGCTTGCTGAAAACAGTGAACAGCGAGGTGTACGAGAGCATATCCGACACGGATAAAATGCTTGATCAGGCCTGGTCGTCCTATGAGAAGGGAGATTATGCAGGGATGGAAAAGAGTGCCCTGCAGGCCCTTGACAGCGCGAAAAAGCTGGGGTACAAGAGAGGAATGTTCAACGGGACCTACTATCTTGCCATGGCGCGGTCGGCCCATGGCGATACGGGGGGCGCGATTAATTTTGTACAAATCTCCCGGGACCTGGCGGAAAAGGGCAATGATGAGATGAGTCTCGGCATGGCCTACAACCTGATGGGAAACATTTATAAACAGGAAAATGAATACGAAAAGGCAATGTATTATTGCAATAAGCAGCTGGAGATTGTGAGGAGAACAGGCAACCGCGAGGGCGAGGCGATTGCGCTCAACAACATCGGCAATTTAATGATGGACAAGGGTGATTTTAAGCAGGCCCTGAAGTACTATGAGGATTCCCTGAAGATGATTCTCGAGACAGGAACGGCAAAGCAACTAATGGCCCAGGGATATTTGAGTCTTGGGCGTGCCTTTAAAAAAATCGGCGATTACAACGACGCGCAGGAAAGTATTATGCTGGCAAAAAATATTTTCAGAGAGCTGGGCAATGAGGGAGGAGAGCTTACCGGGCTATGGGAAATGGCAAGCAATTACGGATTGCAGGGCGAATACAATCTGGCTATTAAACTGCTTGAGGAGAATCTCCCCCGCACAAAGGGATCAGGGTTGAAACAGAATTTTATTAACGATCTCATCAATTATTCTGAAAAATCCAGGGATGCAGAGAGATTGGCGAAGTACAGCAGGATGAAGGGCAATTGATCCGGCTGCGGAGGCTAAGGACATGCAGGACAGCGTAAGGCTTGTGCTTGAGTTCTATAAAGAACTCGGCTTTGAAAGATTACCTCTTAAAGGCAGTGATGAGTTATGCGTGATGAGTGATGAGTTGAAGGATAAAGACCCGTTACATCTCACGTCTCACGTTTCACGGTCTTTCTACTCATCACCCATTACCCATCACTCATCACTGCCTTCGGATAAAGAGGCTGCGCTTACGGCCCTGAATAAAGACATCGGTGATTGTCGGAGATGCAAACTTTCGAACGGCAGGACGCAGGTTGTCTTCGGCGAAGGTGATGCCCGCGCAAAGATCATGTTCATCGGTGAGGCCCCTGGCCGGGAAGAGGACCTGCAGGGCAGGCCCTTTGTCGGGGATGCGGGGCAGCTTTTGACAAAGCTCATTGAAAAGATGGGGCTGAAGAGAGCTGACGTATATATCGCGAACATTGTAAAATGCAGGCCCCCTATGAACCGGGACCCCGAGGCTGACGAGATGGCTGCATGCTCACCCTTCCTTGACCGGCAGATTGAGATCATATCCCCCCGGGTTATTGTCTCGTTGGGTAAAATATCCGCATATACCCTTTTAGGCATTAAAGGCCCTATCAGCAAGTTTTCGATTACCAGGACCAGGGGTAAATTCAACGAGTACAGGGGAATTCCCCTTATGCCCACATTCCACCCCGCCTATCTGCTCAGAAACCCGAAGGACAAATGGCTTACCTGGGACGATGCGCAGGCGGTGCTGCAGAAATTGAAGCAATGAAAGATATAGTGATAAACTCTGAATTCCAAGCTCCGAGGGCCGAACAAGCACGAAATCCTAAACATGAGTACATGAAACACTCTGTTCCGGACCTCCGCATTCCGAGTTTTGAATTTGTTTGAGATTTATTAACCGGGCGATTAAACGGGGTACATTGGTGAAGGGGGATTGTCATTTCTATTTTGCTATGACAACCCGGGTTTTAATCCTTGACTCTGATAAATTATCTCCGGTAAACTACTGCGATGGAAAAAAAGATTCTAAAGGCTTTTGAAGACAGTATACGCATTAAAGAGAAGTTTGTAAAAGAGAACATCCCTCTTATCATAGAAGTATCAAAGCTGATAGCCGACGCCTTTAATGAAGGGAAAAAGCTGATTATTTTCGGAAACGGCGGCAGCGCCTGCGATGCTTCCCATATTGTGGCGGAGTTTGTAAACCGCTTTAAAAAAGACAGGCCCGGTCTGCCCGCAATCGCATTGAACACCGATACCGCAGTGCTGACCTCTATTGCCAATGATTATGACTACTCCGAGATATTTGCAAGGCAGGTCAAGACCCTGGCTGACGCCGGCGATGTTTCCATTGCAATCAGCACGAGCGGAAACTCGAAAAATATTCTTAAGGCAGTGGATGTAGCCAAGAAGAAAGGCGTGAAAACCATCGCCTTTACCGGAATGAAAGGCGAGAAGTTCGCCTCTAAAAATGATTATGCCTTTGTTGTTCCCTCCGATGACACCCCCCGTATACAGGAATCGCACATCACCCTCGGACATGTCTTGTGCCAGATGGTGGAAGAAATACTTTTCGAAGTTCCCAGAAAAAGATAGGATGTGTTTGTCGAGGGACAGCGCAGGGCGGTATGGGGTTTATTCCATAAACGCAATGAACGCCGTGACGCAACAAACGCTATAACGCATATGAAGATACTCGGAATTGATCCCGGAAGCCTTTTTTGCGGATACGGGTTTATTCAAACCGACTCCGGGAGGAAGAGCAGGCGCAGAGTTACCGGCCTGGGGTGCGGCGATTCAAAGTACCTGTCGTCGGGAAGGATTGTGCTGCCTGCCGGAAAACCGCTGTACATAAGGCTGAATGACCTTTACGTGTCTCTCGGTGAAGTAATTGCGGAATACCGCCCGGACGAGATAGCCGTTGAGAGGATCTTTTTTGCGAAAGGAATAAAAGCCGCCCTGAGCCTTGGACATGCAAGGGGGGTTGTGCTCCTTGCTGCTTCGATGTCGGGACTGCCTCTATACGAGTACAGCGCCCTGGAAGTCAAAAAGGCCGTAGTGGGTTATGGCAGGGCGGAAAAAAGCCAGGTCCAGAAAATGGTAACAGAGATACTGGGAATAAACCGCTCACTTTCCCCTGACAGCGCGGACGCCCTGGCCCTGGCCCTTTGCCATGCCAACAGCAAGGACCTGAACAACAGCTTAAAGTAGGCATCTGCGCGGTGCGCTGCCTGACTGCTCTGTTTAAACTGCAATTTACCATGTGTGTCGTGGTAAACTAAGAGTAGATTATGATCGCGTCTTTAAGAGGTAAACTCATATCAAAAAGGCCTGAGTGCCTGATCGTTGACGTACACGGTGTCGGGTATAGTGTCCAGGTGCCGCTGACGCTTCTGTCTGATCTTCCTGAGGAGCAGAGCGAGATATTCCTTTATATACATACTCATGTGAGGGAGGACGCCCTGCTGTTATATGGTTTCCAGGCAGAGGACGAAAAGCGGATATTCACCACCCTGATCAACATATCGGGCATTGGTCCGAAGACGGCATTAAACCTGCTTTCAACTATCCCGCCCGACAAGTTCTACCACGCCATCAATTCGGAAGATGTCGATGTGCTCTGCAAGGCGCCGGGCCTTGGAAAGAAGACGGCCCAGCGGCTGATCCTGGAACTGAGAGAGAAACTCCCGTCAATCAAGGAAAAGAAAAACAGCGTGTATGATGACACCCTCTCGGCCCTGGTAAATCTCGGCTATAAGAAAAACATAGCCCAGGATGCCCTGGAAAAGGTCCATAACAGCGGTATCAGCGACATTGAAACATTGCTGAGGGAGTCGTTAAAATATCTTACCAGGGAGAGCAAGTGAGAGGCGAAAAACCGGTGGGCAGTGATAGGTTGTTATGAGAATAGAGGATAAGGATATCGGCCCTTTGTCTCCTGAGGCGGACGATGAGGAACTCGTATATGAAATAAACCTGCGGCCCCGCTCCCTGAACGAGTTTATCGGGCAGCAGAAGATCAAGGAAAACCTGAAGGTCTTTATAGCTGCTGCGGGGCTCAGGAAAGAACCTTTGGACCATGCGCTTTTTTTCGGCCCGCCGGGGCTTGGAAAGACCACCCTTGCCACGATCATATCCAACGAGCTGGCAGTCAATATCAAGACCACATCAGGTCCTGTGCTCGAAAGGCCGGGCGACCTTGCCGCCATACTTACCAACCTCTCGGACAGGGATATTCTCTTTATCGATGAAATCCACAGGCTGCCCAGGATTGTAGAGGAAGTGCTCTATCCTGCCATGGAGGACTACAATCTCGATATTATCATCGGACAGGGGCCGAACGCCCGCACCCTGAAACTCAACCTGCCCAGGTTCACCCTCATAGGGGCCACCACGCGTACAGGCCTCCTGACCTCGCCGCTCAGGGACAGGTTCGGTGTTATCTGCAGGCTTGAGTTTTACAATCCGGAAGAGCTGAAAGAGATTGTAACCCGTTCTGCCCACCTCCTTGAAATAGAGATCAAGGGAGATGCCGGGATTGAAATCGCAAAGAGGTCCCGGGGCACTCCCAGGATTGCCAACAGGCTCCTGAAGAGAATACGTGACTTCGCACA
This sequence comes from Nitrospirota bacterium, assembly GCA_021847795.1. GTDB lineage: Bacteria > Nitrospirota > Thermodesulfovibrionia > Thermodesulfovibrionales > Dissulfurispiraceae > JAMCVZ01. The sequence continues at coordinate 6,787 of JAJZPZ010000018.1, forward strand.
GGTCAGGGGGAATGGGACCATCGACATGGAGATTACCAGGGAGGCACTGGCTGCGCTTGATGTGGATAATCTCGGCCTTGATGAGATAGACAGAAAGCTGCTCCGCACCTTGATAGAGAAGTTCGGCGGGGGGCCTGCCGGGGTCGAGGCCATTGCCGCTTCGATGAGGGAGGACAGGGAAACGATAGAGGATGTGTACGAGCCCTATCTCCTTCAGGAGGGGCTCCTGGAAAGGACTTCCCGCGGAAGGCTTGCGACAAGGCTGGCCTATGAGCACCTGGGAAAGAATACCCCGCAGGGCCTGTTTTAGGAACTCTCGATCCTCAACAGAGGATATGAAACACCCTGTTTGGAAGCCCTGCATTTTGAGTTTTGAATTTTTTTGGGATTCGGATATTGTTATTTAGGATTTGACCAATGAAACTATTGATGCATATATGCTGCGCCAATTGCGCGCTTTACCCGGTACGCACCATGAGCAGCAGGGGCATGGAGATAACAGGTTACTGGTTTAACCCCAATATCCATCCCTATACGGAGTACGGCAGCAGGCTCGATGCGCTCAAAAAGCTTCAGGCCGCTTGGGGCCTCCTGGTAGAGTATGAGGATTTCTACGGGCTGAAGGAGTACGTGAGGAATGTTGCCGGCAATGAGGACAACAGGTGTGTATACTGTTATACGGTGCGGCTGGAGAAAACTGCGCAGAAGGCGAAAGATATGGCTGCAGACGCATTTACGACCTCCCTCCTGGTAAGCCCTTACCAGAAGTTTGAGATGATCGCGGAGATCGGCAGGAAGATGCAGGAAAAGTATTCCGTCGAATTCTATCGGGAGGACTTCAGGGCCGGCTTTAACGAGGGGAGAAGGATGTCGAAAGAGATGGGGCTTTACCGCCAGAAATACTGCGGCTGCATATATTCGGAAATGGAGAGATACTGTGAAAAGAAAAAACTCCAGATTACAAATGACAAACCCTAAACAAGGTATTTCATTTGGGATTTGGCGCCTGGAATTTCGGGTTTGCCTTTAATATGGACGGGTTGCCGCAGATAGGGAAAGCGCTTGTCATTATCGGCGTGCTCCTGGCGCTCGTTGGGGGATTAATAATGCTTTCGGGGAATATCCCCTGGCTCGGCAAGCTTCCGGGGGACATCATCATACGGAAAAAGAATTTTACTTTCTATTTTCCCCTGGCAACCAGTATCCTGATCAGTATTCTTTTGACATTGATTTTTTGGCTCTTCGGGAGGAAATAAATGCAAAGTGAAAAGCGGGAAATGAGAAATGGAAAGTATGCAGTAAAGATGGTCCCCCTGTTTTTTCTGTTTCTCACTTCTTATTACCTTCTCCCCACTGCTTTCGCCTTTGCCGAAACTACCATACGGGTGCTGCTGGTGGACGGCAAGAACTCGAAGGTCCCGCAGAAAGATGAAAAGGTTGAAAAGCTCGGGAATGCCAAGGGAGAGGTCATATTGAGCGGATTCAAATATCCCGGCGCCCTGGATGTGTGGAAAGGCGAGAACGGCCTGTACATCGTGAACGAGGTCCCTTTGGAGGATTACGTCAAGGGTGTTGTTGCCGCTGAAGTCGGAAGCAAATGGGACGCGGAGGCGCTCAAGGCCCAGGCCGTTGCCTCGCGGACCTATGCCATATACCAGAAGCTTAACAACAGCGCAAACAAAATCTCCTACAATCTTACTTCCTCGGTCCTCCATCAGGTATACAAGGGGAGCGATATCCCTGAATCCATAGCTAAAGCCGTAGACGACACGAAAGGAGAAATACTTACCTACGAGGGCAGTCCGATAGCGGCCTTCTACCACTCAACAAGCGGCGGGATAACCGAAGATCCTGTCGAAGTTTTCGGGAAGAGTTATCCCTACCTGAAATCCGTTGAGACGAATTGCGAGATTTCCCCTTACTACATGTGGGAAAAGAGGATACCGGTATCAGAGCTGGAAAAGGCCCTGAGCACAAGCGGGCTGAAGGATATCTTCATAGATTCCTATACGGATTCCAACCGTGTGAAAAATTTTAAAATTATTACTGAAACAGATGAATTTACCATCCCCGGGAACGATCTGAGAAAAAACCTCGGATGGGAGAGATTGCCGAGCATTCTGATAACGAGTCTTACCAGGAGCGGCAATATTTATATATTTGAAGGAAAGGGGTACGGCCACGGCGTCGGGATGTGCCAGTGGAGTGCCCTGGAGATGGCAAAGGAAGGGAAAAACTACAAAGAGATCCTTTCCAAGTTTTATCCGGGTACCACCCTTGAACATTATGAGAACCGCTGACTTCAACTTCAGCTTTTCCAGAGAGCTCATTGCAGCACGACCTTCCGGCAAAAGAGACCATTCCAGGCTTCTTGTCCTCGATCGGGACGGCAGCGTAGAGCATAAAAGGTTTGCCGACATTGCTGAGTACCTGGACAAAGGGGACATGCTCCTGTTGAACAACACGAAGGTGTTTCCCGCCCGTATCACAGGCACAAAGCCTTCCGGGGGAAAGTTGGAGGTCCTGCTCATGAAGGAAACTGCAGGTAACGGGACCTGGGAAGTCCTCTGCAAAGGCAGGTTCAACGGGCAGCTCCTTTTCTTCGGCAGCCTGAGAGCCGAGATATGGACTGAGGAGGATGCCGGGGGAGGGCGCCCTAAGAGGTGCTTGAGGTTTACGGATGCAGATCCGTCGCGTATTGCGGACCTGCTCTGGCAGTACGGCTCTATGCCGCTGCCGCCTTATATACGGCGTATGCCGGATGAGGCGGACAAGGAAAGGTACCAGACAGTGTATGCGCAGAAACAGGGCTCAATCGCCGCTCCCACTGCGGGGTTGCACTTTACGAAGGAACTCCTTGAGGCAATAAGAAAGAAGGGGGTGGCTGTAAGGACCCTGACCCTGCATGTGGGCATCGGCACGTTCAAACCGATAAAAGCTGAATTGCTCAGGGAACATACGATGGATTCCGAGTATTTCGAGTTCGGCGCGGCCCTGATTGATGAGATCCGGGAAGTAAAGAGTGCCGGCAACCGGCTCGTAACAGTAGGGACAACAGCAACAAGGGCTGTTGAGGGATTCATGAGCGGACGGTATAAAGACAGTAACGAGTTAATAGTAACAAGTAACGAGTTAAAGACTAACGACAAAGACTTGTCACTGTCTTCAGATCCTTTACTTGTTACTCGTTACTCGTCACTGCCTTCAGACTCATCACTCATAAAGGGATACACGGATATCTTCATTTATCCGGGCTACGAATTCAAGGTGGTGGACAGCCTGATTACCAACTTCCACCTCCCTTGTTCAACACCCCTGATGCTTGCTGCTGCGTTTTCAGGTTTTGAAAATATATCAAGGGCTTACGATGAGGCTATTGCCATGAATTATAGATTTTTTTCCTATGGTGATGCTATGCTAATTTTATGAGGGGCAGAGTTACAGAAAGGTCCTCGATTCTCCTCCTGGGCAGGAACACCGTGGTAATCGGGGCAGTTGTCGTTACTGCTGTCAGTTTTGGCCTCGGCTATTTTTTCGGATATAAGGGAACCGATGTTGCTGAAACGGAAAAGCAGGTCAGGGAAAGCCCCCAGGAAACCAGGGAGAGCGTTAAGGAAGTAAAGGAAAATCCCAAAGCAAGCGAGGATGCCCCTGCCGGGGACAAAAACGTTTTAGAGGCTGGTCCTGAAAAACAGGCGGCAGATGCAGCGCAAAGCGCTCCCCCTGTCACAAAGCCGGTTCAGGCTGCAGCGCAACCGGCAGCGCAACCGATAGTTCCCCCTGCTCCTGCCGGGACTGATACGATAAAGCCGCCTGCCCCCATCCCTGAGATTGCTCCTTCCAACATGCCGGGTGCGCCGGCAAAGGAAGAGGAAAGAAGAGTGGGGGCCGGGAGGCAGGCAACCACTGATTCCATAGACAAAGCGCAGGCGCGGGAAAACGGCGGTCCGGCGGCAAGAGGGGGCATAAAGGGAAGGAAAACGATCCGGAAAAAGACTTCAGGACGCGTTCATCCCGTAAAAAAAGGAAGTTCGAAGGCAAAAGCGCGCAAGCCTGCCCCTGCCGGAGAAAGCATAACGAAGGACGTCCAGCCGGCTGGGAACGGAAGAAGGCTTTATACTGTTCAAATGGGTGCTTTCCCCACCAAAGAGGGAGCTGAACAGCTGCAGCAGGCATTGAAAGCCAAGGGGTATAAGCCGTATGTTGTTGATGCCGGAAGCGGAGGTGCTTATTTCAGAGTTCGGGTCGGCTCGTTCAACACTAAAAAGAATGCGGAGCACAGCGCCGCTGCCCTTTCAAAACAGACAGGATTACAAAATTTCGTCACAATAAAATAAATGCAGTAACGAGTTGCGAGTAACAAGTTGTCAGCCTTTAACTTGTTACTCGTTACTTTTAGTTATGGAGGTATTTACGAAGACTATTGAACTTGAGCTTGATGAAGATAAAGAGTATCCTTTTCTTCACGGCGGGATTGACAAGACGTTTAAGGTAATAGAGGAGTCCTTTGGAGTTGCCATCAGTGTGAGAGGCAACAAGCTTATTATCCAGGGGGAAAACGGGAACATCGGGAAAGCGGAACGGCTGATCCAGGAGATCCGGACAGTCAACAAAAACGGCTATACCCTGAAACCGGAAGACATCAGCTATGCAGTCAAATCAGTATCAGAGGGCCAGGACCTTTCCATCAGCGACCTTTTCTCGAACAACATCCCCGTATTTTCAAAAAGAAGATTTATCATCCCCAAGACGGAAACCCAGAGGCGTTACATAGATGCGATACGCAGATTTGATATCGTCTTCGGTATCGGTCCGGCAGGCACGGGCAAGACCTATCTCGCAATGGCTATGGCCATAAACGCCTTTTTGACGAAGCAGGTCTCAAGGATTGTGCTGGTCAGACCGGCTGTTGAAGCAGGAGAGAAGCTCGGCTTTCTGCCGGGCGATATTGCGGAGAAAGTAAGCCCTTACCTGAGGCCCCTGCATGACGCGCTGTTCGATATGATGGAGATTGAGAAAGCCTCGAAGCTTATCGAACGGGGCATTATCGAGATAGCGCCGCTTGCCTTCATGAGGGGAAGGACCCTTAACGACTCTTTCGTGATACTTGACGAGGCGCAAAACACGACGCCGGAGCAGATGAAGATGTATCTTACAAGGCTCGGCTTCGGCTCAAAGACGGTAATCACCGGGGATATCACCCAGATAGACCTTCCTGCCGACAAGGTGTCAGGGCTTGTCGAAGCCATACGCATCCTCAAGGACGTGGAAGAAATAAAGATCGTGCATTTTACCGAAAAAGATGTCGTAAGGCACAGGCTTGTCCAGGCGATCGTCAAGGCGTATGAAAGACATGAAAAACGGTAACCCCTCGAAGAATAATCCAGGCCCGAAGCCGAAAGGTATCCAGGAAGCGTTCAGGGAATACCGGCAGAGGCATAAGGACGATACCTCCAGGGTGGGCGTCCTCCTGGTCCTGAGCCTCATATCCGCCCTGATCATCCAGCAGAGGGTCGGCGTTGAATATTTCTTCGGAAGCTTCCTGATCACTGCGGTGATCCTTTTCATCTTCTACAAGGATATAAGGCGGTACCGGCCGTCTTACTTTGAAGATTACAAGATGCTGCTCCTTCTGGGCCTCCTTGTGGCCGGCACCCTCTTGTCAGGCAGGATATTCGAATATCTGCTTTCAGGGCTTTATAAGGGGCTCAACCTCCCTGAGGGCAGGTCTTTTATATTCGGCATCCCGATCCCGATGGGGGCGATGCTCGTGACCCTGATATTCGACTTCCATACGGCCATAATCTTTTCCTTCGTGATCAGCCTGCTCACTGGAATATGGCTTCATGATCCGTACTATCCCCTTTACGCCTTCATCGGCAGCCTGACTGCCGCCTTCTGCGTCATCCGCTGCAAGAGGCGCTCCGCGCTGATACGGGGCGGCATATACGTGAGCGCCATCAACGTTGTGACTACGGGGATTGTCCTGCTGCTCGGCGGGACCCTGTTTAGTTCCACCTCGCCTTCCGCTTTTATGTTCGCAGCCATATCAGGAGTGATGGTCGCTGCAGTGGTTTCCTTTATCCTGCCCGTCATTGAATACATTTTCGGGATCACCACGGACATAAGCCTGATAGAGTTGCTTGATCTGGAGCAGCCGCTGATGCGCAATCTTATGATAGCCGCTCCCGGAACATACTATCACAGCGTCATCGTCGGGAGTCTTGCCGAGGCGGCAGCGGAAGCAGTAGGCGCCAATCCCCTGCTTTCGAAGGTCACCGCCTATTACCATGACATCGGCAAAATGAAGATGCCCGACTATTTTGTGGAAAACCAGAAGAGCACGGTCAGCAAGCATGACAAACTCACTCCCCATATGAGCAGCATGATAATCATTTCCCATGTGAAGGAAGGCATTGAGCTTGCAAAGCAGCACAAGCTGCCTAAGTCCGTTATTGATATCATCCAGCAGCACCACGGCACCAGTCTCATCGCGTTCTTCTACCAGAGGGCGCTGGAGCAGCAGACATCCGACGGGATTCCTTCACAGGCGAATTACCGCTATCCCGGCCCGAAGCCGCAGACGAGAGTTGCGGCCCTGGTCATGATGGCGGATGCGGTTGAGGCCGCCTCCCATGCCCTTACCGACCCGACGCCGGCGCGGATCGTGGCCCTTGTGGAAAAGATAATAAACAATATCTTTCTCGATGGACAGATTGACGAGTGCGAACTGACCCTGAAAGACATATCGGAGATCAAAAAAAGGTTCACCTATATCCTTACCAGTATTTTTCACAGGAGAATAGCCTATCCTGAACTCGGTGCAAAAGGCACGTCGCAGAAGGCTGACAGAGCAGCGAGTGAATCAGGTCTTAAAAACCCCGTTGACAGGAACCTGTCTACAACGCCGTCCGTGCAGGGCAATGGAAATAGTAATAAGGAACAACCAGAGACTGCTCAGGATAAACCTGAGAAAAGTAGGGAAGGCACTCAGGAAGACCCTCGGCCACTTAGCTTGTAACGGTTATCTGAAGGGGCATGAGAGCGTAGAGGTCAGTGTCTCTTTTGTGAACGACAGGAAGATGAGAAGCCTGAACCGTGAGTACCGGGGAATCGACAGGACGACCGACGTGCTTTCATTCCCCCAGTACGACAGTAATGAGTTGAAAGAGAAAAGAGAGTCCGTAGACTCGTTACTGCTTCTAGGCGATATCGTCATCAGCCCTGCCCGGGCAAAGAGTCAGGCCCGGGAGTATGGACTTGTTTTTTACGGAGAAATCAACCGGCTGCTGATCCACGGGCTTCTTCACCTGCTGGGATATGATCACGAGACAAACCGGTACCAGGCATGGAAGATGAGAAAGATGGAAGAGGAACTGTTGCACCATATAGAACAGACCAATGCGTAAAATAAAATGCACAGGTAAAGAAGCCGGGGGTTCGCTTCTTGCAGTTGCGCATCCTTATTTCAGCCTATGCCGTTAAGGAAATGGATACGCAGCGCAAATAACGCCATAGAGGGCATCCTTTATGCTGCGCGGACACAGAGGCATGTCAGATATCACCTGTATTCCGCATCCGCAACCCTGATCCTCAGTTATGTCCTCGGGGTCGAGCGGACTGACTTCCTGATCATCGCGGTTGCCGTCGTCCTTGTTTTGCTCGCCGAGATGGTGAACACCGCAATCGAATACCTGGTCGACATGATTTCCCCGGAATACAGTGAAGGGGCGCGGACAGCAAAGGATGTGGCTGCAGGGGCTGTCCTCATTACCGCCTTCGGAGCTGCCGTTATCGGGTATATCATACTTTTCCCTTATTTCAGCAGCGTGTTTGAAAGGGGCATCCATGTAGCAAAACATTCGGAACAGGAAATCACGCTCATATCAATCATTCTTGTCCTGATCGTCGTGGTGGTGCTGAAGGCCTATTTCGGCAAGGGCCATCCGCTGCGCGGAGGGATGCCCAGCGGGCATTCTGCCCTGGCATTTTCTTTCTGGATCGCAATTACCTACAGCACCGAACACTTCATGGCCTCGCTCCTCTCCTTTGTATCGGCTGTCATCATTGCCCATAGCAGGGTATCTACAAAGGCCCATAATGCCCCGGAAGTCATAGCCGGCGCCCTCCTGGGCTCCGGGATCACCTTCCTTTTGTTCAGGGTTTTCTCCTGATCAGGATATGATGGTCATAAGAAATGAGGACATAAAAGAATTGGCGCTGGAAGTGCCGGAAGGGCACAAACACCTGCGTGCCGTGCTTGTGCTTGAGGACGGCGAAGAGATCGTGCTCCAGGAAGCTGCTATTGCAAACCTTGTGAGGGCGTATATTACAGTCAAGACCCATCCCACGACATTCAGAGTGGTTTTGAAGGGGAAACGAGTCGACGGGAGAAAAGAGGGCTATGCGGAGTGGCAGTTGATGGAGAGTGAGGAGCAACCGTGAACCTTTGGCACTGTCGCTTACAAATAAAGTTCTTTCAAAACCATAATCCCGCAGAACTTAAACGCAAGATAGAAAGCCTTCAATCCCATATGGCATCAGGGCTGATGCCCAGAATGATTCCTGTGCCGCCTAGAGCGGACTTGAGGGGGCAGGGGGCGATTCGGTAAGGCTTCTCTCTGCATTGTCGCCGTCCTTTTGAGGCGCTTCCGGCTGCTGCCCCCCCGGCGTCTCCTGCGTTCCCTGTGTTTCCTGCTGCGGGCTCTCCATGACCTCCTCGTACTCAGGGATTACAATGCCCCTTCTCACCATGATGTTGTAAATGATCCGGGAACGGTTGAGGACATATCCTGAACTGCCGAGGGGATTGTATTTCCTCGGGTTGGGGAGCACGGAAGCGAGATGTGCAGCCTCCTCAGGACCCAATGCCGATGCCGGCTTGCCGTAGTAATGGCGTGCAGCGGCCTCGATCCCGAATATTCCTTCGCCCCATTCCGCAACATTGAGATAGAGCTCGAGTATCCTTCTCTTGGTAAGCTTTTTCTCGATCCTCCATGTGAGGATCGCTTCTTTAAGTTTCCGGAGGGGATTTTTTGAAGGGGTCAGAAACAGGTTTTTTGCAAGCTGCTGGCTGATAGTGCTTGCGCCGAACTTCATTTTCTTTGCTTTTATATCTTTTTCGACCGCTTTCTCTATTGCCTCGAAGTCAAAGCCCTCATGCTTCCAGAACTTGTCATCTTCCGATATCAGAACTGCCTTGACAAGATAGGGTGATATCCGTGAAAGCGGGACCCAGGCCTGCCTGATCCTGATTTTTTTCCCTTTCCTGTGCCATTCCTTTTCACGGTATTCCATGAAAGAGGTTTTCTTGATATTTTCCTTTTTCAGAGGAGAAACATTGGGGAAGATAAAATAGGAGCCAATACTCAGGAGTACTGCCGAAACGAGCACGACGAGCAGTGTTTTGGGCCAACTCCTTATGAATTTATTGCCCGGCATAGCTGAAATATCCCTGTTATACGTGCCTTGCTGATTTCTGGTCATTTAATTGTCCTGAAAATTTTATAGCATGCACTGCCCTTAAAGCAAATCCGAACTCCGGTCCCGGTCTGTCAGGGCATTCCCCAGCGTAAAAACCGGACATTTCTATTTTGGTAAAAATAGGACATTTCTAAATTGGTTTGACAACCTGGTAAATAATGCTTGACAAAAACGGCGGTATTCTATAAATTACAGAAAAAATACGCCGTTAACCTCCAATTATTTTGTATTAGTTTACGAAAACAGAAGTATGCTGCAAACAGGTGGCCGCTTTAAAAATAATATAGGAATCAAAGAGCTGTAATCCTATTGCTGTCAAGGAGGGTTAGTCATCATGTCTGCTATGTGTCCGTTTTTCAAGGCTAAGCATTACGGAATTTGTGTGGCTCAGGGGACTTACATCCCCAGCATGGTCGAGAAGGAAAGCTATTGCCTGACCGAGGACTTCAGCGCATGTGCTTTGCACGATGCCAAGGGAATGCATAATATCCGGGTAATGTACCATAACGGCTCGATAGATACTGTTGAGGATTTTGTGCTTGATGAGCTGATCGAGACAGCGGAGATCAAAAAGTTCTGCCGCCTCGACGGCTGGGTCAATGTAGGGTGCGACCCTATCAGGGTTGGAAAGGGCCGCTATAACGGCCCGGATAAGCGGAAGCTCTGATCAAGTCAAGGAGACAGCCGGGGCCTGTCTCCTCTTTCAAACAATTATTCCTTCTGCGGCTTCGGACGTTTGTTGTATTCCAGTACTCTTTTCCGCAACCTTACTGACTGAGGAGTTATTTCCACCAGTTCATCTTCCTTGATGAATTCTATCGCCTGCTCCAGGCTGAGCACTTTTGGCGGTATGAGCTGCAATGCCTCATCAGCTCCCGAGGAGCGCATGTTGGAAAGCTTTTTCTCCTTTGTGACATTGACGTCCAGATCGTTGTCCCTGGAGTTTTCCCCGATGATCATGCCCTCGTAGACAGCGGTGTTTTCATTGATGAAGAGCACTCCCCTCGGCTGCAGGTGGAACAGGGCATAGGTGTTTGATTTCCCTGTCCGGTCAGCCACCAATGCCCCTGTCTGCCGTTTCGACATGAACCCGTGCCAGGGCTCGTAACCCTCGAACATATGGTTCAAAAGACCCGTGCCTTTTGTATCCGTCAGGAACTGCGACCTGAATCCGATCAGCCCCCGTGAAGGTATCCTGAACTCGAGCCGTACCCTGCCGTGGCCGTTGTTCTGCATTTTCTGCATTTTGCCTTTTCTCATACCCGCCTTCTGGGTGACAACGCCTACGAATTCCTCGGGCACGTCGATGACAAGCAACTCCATAGGTTCATGGAGGGTCCCGTTAATCGTCTTTGTGATGGTTTCAGGCATGGAGACCGAAAGTTCGTAACCCTCTCTCCGCATCATCTCGATGAGGATCGCCAGCTGCAACTCTCCGCGTCCCATCACCTTGAACGAGTCCGTGTTTTCGAAATCTACCTTTATGGCAACATTGTAAAGCAGCTCCTTTTCAAGCCGCTCCCTCAGGTTCCGCGATGTCACATATTTTCCCTCCCTGCCTGCAAAAGGGGAGGTGTTCACGGAAAACACCATGGATATGGTAGGGGCGTCCACTTTAATCCTGGGCAGGGGTTTAGGCGTCTCGATGTCCGTGATGGTGTCGCCTATGTTTATCCCCTCTATCCCGGCGAGCGCGACAATGTCTCCGACAGAGGATTCCTTGGCGTCAATTCTCTCCAGCCCCTGATAGGTGTATATCGTGGTGATCTTTGTCCTGATCGCCTCTCCGTCTCCGTTTATCATTGCTACGGGATCCCCGATCTTTACGGTCCCGGAAAAGATCTTTCCTATGGCGAGCCTGCCCACATAGTCGCTGTAATCAATATTGGTCACCAGGAGCTGAAGGATGTCGTCAGCACTCCCTTCAGGCGCAGGAATTGTGTTGAGAATGAGATCGAAGAGGGGTTTCAGGTTCTCCCCGCTGTCTTCAATTTTTAACGAAGCAGTGCCTTTCTTGGCATTCGTATACACTATCGGAAACTCGAGCTGGTCTTCTGTTGCATCGAGGTCGATAAAGAGATCATAGACTTCGTTCAGGACCTCCTGGATCCTCGCATCAGGCCTGTCGATCTTGTTGACGACGATAATAGGCGGCAGTTGCAATTCAAGGGCCTTCTTCAGTACAAAGCGCGTCTGCGGCAGCGGACCTTCAGATGCATCGACCAGAAGCAGTACGCCATCCACCATTTTCAGGGTCCTTTCCACCTCACCGCCGAAATCCGCATGGCCGGGGGTGTCGACAATATTTATCTTTACGCCGTCATACTCGACAGCGGTATTCTTTGCCATAATGGTAATGCCCCGCTCCCTTTCAAGGTCGATGTTGTCCATGACCCTTTCCTGTATCCTCTCGTTGGTGCGGAAGATCCCTGCCTGCCTCAGCATTCCATCGACAAGGGTTGTCTTGCCGTGGTCTACATGGGCGATAATCGCAATGTTCCTTAAATTCTCACGTTTCATAAAATCCTCGCTGTCTCCTGATCGAAATCCGTACTGAGGGAAATCTCCTGAAGTAAAATATCTTTCGGGTTTTTTTCAAAGTCTTTCGGAAGGAAAACTTCGAATTATCCATAGCAACCTGATGCGCTATGGTGCTAAACTCAATATTTTAACTTATTTAGAGATGAAAATACCATCTTAATATGCGCCCGCCGAAGAAGAGGGTGATTATCGCGCCTAATGCCAGGAAGGGACCGAAAGGTATTTTAGTTTTCCTGCTCTTTCCTTTCAGGACCATCAGGAATATTCCCACAACCGAGCCGGTGAGGCTCCCCACGAAGGTGGTAAGGAGGACGGCCTTCCACCCCATGAAGGCGCCGACCATGGCCATCATCTTAATGTCCCCGCCTCCCATGCCGCCCCTGCTTAAAACAGCGATGAGATAAAACAGCCCGCCCCCCAGCGCCAGCCCGACCAGGGAATTTATCAACCCTACCAGGGGCAGGGGAGATGAGGCGCCTGCGGCAAAGAGGGAAAAGGGATCAGGAAGGAAGAGAGACGCTCCCAGCACTCCGACCAGAGCCCCCGGCAGGGTGATTACATCGGGGATTATCTGGAAGTCCAGATCAATGAATGTTATGACTACCATTGAGGAGAGGAAAGCACAGAGAAACAGCAGGCGCCATCCCGGGCCGAAGTATCTCATTGCCCAGAGATAAAAGAGACCGTTAAGCAGTTCAACCAGGGGGTAGCGGAGCGATATCAGTTCACCGCAGCCCCTGCATTTGCCTCTCAAGAGCACATAGCTCAGCAGCGGGATATTTTCCCAGGGTCGTATGGAAGTCTTGCAGACGGGGCAAGCTGAAGGAGGCCTGACTATGGAGATGCCGCGGGGAACCCTGTAGATGCACACATTGAGAAAAGACCCGATGACAAGCCCGAAGATGAATGCTATGGGTTCAACATAGTTCATGATACCAGTCTGCTTATTTCAGAGGCCTTTTCGACCGTCTCTTTGAGTTCAGGTTCAAGGGTTTCCAATTTCTTTATGGCATACACCACTTCCTTGTCGGCATAGACATTCTTGTCCTTACCCCTCATTTCGTATACCTCTTCCCCAATCTGCATCAGCAGTTTGTCCTTTTGCTTTTTCAGTTCTTCCGATCTGTAGAGCAGTTTGAATATTGTAATCTCGATCCTGATCCGCTCGGAGAGCAGAGAAGAAAACCACTTCAGTTTTTCCATGCCGCTCTCAAAATCTCTTTTGACTCTGCCGAACATAGGGCCTCCTTTAAACGACGGTAATGCGTAAAGTGTGATGCGTAATGAGTTAACGGCAAAAAAGCACAGAGGTTGCATGCAAACACAAATTCCTGTCAGGTTTGAGTCTCATTCTGTTTTCATCCTTTACGCATCACGCATTACGCATCACGCGTTACGGTCTTTCACGCTGTTTTGAACAACTCAAGCTTTTTCCCCCAGAAATCCTCGAGGGACTTCCTGAGCTGGGGATGCTGTGCAAGCGACGGGTCCTTCTGAATCAATGCAAACGCCTCCTTGCGCGCCGCCTCGAGCAGTTTTACGTCCCTGACTAGATTCGCCACTTTCAGGTCGGGCAGCCCTGACTGCTTTGTCCCGAAGAATTCTCCCGGGCCGCGAATGTTCAGGTCCTCTTCTGCAATGATGAAGCCGTCGTTTGTTTTGACCATAACATCAAGCCTTTTTTTCGAGTCTTCTGTTATGCCGTAGCTCAGGAGGACGCAATAAGATCGGCCGCCGCCCCTGCCGACCCTCCCGCGCAACTGGTGCAACTGGGCAAGGCCGAACCTTTCTGCATGTATTATAATCATTAATGTAGCATTTGGCACGTCAACTCCCACTTCGATAACGGTGGTGGACACAAGGAGATGGATCGTGCCCCCTTTGAACTCCCTCATTACTTCCTCCCTTTCCGCCGGTTTCATTTTCCCGTGGATCAGGCCCACCCTGAGGTGTGGAAATTTCACCTGGAATGCTTCCATCCCTGTTATCGCAGCCTTGAGGGTCGTTTTATCAGTTTCCTCAATAACGGGATAGACTACATAAATCTGCCTTCCCTTCTGCGCTTCGTCCTCTATGAGCTGGTAAACGGAGCCCTTCTGCTTCTCGTTTATATGCCTGGTGAGAACAGGCGTCCTGTTCGGGGGGAGTTCGTCGATAACGGAATAGTCGAGGTCCCCGTAAAGGGTAAGGGCGAGTGTCCTGGGTATGGGGGTGGCGGTCATGACAAGCGTGTCGGGATTGGCCCCCTTTTTCTTCAGGGTTGCCCGCTGCATCACCCCGAACCTGTGCTGCTCATCTATGACAATGATCCCGAGTTTTTTGAAGGACACCCCCTCCTGGATCAGGGCATGGGTCCCGATGACGATATCCGCATCTCCCGAAGAGATGGTGTCGAGATTCCTGTTTTTACGGCTTCCTGTAAGGAGATGGATGCTCAGCCCGAGGTCTTCCACAAGCTTATGGATATTGATGTAGTGCTGCTCGGCGAGGATTTCCGTCGGGGCCATGAGCGCCGCCTGGTACCCGGATTCGACTGCTGCAAGCATGGCCATGAGCGCCACTATTGTTTTGCCTGATCCGACATCCCCCTGTATGAGCCTGTTCATGGGAGCAGGTGACCGCATGTCCCTCAGGATGTCTTCAAACACCCTTTCCTGGGCGCCTGTAAGCTTGAAGGGCAGGGTGTCCAGGAGCTTGTTGAGGTATCTGCCGTCGGGAGTGAAGGGGATCCCCTTTTCCTTTACCTCCTCCCTCTTGAGCGCCCCAAGGCCCAACTGGAGCGTGAAGAGCTCATCAAAGGCCAACCGCTGGTGGTAGGGGCTCGTCCCCCTGTTCAGGGCCTCAACGGACACGGCAGGGGCAGGGAAGTGCACATTCATGATGCTTTCCTGCAGGCCGGGCAGGTTGTATGCCCTGATGATTTCAGCAGGCATTGTGTCCTGGATAAAGAAGGCGGAGCTGTTCAGTACGGAGTAGAGAATGTTCCGCATCTGTTTCTGGCTGATGCCTTCAGTCAGCCTGTATATGGGAACGATCCTGCCGGTGTGGATATGCGCCGCCGCGGGTTGGCCGGCATTCTCCTGGGGAGGGCCGTTGTCCGGCTCGTCCAGTATTTCATATTCAGGATTGATGATCTCGAATCCGGCGCCCCAGTAGTTCCGTTTTACCATCCCGTAGAGGACGACTTCCTGGCCTGGTTTGAAGAGCCGCTTCAGGAATGTCTGGTTGAACCATTTTGCCTTGAGCAGACCGCTTCCATCGGTTATGACAACCTCGAATATCTTCAGTTTCGGCCTTCTCGGATTGGGAGTAACGGTGTCGGCGCTTACAACCTTCCCGGTGATGGTGTGGAACTCATCATAGACGAGCTGGACGATCTTTTTTGCGGAACTCCTGTCCTCGTATCTGTCGGGGAGGCAGAAGAGGGCATCCTTGACGGTAGATATACCGAGGCGGGACAGCAAACGGGCCCTCTGGGGCCCGATGCCTTTTACATACTGTACAGGAGAGGACAGATCATAATTCATTACTCTTAGACTGTTTTGTCTCCATGAGTGCTTTGTCGAGAGATTTATCGGTCTCTTCCATCTTTATCTTGGAATATTCCGTTTCGCTGAGTATCTCTATTTCCCAGCCTGTCAGCTTGGTTGCCAGTTTGATGTTCTGTCCGCGCTTGCCTATGGCAAGGGAGAGCTGCTGGTCGTCAGCTATGACCATTGCGGTCTTTTCATCCTCATTCACCCCGACCCTGTCTACTGTCGCGGGTGTAAGTGCCCGTGCAATGAATATGCGGGGATCTTCGCTCCAGGGAATGATATCGATCCTCTCGCCCCTCAATTCCCTGACAATGGACTGCACCCGTGTCCCTTTCATCCCGACACAGGCGCCTACTGCATCAACTGACGTGTCTTTTGATGACACCGCTATTTTGGTACGCTCCCCGGGTTCCCTTGCAATCCCCCTGATAAGCACGACTCCATCGCTTATCTCGGGTACTTCCATCTTAAAAAGGCCGACGATAAAATGCGGGTCTGTTCTTGAAAGTATTATGGCAGGCCCTTTGGGGGTTTGCCTTACCTCGGAAAGATATGCCTTTACAATGTCCCCTCTCTTCAGGGTTTCATTCGGCAGGGTGTCCCGCTGGGACAGGAGGGCCTCTGTCTTTCCGATGCTGATATAGTATAAATTCTTCTCTTTCCTCAGGACGGTGCCGCTTACTATCTGCCCCACTTTATCCTTGAATTCATCATAGATAATGTCCCGTTCGGCCTCTCTTACCCTCTGAAAGATCACCTGTTTTGCCGTCTGTGCCGCTATTCTCCCGAGGTCCTGAAGCGGGATCGGCACTTCGACGATATCCCCTAAAACCTTATCGGGTGATATCTTTGCAGCCTCTTTACGGCCAATCTCCTCGTCCTTGTTCTGGACTGATTCCACGATTGTCTTTGTCTCGAAGGCCTCTATGCTGCAGGTCTTGGGATCTATCCGTAAGTCGATGTTGGTCCTTCCGCCGTATTTTTTGCGGGTAGCGGAGAGGAGTGCCGACTCCAGTACCTTCAGTAAGGCATCGCGTGAGATGCCCTTTTCCCTGCTGATCTGATCTATTACAAGACATAGTTCTTTTGTCATTGCCGTTACCCCTTTTTGATTTCTATTTCCAGCCTTGCCTTTGATACTTTGTCAAGAGGAACAAATACATCCTTGTCTTTCCCTTTGCTCCCGACCGTCAATCTCACCCAGCCTTCCCCTGCATCGGTAATCCTCCCAATGATGAAGGACTGATTGTCGATTTTCTCGGTCATCACAATTCTGACAAGTTTTCCTATGTTCTTTTCAAAGTCTTTCTGCTGTGTAAGCGGCCTGTCAATTCCAGGTGACGAGACTTCAAGGACATAGGAACTCCTGATGGGGTCCTCCACGTCCAAAAGGGCCTCAAGGCTCCTGCTCATCCTTTCGCAATCGCCAATTGTCACCCCCCCGTCCTTATCAACCGTGATGCGCAGCAAAAGCCTTCTGCCCCGGCCGAGAATCTCTGCGCTGACAAGCTCCAGGCCCTCGTCTTCGGCTGCCTGAGAGGCAAGTTCGTGAATTTTCTTTTTTGTATTGATTATATCCATATTTCCTAAAACAAAAGAGTGGGACGTCCCACTCTTTAAAGGTTTTGCCACTTAAACGAATATGTTTAAAATATAACAGTTTTTGCCGGAAAAAAGCAACACCATGAGGGCTTTTGAGGTCCCCCATGGTGTCTTTTATAAATACTACTTATGAGGAGCTTCTGCTGGTGCAGGTGCTGGTGCAGGAGCTGGTGCTGGCGCCTCACCAGGCTTCTGCTCAGGAGCCGGCGCCGGCTCAGGAGCCGGTGCAGGTGCTGGTGCCTCTGCAGGCTTCTGCTCTTCAGCCTTTTTGCAGCCGACTGCAAACGTAAATGCTACGACGAGCAATAAAGAAAGTATTAAAGCTATAACCTTTTTCACTATTTAGTCACCTCCTTCCAAATATATATACGATAGATTGAGGTAAAAAATTATACCATCTCAATTAATAACATATATGGTAATTCTTGTCAAGAATAAACTGCTTTTTCGAGATTTTTTACGAGCCCCTCAACGAGGAACATTACTGATTCCACATCAAGAAACTTGTCCGCTGTTGCATCGAAGAGAATCTTTGCCTTTGAAGCGAATTCTTCCTCCCCGGGCCAATAGAGGATAATGACAGGCATCCTGGGGAGGAGATGTAAATGCCATGCCCGGGGTGCAGGAAAATCTTCACGGTTTGTTGCCCCGATCTCACATAACGCATCCGACATCTTATCCGCGTCCTTATCGAGCAATTCCCTCACTTCCTTCTTTCGAAAACATTAGCCGCAATAGTGACGAAGACGATTGAAGTCACGACGATAACCGTAATGTCCAGGCTTAGGGGAAAATCCTGGCTCAGCGCTCCCTTTTCCGGAAGCACCATATATTTCAGCGCATCTATCCCGTATGTAAGGGGATTGACCCGTGTAAAAAGACCGAGCGCGTGGGGGAGGCGCTTTACGGGATACATTGCGCCTGAGAGAAAGAACATGGGCATGACGATGAAATTCATGATCACGCTGAAACTTTCGAAATTTTCGTAGAAGGTGGCGATGAGTATGCCGAGAGTGGAAAGGCAGAAGGAAAGGATAACAGCAATGCAGAGGATGAGCAGCACCTGGACAATGCCGAGTTTCAGCCCGATGACCGGGAAGAGCAGCAGGATGATCAGCGCCTGTATCGTTGAAACAGCAGTGCCGCTCAGCGCTTTGCCTACTACTATCGAGAGTCTCGACACAGGGGCTACGAGCATTTCCTTCATGAACCCGAACTCCTTGTCCCATATGATCGATATGGAAGAGAAGATGGAACTGAAGAGGATTGTCATCCCTATAATGCCGGGGAATATGAATTGTATATAGGGGACTCCCATGTCAGGCGATACCATCCGCGACATGCCGCCCCCAACGAGGAAAAGCCAGATAAGCGGCCGCGCAAGGGTGGATATAAGCCTCCCCCTCTCGCGGGTGAATTTGATGAATTCCCGCGCTACAATGACGTATATGGCATTGAGGTCGGACCTGATCATTTGTCGAACTTCCTTCTGTATGACCGTATGGCGTCTTTCATCTCACCGCCTCCTGAAACTGTTTCAGGGCGCATGGCCTTGCCGGTAAGTTTCAGGAACACGTCGTTCAGGGTCGGCCTCTGGAGGCGTACGGAAACCACCATATCGGCAAGGCTCTGTATCAGCACCGGGATGCAGGCCTCCCCCTTCGACACCGATGCTATGAATATCTCCCCGTCCCGCTCCTCGGCATCAAGACCGAGGCTTTTCTTTATCTCTGCAATTGCCTGTTTGTTGTCCTTTGTCCTGAGATAAACGACATCTCCTCCGACCATTTTTTTCAGGTCTTCAGGAGAGCCCTGGGCAATGATCTTTCCTTTGTCGATGACGGCTATTTTGTTGCATATCTCGGCCTCTTCCATGTAATGGGTGGTCATGAATATCGTGACATCATGTTTTGCAGGGAGCTTTGCTATGAACTCCCACAGGTTCGTCCTGCTCTGGGGGTCGAGCCCGAGGGTAGGCTCATCGAGAAAGAGCACTTTCGGCTGGTGGACAATGCTTCGCGCCACTTCCAGCCGCCTCTTCATCCCTCCGGAGAAGCGTTTGACAGGCTCGCTCTTCCGCTCGTAGAGACCGACAA
The DNA here is from genome assembly GCA_021847795.1 of Nitrospirota bacterium. Lineage (GTDB taxonomy): Bacteria > Nitrospirota > Thermodesulfovibrionia > Thermodesulfovibrionales > Dissulfurispiraceae > JAMCVZ01. Next base: position 26,045 of record JAJZPZ010000018.1, read on the forward strand.
AGTTCAGCGCGTCTTTAATCCTCTCTCCGCGTTCCCCTTTGGGGATACTGTACAGATAGGAATGAAACAGCAGGTTCTCGTATGCGGTCAGTTCTTTGTCCAGGGTATTGTCCTGAAAGACGATGCCTAATTGTTTCCTGACCTCCGAAGATTCACGCATGCAGTCATGGCCGTCTATCAATGCCATACCGGAGGTGGGGGATAGTAGTGTGCAGAGGATGCTGATGGTTGTTGTCTTCCCGGCGCCGTTGGGCCCGAGGAACCCGAATATCGAGCCCTGTTCGACCTCGAAGGATATGCCGTCAACCGCTGTGACGGCGCCGAATTTTTTCGTCAGGTTCTCGACGGAGATTATGGACATAATGTTAAGTTTAACTTAAATCATTGGAAAATGGCAGGGCAGGGGAATGGTGCAGGGCTGACGCTGTCCCGGGCTATCGGTACCACTCCGCCTTGTCTTTCGGCACATACCAGTGAATGAAGTCGTACATGATGCCGAGGGGGGCTTTTTCCACCCCTTTGAACCGCTTGTGGAGCACAGGAAGGGCATCGGGAACGTAAAGGAAGGCGTAGGGCTGGTCATCGGCGAGGATCTCGTGGATCCTGTGGTAAATCTTCTTCCTCTTCTCGATGTCGAAGGTCTGCCTGCCTTCGATCAGCAGTTTGTCGACCTCCGCATTCTTGTAGGAAATGAAATTGAACTCTCCCTCTTTTGTTTTTGACGAGTGCCAAATATCGTAGTTGTCGGGATCTCTTCCTAAGCCCCATCCCATGATTATCGCCTCGAATTTCTTTTTGTCGATAAACTCATGGAGCATTGCCTGCCACTCAAGTACCTTTATGTTCAGGTCAATCCCGACTCTCCTGAGCTGCTCCTTGATTATCTGTGCGGTCTTGAGCCTTGCCTCATTCCCCTGAGTAACGAGAACAGTGAACGAGAAGGTCCTTCCGTTCTTTTCGAGAAATCCCGAGGCATTCATTTTCCAGCCTGCCTCCGAAAGCAGCTTTATCGCCTTGTCCGGGCTGTATTCAAAATCTCCGACGTTTTTATTGTAGGCCCATGACTCGGGGGGGAAGGGCCCGGTGGTGGGCGTACCGTAGCCGAGGAGCACCCCGGCAATGATTTCCTTCTTATTAAGGGCATGGGCTATTGCCTGCCTCACCCGCTTGTCTGCAAACAGGGGATCAAGAAGATTATATCCCATATAGGTATAACCGAAAGACGGATACCTGAACTTCTGGAAAAATTTATTGAAGAACTCAGTATTCACCTGGAGCTTGTACTGCGGCGGGGTGACCCCCATGAAATCAATGCCGCCGAACTTTAATTCCAGGAACATGGTGGCAGGGTCCGGGATTATGCGGAAAACTATCCGGTCGATATTAGGCCTGCCTTCAAAGTAATTATCAAAGGCCTCAAGCACTACCCTTTGCCCGGTAATCCATTCCTTCATCTTGTAGGGCCCGGTCCCTACGGGATGGCGGTTGATTTCCGGAGACGCCGGGTCCTTCCCTTCCAGCAGGTGCTTGGGGATGATTCCCATGCTCCATGATTCAAGCGCAGGTGCAAAAGGTTCCTTATAGGTGACTTTCACCGTATATTTGTCCGGCGCTTCGACCTTCTCGACGGGCCCGTATATGCTGCTGTATGGTGTCGGGACCTTCGGGTTGGTTACTTCCCGGTAGGTAAAGAGGACATCGTCTGAGGTGAATTCCGCACCATCATGCCACCTGACCCCTTTCCTCAGGTGAAAGGTAATGACAAGCCCGTTCGGGCTTACATCCCAGGATTCGGCAAGGTCGCCGGTCAAGCGGATGTTTTTATCGTACTTAACCAGCCCGTTGAATATGTAGCCGCTGATATCCCCTGATGCGCTGTCCGATGCCAGAAAGGGGATAAGCCTCTTGGCATCTGCCGGAGTGCCGAAGGTGATTGTATTCGGGTATTTGATGCCGGGTTCGCGGTTACAACCTGAAAGCAGAAAATAAGAAGCGAGAACCAAAAGGTAAAAGAGAAAAATAAAAAATCCGGATATGTTTCTTCTCACTGCTGCCCACTTCTCAACTCTTACTTCTTACTGGGTTGCGGCTGCGGCGCTGCAGGCCGCTGAGGTACTGCAGGCTGCTGCTGTAACGGCACTTGCTGCCGGGGGATCGCCTTCTGCTGTCCTGCAGGCGCGGTTTGTTTTATGACCGAGCTTCCTTTTGAGGTGACCATGGTAAGCGTCAGGGATGTGAGCATGAAAATCACAGCGGATGCGGTTGTGAGTTTGTTCAGGAATGTTGCTGCGCCCCTGCTGCCGAAAAGGGTCTGGCTCGACCCGCCGAAGGCCGCGCCTATTTCAGCGCCCTTGCCGCTCTGCAGCAGGACGATGGATATCAAAAAGAGAGATGCCAGCACATGTATGATGATTAATAAAGTAACCACGGTACTACCTCCAAACAGGGATTAATGATCTGTTATCTTTTGAATTTTACGAGCTTTGAAAAACTGTCGGCTTTCAGGCTGGCCCCTCCGACCAGGGCGCCGTCTACGTCTTCGCACGCCATGAGCGCATCAATATTCTCGGGGGTCACGCTCCCGCCGTAAAGAATCCTGATATTCGCGGCCGCGCCACCGTATATGGCAGCGAGCCTTTCACGAATGTACTTATGCGCTTCCTGCGCCTGCTCTGTGGTGGCTGTTTTCCCGGTGCCGATGGCCCAGATGGGCTCGTAAGCCACCACAATATGATCAGAAGGGATATCTTTCAGCCCCTCTTCGACTTCCCTTTTCAGCACATCGAACATCTTTCCGGCCTCCCGTTCCTCCAGGGATTCCCCGATACAGAATATGACGTTCAGGTTGTGCTTGAGTGCGGCCTTTACCTTTTTATTGATTATCTCGTCGGTTTCCTTAAAGTACTGCCGCCTTTCCGAATGGCCGATGATCACATGCGTACATCCGGCATCGGTGAGCATGCCGGGGGCGACTTCGCCGGTGTATGCTCCTTTGTCCTCGTAGAAAATATCCTGTGATGAAAGCGACACATTGCTGCCCTTCATGAGCGCAGCAGCCGCAGGAAGGGAGGTAAAAGGCGGCGCAATCACAATATCCGCATCCTTTACATCGCGCACAAGGGGCAGAAACTCATTGAGAAAGGCCTGGGTCTCGCCGATTGTCTTATTCATTTTCCAGTTTGCTGATATAAAGGGCCTGCGCATCTCCTTAATTTAGCTTATTCGGGCTTCCCTGTCAAGCAGTTTCCATAATTTTGTCCATAATTTTGCGATTAGTAACCGTAAGCGGACATTGTGCAGAGGGGAGACAGGCAAGCCGAAAAGATGTTCATAGCGATACCGAATGCAGAACCCTCCCCCCATTTAAAGGCAATTACAGCTGCCACCTGCCCCTTCAGCAGAAGAAACAGGCACTCTCATATTTCTTTCATCGCATTATGAACGTCTTTTCGGCTTGCCTGTCTCCCCCATACAACCTCAGTAATATGAGTTGCGGCCTTTTTCGTCATCGTTGACTTGGCCGGTTTCGGGCAAGTATAATCAATGGTTATGGATGAGACCAACGAACTTATAGAACAACGTTTTAAAAAGCTTGATGATTTACACGGCCTCGGCATCAATCCCTACGAAGGGCGTTTTCAGCCTGAAACGAATGCCGAAACCCTGAAAGCACAATACCAATCCACTGCAAAAGAAACCCTTGAGGCTGAAGTGGTCCCTGCCTCGGTTGCAGGCAGGATCGTAGCAATGCGCGACTTCGGCAAGGCCTCTTTCGCCCATATACAGGATGCTACGGGAAAGATCCAGATATACCTCAAAAAAGATGTGCTTGGTGAAAAGTATGCCCTGGTCAAAAAACTCGATATCGGCGACATCGTCGGTGTTTCAGGAAGGCTCTTCAGGACAAGGACAGAGGAGCTTACCGTTGAGGTCAGGGACATTGTCCTGCTGAGCAAAGCCCTGAGGCCGCTCCCGGAAAAATGGCACGGGCTTAAGGACATCGAGATCAGGTACAGACAGAGATACGTTGACCTTATTGTCAATCCCGAGGTCAAGGGCATCTTCGCGAAGAGGAGCGCGATCATCAAATCCATCAGGGATTTCCTCGAATCGAAAGGTTTCATAGAAGTTGAAACCCCCATGATGCACCAGATACCCGGCGGCGCCGCGGCGCGGCCCTTCAAGACGCATCACAATGCCCTGGATCTCGATCTCTACCTGAGGATTGCCCCTGAGCTTTACCTCAAGAGATTGCTTGTAGGCGGTTACGAAAGGGTCTTTGAGCTGAACAAGAACTTCAGGAACGAGGGCATATCGACCAAGCACAACCCCGAATTCACGATGCTCGAGTTCTATATGGCATATAAAGATTACAATTTCCTGATGTCCTTTACCGAAGAGATATTCGCCTTTGTCGCAAACAAGGTGCTGGGCACGCTGAAGGTGCCGTACGGGGACGCAGTCATCGACCTCACTCCTCCCTGGCCGAGAATCCCGATGCTTGATGCGCTGAAACAGAAAGGCGTGCCTGAAGATATCATGACTGATCCCGAAAAAGCTGCTGCCTGGGCGAGATCGAAAAAGCTGGACATCCCGACCGGCGCTTCACATGCAAAGGTCCTGGATGAGATCTTCAAGGAATTTGTTGAATCAGAACTCGTGCAGCCGGCCTTCATCACGGATTATCCCGTAGAGCTGTCGCCCCTCGCAAAGCGGAAGACGGACAACCCCGAGCTTGTGGAAAGATTTGAGCTCTTTATTGCGGCGAGGGAGATAGCCAACGCTTTTTCGGAGCTGAATGATCCCGTAGACCAGAAGGGGAGATTCCTGAAACAGGTTGAGGCAAAGCAAATGGGGGATGAAGAGGCCCATTGGATGGACGAGGACTTTGTGAGGGCCCTGGAATACGGCATGCCCCCTGCCGCAGGGGAGGGCATAGGCATAGACAGACTGGTCATGCTCCTTACCGATTCCCAGTCCATACGCGACATCATCCTGTTCCCCCAGTTGAAACCGGAGCAATAGAATGGGGTCAGGCCTTGACATTTGACATTTGCTCCACACCTATATTGCCGGGCAATTTAACGTTTGCCGTAAATGTCAAATATCAAGACCTGACCCCAATAGTCCCATGAATCTACCTTACCCGTTTTTTATCGCAGCGCGATACCTCAAATCAAAAAGGCGGAACAGGGGGGTCTCCTTCAATACGGTGGTGTCCATCGTGGGCGTTGCCGTGGGGGTGATGGCGCTCCTTGTGGTCCTTTCGGTCATGAGCGGATTTCAGGAGGACCTCCAGAGGAAGATCCTGGGCGCCAATGCGCATGCAATAGTGCAGAGCTACAAGGGGACCATTGAGGATTACCGGGCCGTAGAGGCAAAACTGAAGGGAATACCCCATGTCACCTCTGCAGCCCCTTTTATCATGGGGCAGGTCATGGTTTCTTCAGGGAAAAGGGCGCATGGCGTTATCATAAGGGGCATAGATCCTGCCCTGGAGTTCAGGACAACCGACATCCTGAAACACATAAAATACGGCAATCTGAACGACCTCAGGCAAAGGGACGATATCCCCTGGATCGTTATCGGCAGCGAGCTGTCGTCCATGCTGGGGGTTTTCCCGGATGATGTGATAAACGTGATCTCACCTGTAGGCGAAGTCGGCCCCCTGGGAATGCTGCCCAAGATAAAGCAGTTCAGGGTTGCAGCGGTCTTTGAGATGGGTATGTTCGAATACGACACGAGTCTTGTACTTACGGACATCAGGGCCGCGCAGGCCTTTTTCGGATACGGCGGCAGCACTGTTTCGGGGATTGAATTGCGCCTTGACGATATCTACAAGGCCCCCGAAGTCCGTGCATCCGTCACGCAGAGGCTTGGCTTCCCCTACTACGCGAGGGACTGGATGCAGATGAACAAAAACCTGTTTTCCGCGCTGAAGCTCGAGAAGTTCGCCATGTTCGTTATCCTGATACTGATAGTGCTGGTTGCCTCATTCAATATCGTCAGCACGCTGATGATGAATGTGATGGACAAGCAGCGGGAGATAGCCATATTAAAATCCATGGGCGCAACGAACCGGGGCATAATGCTGGTCTTCATGTCACAGGGGCTTATGATCGGGCTTATCGGGACATTCCTGGGCGTTTCCGGCGGGTATATTCTCGGCAAGCTGCTGAACAACTACGAGATCATCAAGCTCCCGGCAGATGTGTATTACCTGAGCAAGCTGCCCGTGAAAATGCAGCTTTCCGATTTCATTTCGGTCTCGGTCTCCGCAATTACCATCAGCTTTCTTTCCACGTTGTATCCGTCATACCATGCAGCCAGGCTCAACCCCGTTGAACCGTTGAGGTACGAGTAGTGTTCAAGTGCGTCAGAAACATTATCTGCCTTTTTGTCCTCTCCTGGCTCGGCTTTATATTGCTTTCGGCATGGAGCGGTGGAGAAAAAATCAGGGAGGCCGGCGATAAGGCGGAGGGAATACTGCAAAAGGGCGCCTATGCGCTTGCGGATAAGGCCGACGGTATAAAACAAACAGTAGACGGCATAACGGACAAGGTGAAGAAATGGTCCGGTAAGGGCGGGGACCCGGACGGCAGTGTCCCTGAAAATGGGTCCGGATCAAAGAAAAAGAACCGGCGTAAGACAGATGAATGAGTTGATCAGGGCGGAAGGGCTTACAAAGACATTCTGGATGCCTGCCGGGGAACTGCAGGTGCTGAAAGGCATAGACGCGACTTTCAGTAAAGGTGAGATGGTGAGCATTGTCGGCGCATCCGGAGCAGGGAAGAGCACGTTCCTGCATATCCTGGGGACCCTTGACAAACCCACTGCAGGAAAGGTCACTTATGCCGTGTCGCCTTCAGGGGAAGAGACCGACCCTTTTTCCTTGCCGGACAGCGGGCTTGCTGCGTTCAGGAACAGGGTCATAGGATTTATCTTCCAGTTCCATCACCTCCTGCCGGAATTCAATGCCCTTGAGAATGTATTGATGCCCGGCCTTATTTCAATGAGGCAGAGGACAGCCGGGGAAGGCTTGTCCCGGGGTCTTTCAACGCGTGGAGAACTGCAGGAAAAAGCGGAAAGGCTGTTTGACGAACTCGGGATTTATCAAAGGAGACACCATAAGCCGGGGGAGCTCTCCGGGGGAGAGCAGCAGAGGGTCGCCGTTGCCCGTGCATTGCTCCTCGAACCGCTGGTTGTCTTTGCAGATGAACCCACGGGCAATCTCGACACGGCAACCGGCGAAGACCTCTTCAGGCTCCTGATGGAGATCAATGCAAAATACGGGATAACGTTTATCATAGTGACCCACAACGAATCATTATCCAGGAAATGCCACCGGACCCTGGAAATGGCCGACGGCAGGATGGCAGGACAATAAAGGCCGCATGGTATTACTCTCACTCCTCCTGAGCCCGGAGGGACATCTCTGTTTTGAGCAGTGCCCGGCAAACCTGATAATCTCATCTTTGAGGATATTCCTGTTTTTGGGAACCACTCTCTGCTCTGCTTCCTTTTCTTTCCTCTGAATCTTATTTTGGACAAG
>JAJZPZ010000019.1 GCA_021847795.1 Nitrospirota bacterium
GTTGCGGTCTGAGCCGTAAATGAGATCGTTCCCCGTATCTCCTGATGCCAGGTCTCCTTTTTCGTTGATCCCCTGTGCGACTTCTCCATTGGCTATTAAGGTTTCCCTGTCTCCATAGTTCTCTCCGAACAACTGATCATCTCCCGGTACTGCAAGTATCACATCTCCGCCTGCACCCCCTTCGATATGGTCATTGGCAGCGGTGTCGCCAATAAGATCAGCAGTACGATTCGGATTCTGGTCGCCCACGATGGTGTTGGTTGTTACGGGATCAGCAGGCGCATCGAGTGGCAAACGCATAGGGTCAGACTCACTTTTAGACATTTGCTTTCACTCCTTTCAGATAATCAACTACGCGTTCTATCTCTCCTGTGGAACTCGCCCTCTCTTTTAAATGTCTCGTCACTACCATCGGGTCCTTTCTCATATACTCCGCCACTTCCCTGTTTTTGTAGCCGTATTCGCCCGCCACAAGACTGATCATCTTTTTTGCCGCAGTCAGCCGCCGAGCTTTGCCTTTTTGCCGTAGTTCTTTCAGACTTACCCCATAGATTTCCTCAACCACTCGTGCTATCTCTGGAAGGCTATATGCCCTTGTCCTCTTCCGTCCCTTAATGGTGCCGCCACTCTTTTCCCTCACTCTTTCAACAAACTCCTCATCTCCTAGTATCCTCTGATCCACGGTGGCATAAATATCCTCTTTCTTGATAGCGACGGTCATGTCACCCATAAACTTACGGTACAGCTTGCGTGCAGCAGCATTGTCTTCCGCAAACATCCGCAGTGCACTATCGGTATCCACCAGTGGGCCCCTGTCAGACCTGCCGGCATAGCTGCCATGGCTGCTCCACTCATAGTCTGCAGCTGTTACTGCTATTTTCGCCCTTACCGGGTTGAGGTGAATATATTTAAGGAGGGTCAGGAGATACTCATCCCGGTTACAGAGAATAGCTTTGTATCTGCCCTGAAAGAGATGCCCGACTGTCCGGTACTTTCTGTTGTAATAAATCGTGTAACTTTGGCTGATGCCCTGCAATATTTTCGATAAAGGGGCTTTGCCCGTCTCTATAAGCATATGTACATGATTGCTCATCAGAACATACGCATAGAGAGAAAAGCCGTGTTTTTCCTTATATTTGGCCACAGTCTCCAAATACCTTATAAAATCATCCTCCTGCCTGAATATTTTTTGCCGCTGGTTACCACGAGTGATTACGTGATAAAGAGCACCTTCAAATTCTATTCTCGTTTTCCGCGCCATAATATGTTTCGTTATACTCCTAACTCCAAATGTCTATAATCGTGTCTGACCCCATGGACTCCATGGACTCTGAAAGGTTGGGTTGGGACATGTAAATGTAAATATATCTTATATCATTTTTCATGTCAATATAATTTAATATTATTAGTTTTTATGTTATTTTTTTGTCTTTCAGGTCTTATTGTTATGCTTCAGACGGAAAGGGACTTTCATGCTGTTTAAGTTAAGGGAATAGTAATTCCGGCGCCGTGCTTGCATTCATGCGTTTATACTGCGCTGAAACAAAACAGATGGGAAGTAAATTCATAAACGCAAGCCCGGCGGCGCTCAGGTACCGCACGCTTTTCGAGCAATCCCCCGACGGCATACTGATCATAGACACCCTGGGCAATATCCTGGAATTCAATGCAAACGCGCACCTCCAGCTCGGCTACACAAAAGAAGAGTTTTCAAAGCTCCGCATTGCCGACCTCGACCCTGTACAAAGCCCTGAGCAGATCCAGGCAAGTCTCGGGAAAGCATTGGCAGAGGGCAGGGCTGAACATGAAGTCAAGCACAGGACCAAACAGGGAGAGATAAGGGACGTCCACGTCATTACACAGAAAATTGTCTTATCGGGCCAGACCGTCTTTCATACCATCTGGCGGGACATCACCGAGCGCAAGAGCTCCGAGAGTGAACTGGAACTCTTCAGGGACCTGATTAAGAAGTCATCGGGCATACTGCCGGCGACTACCTGTTGAGAAATATCGCCGGCAGGATGAAGACCTGCATACGGGAATCCGACACTATCGCGCGTTTTGGAGGAGATGAATTCGCCATACTGCTGCCGGTGATCACCCATGCAGACGATGCAGCGAAAATTGCCGAGAAGATCCTCTCAATTTTCAAGACGGCCTATGTCGTGGACGGGCAGGAACTCCACATAACCCCGAGCTCGGCATATGACCAGTGCGGTCACTCCTCCCCGCCCGGTTTTGCGGGCGCCTCATTTTACATCTCTCGAATAAAATAATAGAATTTGAATAGGTGTGCAACACGTCTGCCGACCTCCGCAGCGCGCGGGTATACAGAAAACCATCTTCCGGGTAACTACAGGGAGGCGCCCATGATTTCATTAAAGGTGAATGGTAAAAAGTATGAAGTGGATGTCCCGGCTGACACGCCGCTTTTGTGGGTGATAAGGGAAGGCCTCGGCCTGACGGGTACAAAGTTCGGCTGCGGGGTAGCTCGGTGCGGGGCCTGTAGGTACAGGTGAACGGGCAGGCAGTACGCTCCTGCGTTACCCCTGTTGCATCAGTCCTGGACAAAGAGATCGTCACTATTGAAGGGCTTCCAGGAGACCATCCCGTAAAGAGGGCCTGGATCGAGGAGCAGGTCCCCCAGTGCGGCTACTGCCAGCCCGGCCAGATCATGCAGGCCACAGCCCTGCTCACGGCAAACCCGACCCCGACAGAAGGACAGATACTGGATGCAATGGATGGAAACCTTTGCCGCTGCGGCGCCTATCCCTTTATAAAAAGGGCGATCATGAGGGCCGCAAAGGAGGGGAACTCACGATGAAGACACACCTGACGACCCGTCGTGAATTTTTAAAGCAAGCCCTTGCAGGCACAGGGCTGACCCTCGCTCTCACCCTGGTCCCCTCCGGGTACCGGCTTTTCAAGGCCGAAGAAATACAAGAGGGCGCGGCCTTCAGCCCGAACGCGTGGATACAGATCACACCTGACAACAAAGTGAGAATTATCATCAACAAATCCGAAATGGGGCAAGGCGTCTCCACTGCCCTTCCGATGATCGCAGCCGATGAACTCGAGGCAGACTGGAAACAGGTACGCTTTATAGAATCTCCGGCAGGCCCCAAATACATCGACCCCGAAAGCGGCCTGCAATTGACCGGCGGCAGCACGAGCGTCAGGCATATGTACAAGCCCCTGCGCATCGCAGGCGCTGCAGTGCGGGAAATGCTCATAGGGGCTGCGGCCCGGGCATGGTCCGTTCCTGTAAGCGAGTGCGTGGCTGTTCAGGGAAGCGTAAGGCATGCAAAAAGCGGGCAGAGCATGACCTATGGGCAGCTTTTCGAAAAGGCAGCCGGGCTTCCGGTCCCCCCGAACCCGCCTCTCAAGAGCGAAAAACAGTCCAGGTATATCGGCCATTCCCTGCCGCGCCTGGACATCCCTGACAAGGTCAACGGCACTGCAATCTTCGGCATCGATGTATCACTGCCGGGGATGCTGTATGCCGCGCTTGCGCGTCCGCCGGCATTCGGGGCAAAGGCGCTCGCGTATGATAAAGAGGCTGCCGGGAAAGTGCCGGGCGTTGTCCAGGTGGCCCCGGTGAGCCATGGGGTAGCAGAGGTCGCCGAAGTTTCAGTGAATGAAAAGGAGGGGAAAGTTACTGTGCACAGAGTCGTTTGCGCCATTGACTGCGGCCCCGTTGTAGTCAACCCGGCCATCATTGCCGCCCAGGCAAAGGGTGCGATCATCCAGGGCTTGAGCGCCGCCCTCAGGGAGAGGATCGATTTCGAAAAGGGCGGAGTGGTGTCCGCCAATTTCTACAATTACCACGAACTCCGGATCAGCGAGGCCCCAATGGACATCGAGGTCCACATTCTCAAAAACCAGGAGATCATGGGGGGAGTGGGCGAGCCCCCTCTTTCTCCCATAGCCCCTGCTGTGGCAAATGCCGTATTCGCGGCCACGGGCAAGAGGATCAGGCGTCTGCCCCTTGAGGGCGAACTGAAGAAGGTCCGGCCTGCGGGATAGCTATAGCAGATCCGTTAAGGAGGATAGCCATGAGATTAATAAGAAACAGGAGCCCGGAACAAATCCTTGAACACATCCGGGAAGCGCCTGTTACCCTCTGGGCGTGGGACCCGGGAGAAGGCCGGACGCCGGCGCCCATGTCTCACAGGGAATTCGTCAGGCATATGGCGGAGTGGGTGGAAAAGGGGGCGGACTGCCATATTGCCCCTTTCGTGGGAAGCGAAGGAGGTAAATACTTCCCCATGGACCAGCCGAACAAATACTCGCTCTACCGGTATTCAAAAGCGCACGGGCTGCTTGCCTGCCAGACATGCCACCAGTCGATGCACGGGCTCTATCCCGTGAGATATGACGGGCCGAAGACTACGGTTGATGAGACAACCCACCGGCAGGCGCTGCAATTCAGCCCTGGCGGGAAATACACCGGACCCATAACATGCGGAGCCTGCCATACGGTCAACAGGAAGGGCGTCCCGACCCAACTGCAGGGCACCGCCTATTACAATGATTATCGGGCATCGGTAGTTCTCATCCATTTCATGCGCGCAGGAGACCGGAAAAGGCCCGTTCCGGAACTGATAAAGAAATATCCGTACGCAAAGGCGCAGGAGATAGTCCTGAAAGGGTGGGAATAACTATTCACACGGGGCAATTGCATGACCGAAGCAATCTCTCTTTTGCCGCTTTGATGCCTTTACCCTGCGCAGCCGTTCCTAATCCTTGTGACTTTTACCGTATCCTGCTATAATTCCGCCAAGGTGTCTACTTTATGAGCGATGAACACAAAACAAAAAGGGAGTTGATACAGGAACTCTGCGAGTTGCGGCGGCGCAATGAGGAACTTGAAATCCTGAAAGCTGAAATCACTCGCGCCAATCTTCTTCTGCGCAGCAACGAGAAACGCTACAAATATTTCACCAGCCTTACTTCGGACTATGTCTATTCGTGCATACGCGCCAAGGACACTTCCTACAGGATAGATTGGATGACCGGCGCTTTTGAAAAGGTCACCAGCTATACCACTGAGGAACTGATAAGGACAGGGTGCTGGGTTAATTTTGTCCACCCCGAAGACAGAGTCCGGGTACAGAAATATCTGCTGGACCTTAAGCCCCAGCAGACAGGTTCCTGCGAGTTCAGGATCATCCGCAAGGACTCCGGTATCAGCTGGCTGCGGGATTGCAGCCTGTGCATATCCGACGAGGAGCGCCCCGGTTATTACAGACTCTTCGGCGCCTCCGAAGACATCACTGAACAGAAATGGACCCAAATGCAGCTGGAATTCAAGAACACCATACTTTCCACCCAGCAGGAGGCCTCACTCGACGGCATCCTGGTGGTAAACCGCTATGGCAGGATTTTGTCCTGCAACAAGCGGTTTATAGAAATGTGGGGCATTCCTCCTGATGTCCTTGAATCGAAGGCCGATGGGCATGCCCTGGACCATGTTCTTCATAAGCTCGCAGACCCCGCCGGATTCCTTGAGCGTGTAACATACCTGTACCGGCAGACTTCTGAAACCAGCCGGGAAGAGATTGAACTGGCTGACGGCAGAATTTTTGACCGTTACTCTGCGCCGATAATCGACGAAGACAAGAAGTATCATGGCCGGGTCTGGTATTTCAGGGACATCTCGGACCGCAAACAGATGGAGGAAGAGCACCTGAGGGTCAGGAAATTAGAATCAATCACCACCCTTTCCAAGGGTATAGCCCATGACTTCAACAATTTTCTCACTTCAATACTCGGATACATCTCTCTTTCAAAGGCGTCCCTGCCCCCTGAAGACACGCTCTGCAGCTATCTGACCATTGCAGAGAATTCATGCATCAAAGCGAAAGAGCTGGTGCAGCAACTGGGCATGCTGGCCAAAAGCGGGGATTCCGCAAAAAGAGTTATTCCTACTGCCCGGCTTCTAAAAGCTTCCGTAGCCCACCTGTTCCTTGAACCAAAATGGAAGCTCACACTGTCGGCCCCGGATGACCTGTGGTCCGTTGAGGCGGATGAAAATGAGCTGCACAGAGTAGTCGGGGAACTCGTCAAAAATGCCTGCGAGGCAATGCCTGAAGGCGGAGCAATAGACCTGCGTGCAGAGAATATAATTGTCGGTCCGCAGCACATGCTTCCCTTGAAAGAAGGCCCCTTTATAAGAATGTCCGTAACAGACCACGGCGAGGGCATTGAAAAAAAGAATTTAGCGAAGATATTCGAGCCCTATTTTACGACAAAGAGAATGGATTCCAAGAGCGGGGTCGGACTCGGGCTTTCCGTCTGCTACTCTGCGGTCAAGGAACACAAGGGGATCATACTTGCAGAATCCGAACCCGGCAAAGGCGCCGCCATCCACATCTACCTCCCCGCTGTGAAAAGCAAATCCTAAGCTCTAATATCTAAACTCTAAACAATATCTGCATTCAAAATTCAAAGGCTCCGAACACGTTTCGAATTTGTTTGGAATTTGGCGCTTGGAACTTGGGATTTGTTTCGGATTTAGAATTTCGAATTTGTATTTCATCTTGTTCCTTTTCCCGTATCCTGTTATAATTTCGTTCATGAAGAAAATCCTGCTGAAGGGAAATGAGGCCATTGCTGAAGCTGCCATCCGGGCTGAATGCAGGTTCTACGCAGGCTACCCCATAACCCCCCAGAACGAGATCCCCGAATACATGTCGTGGCGGATGCCCGAAGTCGGCGGCACCTTCCTCCAGGCAGAGAGCGAGACAGCGGCAGTAAACATGGTATACGGGGCATCAGCCTGCGGGGCGCGCGCAATGACCTCTTCAAGCAGTCCCGGGATAAGCCTGAAGCAGGAAGGCATCTCCTTTCTCGCAGGGGCGGAGCTTCCTGCAGTCATTGTGAATATGCAACGGGGCGGGCCGGGCCTTGGGAACATCTCTGCAAGCCAGGCGGATTACTTCCAGGCCGTAAAAGGCGGGGGGCATGGTGATTACAGGCTCCTGGTGTATGCTCCCTTCACTGTCCAGGAACTCTGGGACCTGACCATGCTCGCCTTTGACAAGGCCGACGAATACAGGACCCCCGTCATGCTGCTCGGCGATGCGATACTCGGACAGATGATGGAACCCTGCATCCCGACCCCTTATGTAAAACCGGCCCTGCCTGAAAAAACATGGGCACTGACAGGCTGCAAGGGAAGACAGCCCAATGTCATAAAGACCCTGTTCATGGGCGAGGGAGAACTGGAGCAGAGGAACTTCCTCCTCCAGGAAAAATACAGGACCCTGAGGGACAGGGAGGTGCGGTTTCAAACCTATGACACGGACGATGCGGAGTTCATCGTGATCGCCTTCGGCATCGCAGCGCGGGTTGCCATAACCGTTGTCAGGAAAATGCGGAGCGAAGGGCGCAGGATCGGCTTGTTCAGGCCCATAACGCTCTACCCCTTCCCTGAGCAGGCCATCAGTGGGCTTTCGGGGGACAGAAGAAAACTCATCACCGTGGAATTAAATGCAGGCCAGATGGTTGAGGATGTAAAACTGGCAGTCAACGGCAGGTCGGAAGTTCTTTTCTACGGCAGGCCCGGCGGCGCGATAATCACACCGGAAGAACTCTACGAGAAGCTCTCGGAATTAACGCGATAAAGAGAAAGTTCACACCCCGAATTCTGCAAACCCGGCCTCTCGGTCATTGCCAGGCAAGTACTGCCTGGACAATGCAACTCCCGAAGCAGCAAAAACGTTACACATTTCACTTTGAATAATTGAACAACTCTTCTTTAGGCCTCCTTGTCAAATACGTCATATCTGATGTAAGATAACATATGAAACACAAGTGGCGAGTTCTCTACTATGAGACAGCCGATGGGGCCTGCCCGGTGCAGCAGTTTATCGATACACGCAAGAGCCGGGATCAGGCAAAGATATTCAGTTGGTTGACTCTTTTGGAAGAGAAAGGGCCTAACCTGCCAAGGCCCTATGCAGATATCCTCGGAGATGGGATTCATGAGCTGAGAGTGAAGCTTGCCGGTGATCAGGTTCGTATACTTTACTTCTTCTGTTATAGGGAATTCATTGTTCTTAGCCATGCATTCGTAAAGCGCGCAAGCGCAGTGCCATCATCTGAGATCAAAAGAGCGCAGCAGTTCCGGGATGACTTTCTCGCCCGGGTTGATGAGAGGAAAATCAGGGAGGGATTTCATGAGAAGCTTTAGACAGCATTTGAAAGAAAAATTGAAGGACGAGAGGTTCAGGCAACTCTACGAGGAAGAACGCCAGCTTGCTGAGCTCTCACTCAAAATACTTGATACCAGGGAACATTTGGGGCTTTCTCAGGCAGAAGTTGCAAAGAGAGCAAAAGTCACTCAACAACAGATGTCAAAAGTAGAAAACGGAATCAACTGTAATATTTCCACCTTCCTCAAGGTATGCAATGCATTGGGCATAAAGATTGATCTTGAGGCTCCAAGAATTCGCCCCTTTGGTCGAAGGACAGCAAGAGCATAAGAAGCATTTTGGATGAATGATACGGATGGCGATGGGGTCAATTCTTTATTATTGACATATCATATGACAATATACAATAATTCCACATGGCAAGACCTTTGAGAATCCAATATCCTGGGGCGGTTTATCACGTTACAAGCCGGGGAAACGAGCGCAGGGAAATATTCAGGGAGGATAAAGATAGGCAGCAATTCGTCCATATGCTGTCAAAGTCGCTGAAAATTTATGCTGTAAAGCTCCGAAGTTATGTTTTGATGAATAACCATTATCATTTCTTGGTTGAGACGCCCCTCGGCAATCTTGGAGAATTCATGAGGCATTTCAATGTTTCCTATACCGGCTTTTATAACAGGAAATACACAAGATCGGGCCATCTTTATCAGGGAAGATACACGAGCATTCTTGTGGACAAAGACGAGTATCTGTCCATTGTGTCCCGATACATTCATTTAAACCCCGTGCGTGTAGAGTCGATGAGATCAAAGACGAGCGAGGAGAAATTCAAATATTTAGAAGAATATCAATGGAGCAGTCTCGTCGGGTATATTAGCAAGCGGAAGGAAAAGATGGTTGACTATGGGCTGGTTCTTTCAGAATATGGTGGAGATACTGCCGGAGGAAGGGGCGAATACAAGAAACGTATTATTCAAGACATCAGTGAAGGACTGGAAATCAAGAAAGATATTCTTGGGCAAAGCATTCTTGGCAACGATAAGTTCATAAGCTGGGTAAAGAATATTTTTGTTAAAGGGACTGAGGACCGGGAGAGTCCCGGCCATCGGGAACTAAAGCGGTACAGGGCTGAAGAGGATATTGTTCGTGTGATAGAGAAGGTATCCGGCGAATCATTTGATGCGATAAGAACCTCCAGACATAGACTTAGGACTGCTGCAATGGATATTCTCTATCGGGTGGGGGGGCTGAAAGGAATCGAGATTGGCAGGATATTTAATGTTGATTACAGCACCGTAAGTCAGGGGCGAAAACGGTTAGTGGAAAAAATGGAGAGGGACGGAAATTTAAGGAGTCTTGTAGAGCGCATCGAAGAGGAATTGTCAAAATGAAAGAATTGACCCCTTTTCTTTTATAGGTTGGAACTTAAACTTCCGTGTCGCAGTGATTCGATGCCATCTGTTCTTTCACTTTTCTGAGGACCTCGGCCTTGGCCGTCTCGATGTCCGCTTTTATGGTGCAGCCTGCAGCGTTCTTATGCCCGCCCCCTCCGAAGGACTCCGCGATGCGGGCCATATTGATGCCGCCCCGCGCCCTGAGACTGACCTTGGTTTCCGTGGGGCCGTCCTCGCGCAGGAGGGCTGTGACCTCAATTTTTTTCATGATCTTCGGGAAGGAGACAAAGGTCTCGGTGTCATCGGTTGTTGTGCCTGTCTCCTCGAACATTTTCCTGGTTACTGCAGTAATCGCGATGCAGTCTTCGATATAGAGAGTATTCAGCAAACTTACAAATAGCTTGAAGCGGCCCTCGGACCATGATTCATTCAGTTCCCTGTGGATGATATGGGGGGGCGCCCCTGCTTCGGCCAGGGCAGCGGCGACCGCAAGCACCTCTGAGGTCGTGTTTTCAAAACGGAAGTTTCCCGTATCAAGGACCAGGGCGGTGTAAAGATTTATCGCTATATCCTTCGTTATCTCCACAGCGAGTTCCCTGAGGATGTAATAGATCAGCATGCCCGTCGCGGCGATCTCCGGCGCCACCCACCTGATGTCGCCGAAGGCCTTTTCCGTCTCGTGGTGGTCGATTACTGCCGTAGTCCGGAAAGTAAGATTTGCAAGCGGGGATTTTTCCATGCCGGTGCGCCTGATCTCGTTGCAATCCACAAGGACCAGTGTGCTGAATTCCCGGATATCGACCCCTGATGCGGGTACGTTGTCAAAGGTGTAGAATCTCTGATACTCGGGCAGGAACTTATACTGCTCCGGGACGGCGTCCCTGCATACAAGGAGGGTCCTTTTGCCCATCTTCTCCAGGGCCATCGCAAGCGCTATGGCCGAACCCAGCGCATCGCCGTCGGGATTGAGGTGCGCCGCGATCAGGAAGCCGTCTTCGCTTTGCAGAAGGTTGAAAAGTTCCGGGGGCAGGATTCTCGTGACGTTCACTCCCCTGAGACCCCTTCTTTCTTTATCTCTTTCAGCAGCCTGTCGATCTTGTCCCCGCGCTCAACGGAGGCATCGGCCCTGAACTCGATAGTCGGGATGAACTTCACTCTCACTCTCTTCGACACCTCGCTGCGGATAAGGCCCTTTGCAGAGTTCAATATCTCGAGGGTAATGTCCCTGTCCTCCGCTTTCAGCACGCTTACAAACACCCGGGCTATTTTCAGGTCCTGCGACAGCTCGACATCGGTGACCGTGACAAACCCGAGGCGGGGGTCTTTCACCCTCCTCATGATGATGCCGGCTATTTCTTCTCTCAGCAGAATACTCAGTCTTTGAGATCTTTTATACGGATGCATGATCAGCTCCTCGGAATACGGAAATCGGAATAGAGAAGTCGGAAATGAGGAGACAGATAGGTTAAGCCCTGCCCTCTGTCTCCTGTGCTCTGTTTTTTACAATTTTGCCGCGATCTTCTCGATAATGTAGTTTTCCAGAACATCTCCGATCTTGATATCATTGAAGTTCTCTATCGTAATACCGCACTCATATCCGGCCTGGGCTTCCTTGATATCGTCTTTAAATCTCTTCAACGAGCCCAGCTTTCCCTCATATACGACGATGTTTTCCCTGATGACCCTGATCCCCTCACTGTTGCGGCTGATCATGCCGTCAAGCACATAGCAGCCTGCAATCGTGCCGAGCCTTGAAACCTGGAACGTCTGCCTGACTTCGGCCCTGCCCAGGATCTTTTCCTTAAGCGTGGGTTCCAGGAGCCCTTCCAGCGCCTTCTTTACATCCTCTATGGCTTCGTAGATGATGTTGTAAAGCCTGATGTCAACGCCCTCTTTCTCGGCAATCTGCGAGGCCTTCAGTTCAGGGCGGACATTAAAGCCGATGATAATGGCATTGGAAGCTGTAGCCAGCATTACGTCCGACTCGTTTATACCGCCTACAGAGGCATGGATGACCCTTACCTTCACCTCGGTGTGGGTGATCCCCTCAAAGGCCTGCCTGATGGCCTCCACAGAGCCCTGGACATCACCTTTGAGCACAATGTTCAGTTCTTTTATCTGGCCTTCCTTGATTTTTGCATATAATTCATCGAGCGTCAGTTTCCTGTGTTTCGCTATCTCGGCAAGCCGCTGTTTCTGCAGGCGCGCCAGGGCGATCTGCCGGGCCTTACGTTCATCTTCAACGCTGATGAACACATCGCCTGCTGCCGGCACTTCGGAAAATCCGATTACCTCCACCGGGGTCGACGGGCCTGCTTCGGGGATCTTCTTCCCCGTATCATCGATCAGCGCCCTCACTCTTCCGGATGTGGTCCCTGCCACATAGGCGTCTCCTATTTTCAGCGTTCCAGACTGGATCAGCACGGTTGCTACAGGCCCCCGGCCCCTGTCCAGCTTTGCTTCGATAATCGTCCCCTTTGCAAGTTTGTGGGGGTTTGCCTTGAGCTCCATCACTTCCGCCTGGAGCAGTATCATCTCGAGCAGATGCTCTATACCTGTCCTCTTTTTTGCGGAGACCTCAACAAAAATGTTCTGGCCGCCCCATTCTTCCGACACGACACCGCGCTCTGCCAGTTCGTTCTTGACCCGTGTAAGGTTCGCTTCGGGTTTATCCACCTTGTTTATCGCCACGACAATAGGCACGTTGGCGGCCTTTGAGTGGTCGATTGCTTCTACTGTCTGGGGCATAACCCCGTCATCCGCGGCAACGACAAGCACGACAATGTCCGTGACCTTCGCTCCCCTTGCCCTCAGCGCGGTAAAGGCCTCATGGCCCGGCGTATCGAGAAACGCGATGTCCTTGCCCTGAAGAGAGACCTTGTAAGCGCCGATGTGCTGGGTGATGCCTCCGGCCTCGGTCTCAGTGACCTTTGTTTCCCTGATGGCGTCCAGCAAAGAGGTTTTCCCGTGGTCGACATGGCCCATGATGGTAACAACAGGGGGCCTGTGGATAAGGCTTCCGGCCTCCTCTGCAGCCTCCTCAACAACATCCAGCTGTTCAGCGCTTACCGATTCCACCTTCACGCCGAAACTGTCGGCAACCAGGATGGCGGCATCCATATCAACAGGCTGATTGACTGTCGCCATGTACCCCAGTTCCATAAGTTTCTTGATGACATCCGATATCTTCAGGCCTATCATCTCGGCAAAAACCTTTACCGTTGTCCCCTCTTCCAGCTTTATGGATTTCTTCCTCGGCGCAGTTATCTGGGGCTGCTGCGGCTCCATCTTTCTGAATCTGTCCTTCGGCCTCTTCGTCGACTTCTGGTCCGCCCATTTTTTGGGCTCTATTTTCTTGATTGCCTGGAATGCCTTCTGCATTCCCGGCTTGACCTTGATCTTCTCGACTTTCTCGACCTCTATTTCCTTCTTGAATCTGTCAGGCAACTTGAGTTCGTCGTCTTCTTCATGGACAGGCAGTATGGCTTCCAGCGGCTCGATCTCTGCAACGGGTGCGCTTGCACCGGCTGCGGGCATCTCCTCCGGCTTTGCCGTTTCAACAGGTTTTGTTTCCGCAGGCCTTGCCTCGACAGGTCGCGCTGCAGCAGGCTTTGCCTCGCCTGCCTTCGGCGGCTGCTCTTTTCGTGCCGGTTCGGCAGGCTTTGCGATTTCCTCCTCTTTCTTTGCCGGTTTTGCCTCCGGCCTCGTTTCCATGCGGGCCCCGGGTTTCGCTTCCGCCTTTTCCGGTACTTTCCTGGGGGCTGCCTGTTCAGGGGCCTTCCTGACAGGCTTCGGCGCCGTCTGCCGGCTGAACGCAGATTTGACCTTATCCGCCTCTTCAGCGCTGAGCTTCACGTTTGTCGTCCCCTTCTTGTATTCGATACCCCTGATCTTTCCAAGTTCTTTGACGACCTCGGTAGCTTTAACTCCCAATTCTTTTGCCAGCTCAGTGCTCTTTATTTCATTATTGGACATCTATATCTCACCCTCCGATTTTTCCTTAAGTGGGAAGTGAGCGGTAAGAAGTGAGAAGTAAAATCTTTTACTGCTCACTTTTTACTCCCCACCTCTTACTTCTCTTTTATTATAACTTATTTTACTTGTAACATTACTCCTGAAATGTTATCATAAAAGACTTTTTAATGCAATCAAAGGAGGTGTTATTATGGCCAATTGTTCCATCTGCGGAAAGAAAAGGGCTGTCGGAAATAACGTAAGCCATGCAAATAATAGAACAAAGCGCGTCCTGATGCCGAACATCCAGAGGATCAAAATCGTGACCGACAGCGGGGTAAAAAGAACCTATGTATGCACCAGGTGCATCCGCTCCAAAAAGATAGTCAAGGCAGTCTAAAGACAGTAACGAGTCATCAGCAACAAGTAACGAGTTAAAGACCACAGGCTTGTCACTCGTTACCGTCTTCAGACTCGTTACTCTCCGTTATATGGAAACCTCCGGTTCAATCCTAGCTTCCCTTTTAAAAGACCTCGGCATAGAGGACAGGGTCAGGCTGGATTCCCTGCAAAGAGAATGGACCACCCTTTTCCCGGCGCCGCTTTCGCTCCATACCTGTCCCGTTGACATCAAGAACGGGGAACTGGCAGTGAATGTGGACTCTCCTGCATGGCTTCAGCAGTTGAAGTTCTTCAAGCAGGACATGATAAAGAAGCTCCGGGGACACCAGGTAACCGAGATCAGGTTCAAACACGGCAGGATCTTTAAACCCCGGCAGAATGCTCCAGGGGACAAGGACGCCGCCGTACAAACAACAAAGAAGATCCAGGACTCCGACATCGCATGGATCGACCGCACCATCTCTGATATACAGGACCCGGAACTGAAAGAAGCTCTGCGGAAGGCCATAACGAAAACAGTAATGCGTAATGGGTGATGAGTAAAAGCTTTTTATCAGTGCGAGGATTTAACTCATCACTGATTACTCATCACTCGTCACTGATTTTTACGCTGATTCGGCTTTTTCCTCGTACACAAGGAGCGGCCGCTCTTTCTTGACTATAGCTTCCTCGTTGATCACGCACTCCGTCACCCCGCTCTGTGAAGGGATCTCGTACATGATGTCGAGCATAACATCTTCCAGGATGGCCCGCAGCCCCCTTGCGCCGGTTTTTCTCTCTATGGCCTTCTTGGCTATTGCAACCAGTGCCCCTTCCGTGAATTTCAACCGGACATTGTCCAGGCCGAGCAGTTTCTGATACTGCTTTACCAATGCATTTTTCGGCTGGGTCAGTATCGTTACAAGCGCCGCTTCGTCCAGTTCCTCGAGGGTGGCCACAACGGGAAGCCTGCCGACGAACTCGGGGATCAGCCCGTACCGGAGGAGGTCTTCGGGCTCTACAAGGCCTAATACATTGCCCGCCTTCTTGTCCCTGACAGCCGCTCCTTCGGTGTTGAAGCCGATGCTCTTTTTTCCTATCCTGCGCTCAATGATCGCATCAAGCCCGACAAACGCGCCACCGCACATAAAAAGAATGTTGGTGGTGTCAAGCTGAATGTATTCCTGCTGGGGATGCTTGCGTCCCCCCTGGGGAGGAATATTCGCCGTGGTGCCCTCTATGATCTTCAGCAGGGCCTGCTGAACGCCCTCACCCGATACATCTCTCGTTATGGAAGGGCTGTCGGATTTCCTGCTGATTTTATCGATCTCGTCGATGTATATAATCCCCCGCTGCGCCCTTTCCACATCATAATCAGCCGCCTGGAGCAATTTCAGCAGAACGTTTTCAACATCCTCGCCTACATAACCCGCTTCCGTAAGGGTCGTTGCGTCGGCTATCGTGAAAGGCACGTCAAGGTACTTCGCCAGGATCTGGGCAAGGAGTGTCTTGCCCGTGCCCGTGGGCCCGACCATGAGGATGTTGCTCTTCTGCAGTTCCACATCCGATTTCGATCCCCTGAATATCCTTTTATAATGGTTATGGACAGCCACGGCGAGAATTTTCTTGGCCCGCTCCTGGCCTATTACATAATCATCAAGAAACTTGTGTATTTCCGAAGGGGTCGGCAGCTTCCTGGAAAAGTCCTTGTCCGAGACATGCAGTTCCTCATCTATAATTTCATTGCAGAGGCCGACACATTCATCGCAGATATAGACCATAGGTCCTGCTATCAGCTTTCTGACTTCATCCTGCCCCTTGCCGCAGAAGGAACACTTCAGAGTACTATCATTTATTCTTCTTGCCATAGGAACCTCCACTGGGTAAAGCGTCGTGCGCAAAACCCCTAAATTCCGTATCTCTTAACGATAAACACCGGGCGCTCAACCCTATAATAACGCCCGCCGTATTACTTCTTCTTCGCCTCTTTTACCGTTGATATCACGTCATCCACAATGCCGTATGCCTTAGCATCCTCACCTGACATGAAATAATCCCTTTCCGTGTCCGTATGGATCTTCTCGTAGGGCTGCCCTGTGTGACGTGAGAGGATATTGTTCAGGGACTCTTTCATCTTCAGGATCTCCCGCGCATGGATCTCCACATCCGTTGCCTGCCCGTAAAAACCGGCTGTGGGCTGATGGATCATGATACGCGAATTGGGCAATGCAAACCGCTTGCCTTTTGTCCCGGCGCACAAAAGCAGGGCCCCCATGCTAGCCGCCTGGCCGATACAGTAAGTCGCGATATCGGGCTTTACATACTGCATCGTATCGTACATGGCAAGCCCGGCAGATACAACCCCGCCAGGCGAATTTATGTAGATATGTATGTCCTTTTCAGGGTCTTCGGTCTGAAGAAAAAGCAGCTGTGCAATGACCACATTCGCCACATTGTCGTCAATAGCCGTCCCGACAAAAATGATCCTGTCCTTCAGGAGCCTGGAATATATATCGTACGCCCTTTCGGTCCTTCCTGTCTGCTCTATTACAATCGGAACATAACTCATGGATTATTCTCCTTGTTTGCTTTCCTTTTCTATTTTCGCTTTGCCGAGCAAAAAGTTCAATACTTTTCTTTCAAACACCGTGCTTCTCAAACCTTCGAGAGACCCGTCTTTGGCCACGTAATATTTTATAACGTTCTCCGGAGTTATATAAAACCTCTGCGCAATGCCGACAATCTCTTCCTTCACATCCACTTCCTGTACGGTGAT
Organism: Nitrospirota bacterium; assembly: GCA_021847795.1. Taxonomy (GTDB): domain Bacteria; phylum Nitrospirota; class Thermodesulfovibrionia; order Thermodesulfovibrionales; family Dissulfurispiraceae; genus JAMCVZ01. The sequence goes on from JAJZPZ010000019.1 coordinate 16,668, forward strand.
TCCCTCTTTTTCCCCGATAAGCTGCAGCAGGATGGAGGCCTTAACGCTTTTCTCGGCATGCGGCCTCAGCTCGCTGATGATCTCCTCGTCGGTCCGGGTATCCTTGCCCGACCCCCTGATCTCACTGAGCACCCCTTTTATTTCGGCATCAAGCATGCTTTCAGGGGCATCAACCGCATGGGACTCAAGGAGCCTGTCAAGGATCTCCTTCTGTTTGGCCCTGTCCGCTTCCCTGCCCTTTACTTTAATAATATTCTCTTTGACCTTATCTCTCAACCGGGCCAATGTCTCATGTCCCAGGTCCTTTGCGAACTCGTCATCAAGGGCAACGACATTCCGCCTCTTGATATCCTTCAGCTTGATCCTGAACTTCGGTTTCTTTCCCGCAAAAGGCGACTGCAGGTCTTCAGGAAATGCAGCTTCCACCTCAAACTCATCCTCTTTCTTTCTGCCGATAAGGCTGTCGAAAAATTCTTTGGGATAGGGGCCGCTGCCCACCTTGAGAACAACGTCCTTTGCCGCTGAGTCCCAGTGTGCGCCTTCGCCGGACCGGGCAGTCCCGTCACCTTCAATCGTATAGTCGATCGTAACAAGGTCCCCTGTCTGCGCAGCATCATCAGCAGCCTCATAGGTGGCCTTTTCTTCAGCAAGGTTGCTCAGGACGGAATCCACTTCCTCATCCGCCACCTCTACGGGAATTTCCTTAACAGCTATTCCCTCATACTGAAGGTTCTCGACCTTGGGCATCACATCTACGGTGACCGTCATGGAAAGATTGGTGTTCCTCTCGAAATCGAAAGACTCTTCCACAACAGGCCCGGAGACGGGCTTTATATCGGCCTCTTTCACCGCTTTCATATAGAACTCGGGAATTATCTTCTCCAAGACATCCGCTTCCACATTCTTGCCGAACTTCTTTTCAATCATGGGCATGGGCGCTTTGCCGGGTCTGAATCCAGGGAGTTTCGACTTCTTCTGCACATCGACCAGGCCTTTTTTGATCTCCGCCTCTATGGTTTCGGCAGGTATTTCTATTTTCAGCCGTTTTTTTGTCGCTGATACGTCCTCAAGTGTCTTTAACAAGTTACCCTCCATATATCTATGCGCTTACTGCTTGATTTACAATCATTTAGTTTAAACCTTACAGCTATGATTTGTCAATTTTTTCCGCCCTTCCCAGTCGCGGCAGGCATCTGCCGCAACGCAGACCAGGGAGCTAAGGCATTGCCGGGTTTTATTCTATAAGTATAGTGCCTTAGCCGGGTAGTTGCAAAATTATTCCGCGCACCCCGGCAGCGGACAATGTGACATCCATCATACGAAAAATCGCTTTCACTGGGAGTTCCTTTAACTTTGCATTTTCCTTTTAATTTCCCCTGTCATACCGTATTTTAAAGAAGAGGATGAATATGACAAGGACAAAAGATATACTGTTCGCCAGGATAATCGGCAGGTCGTGGATCAGAAGCCCGTAAACCATCCAGAGGAATATCCCTGCGCCTAGTATAAGGAGCATCCACAGGGAAATATCTTTTGTCTCCCTCTTCCTCCATGACTTGATAAGCTGGGGAACAAATGAGGTTGTGGTCAATGTCGCTGCCAGGAGCCCGATTAAAGTAACAACATTGTTTCCCATCGTATTTATATTTCCCTGTCCCTTGGTCTGCTGATGCGGCAATTTATCGTATTGTATACATTCACGGGAGAAATGTGAGCCGGATATGACTCTGTGACCTCCACCGCCGGGCGTGCGCCCCCTGCCGGGCGCACATTAAAAAAGGGGTCCGCTGTTGCAGACCCCCTTCCGAATATATTTCCATTCTTCTTATTTACACTTTTTAGAGTTCCCCGAACCCTTCTGCGGTAATGCTCAGCCGCCTCCGCCGAATTTCGGGAAAACAACAAACTGTAAGATCACCCACACCAATATGATACCTGCTCCGAAAAGAATATCGTTCACTCTTTCTTTCCCTCTTTTGCACTGCCTGTCCTGACGCTTTCATAATCGACAAACTCTATGATTGCCATAGGAGCGCGGTCGTTCACTCTCTGGCGGGTCTGGACTATCCTGAGGTATCCGCCGTTTTTGCTCGCAAACCTCGGCGCTATCTCCGCAAAGAGTTTGGCTACGACAGTCCTGTTGGGAATATAGGACATTACCATTCTCTTGGCATGGACATCGCCCTGCTTTCCGAAGGTGACCAGCTTTTCGGCTATTCCCCTGATGGCCTTTGCCCGTGCCAGTGTGGTCTCTATTCTCTGATGCTCAAAAAGGGACGACACCAGACCGCGCAGCAATGCCTTCCTCTGATTTGCAGTCCTGCCGAAATGTCTTCCCGCCACTTTATGGTTCATTTCTAATCAACCTCCCGATGTATTCTAAAGCACTGTCTTTAATTCGCTCATGTCTACCTTCATGCCGAAGCCCAATCCCATCGAAACCAGTATGTCTTTTATCTCGTTCAGGGACTTGCGGCCGAAGTTTTTTGTCTTAAGCATCTCATGCTCAGACCTCTGCACCAGGTCTGCGATAGTCTTTATATTAGCGTTTTTAAGGCAATTATATGCCCTGACCGACAATTCCAGCTCATCTATGCTCTTCAGCAGGTTCTCATTCATCGTAGGACTTGCTGCAATCGCGCTTGCCGAATGCGGAGCCTCTGCGGTCATCTCCTGCTCCTCGACAAAAATGAACAGATCGAGATGGTCCATGATGATCGAGGCCGCGTCACTGACCGCCTTTTCAGGAGTTATGCCCCCGTCAGTCCATATCTCCATGATAAGCCTGTCATAATCGGTTGATCTTCCGACCCTCGCCTTTTCCACCCAGAAATTCACCTTTTTCACGGGGCCGAAAACAGAGTCTACCGCTATGACGTCAACAGGGAGGCCTTCTTCCTTGTTCATCTCCGATGAGACATAGCCCTTGCCTTTCTGCACATACATTTCCATCTCGAACGTCGCCCCGCTGTCGACAGTGGCAATATAGTGGTCCTTGTTCAGCACCTCGATATTGGCGTCAGCTTCGACGTCTGCGCCCGTCACAACCTTGGGACCCTTTACTTTGATGGTTGCCGTCCTTTTACTTTCGCTGTGCAGCTTGAACCTCAGCTTCTTTACATTCAGGACAATATCGACAACATCTTCCTTTACTGCTTTTATATCGGAAAACTCATGCAAGACCCCCGGTATTTTGATCCCGGTAACTGCAGCGCCCTCGATGGAGGAGAGTAAAACCCTACGCAACGAATTTCCGATGGTAACTCCAAATCCGCGCTCAAGCGGCTCCACAACCAGCTTGCCATAGAAATCCGTAAGGGTTTCCTCATCAAAACTCATTTTCTTGGGCAGCTGAAAGCCCCTTTTCACAAGATCCATAATAAGGCCTCCTATGCCTTTATATTTTTATTACTATCAGGAGGGTTCCCATAAACCTCTTCCCGAGAATTTCAAAAGTCATCACTGCTTATTTCGAGTAAAGCTCCACAATAAGCTGTTCCTGGACCGGCAACTGTATCTCTTCCCTGGAGGGGATCCGTACAAATTTTCCTTTCAGGCTTTTAGTATCGACTTCCACCCATTCCGGGAACCCCCTGTGCTCCGCCATTCCCAGGCTCTCGACTATTGCCGGGACCTCGCGGCTTGATTCCCTTACTTCAACGGTATCACCGGACCTGAGCAGATACGACGGGATATCGACCTTCTTGCCGTTCACCAGGAAATGGCCGTGTCTTACCAATTGCCGGGACTCTCTCCTGTTGACCGCAAAGCCCATTCTGTATGCCACGTTATCCAAACGCCTTTCCATAAGCTGGAGAAGGATTTCACCGGTTACGCCCTTCATGCCGGATGCCTTGTGGAAGTACTGCCTGAACTGGTCTTCCATGATCCAGTACATCCTTCTCACCTTCTGCTTCTCTCTCAACTGCACCCCGTAATCAGAGAGCTTCGTCCTGCTCTGCCCATGCTGTCCAGGGGGATATTTCCTCCGCTCCACTCCGCATTTTTCCGTGTGGCACCTGGCGCCCTTGAGAAAGAGCTTCTCCCCCTCTCTCCTGCAAAGCCTGCATGATGGACCCGTATATCTTGCCATTTACACTCTCCTCCTTTTTGGCGGCCTGCAGCCATTGTGCGGTACCGGAGTCACATCCTTTATGAGCGTAATCTCCAATCCCGCCGCCTGGAGTGCGCGAATCGCTGTCTCTCTGCCGGCGCCCGGGCCTTTAACGTATACGTCAATCTGCTTCAGTCCCATTTCCATGGCCTTCTTGGCCGCCGCTTCCGAGGCTATCTGGGCGGCAAAAGGAGTACCCTTTCTCGATCCTTTGAACCCGAGACTTCCGGCGCTTGACCATGCTATGACCCCGCCGGCGGGGTCGGTTATGGTAACAATTGTATTGTTAAACGTGGTCTGTATATGAGCCGTGCCACTGGTTATGTTCTTCTTTACTTTTTTGCCGCTTCTTTTTTTCTGAGCCATTTACGTGTACTCCTCCTTATTACTTTTTCTTGAGGACAAGCTTACGCGGACCTTTGCGGGTCCTCGCATTTGTCTTTGTCCTCTGTCCCCGTACAGGCAAGTGGGCAAGATGTCTATACCCTCTATAGCTTCCGATTTCGGTAAGCCTTTTTACGTTCATCGATATTTCCCGCCTGAGGTCGCCCTCGACCTTGTAGTCCTTCTCAAGGCGGGTCCTGATCTTGACGATATCCTCATCGGTAAGGTTCTTTACGCGGATGTCCGGGTTCACGTTGATCTCTTTCAATATCTTGACTGACAGTGACCTCCCGATACCAAAGATCCGCGTAAGCCCTATTTCTACACGTTCGTTTTTCGGCAGGTCAACACCGGCTATTCTTGCCATACTTGCTCCTCCTCAAATAAATCCTAAATCCCAATGCCTAAATCCTAAACAATTTAGAATTTAGAGTTTGGGATTTCGAATTTGTCGTTTTTATCCCTGCCTCTGCTTATGCCTCGGATTTTCGCAGAGGACCTTTATAACGCCCTTTCTCTTTACGATCTTGCACTTTGAACATATCTGCTTGACAGAAGGCCTTACTTTCATGATCAAATCCTCCATTCCTTACTTCTTACCCGCTTACTTATATCTGTACGTAATACGGCCCTTCGAAAGATCATAGGGTGAAAGCTCCACAGTGACCTTATCGCCGGGCAATATTTTTATAAAATGCATCCTCATCTTGCCGGACACATAGGCAAGTATAATCTGTCCGTTCTCGAGCTCAACGCGAAACATAGCGTTCGGCAATGTCTCGACGATTGTCCCCTGTACCTCTATATTTTCTTCTTTAGCCATACTTAAGCTTAAAATTATACCTTTTTTTCAGATTTTAGTCAAGATTACCGGCCCGTTTTTTGTAACTGCTATCGTATGCTCAAAATGGGCCGATAATTTTCCGTCCGCTGTAACAGCGGTCCAGCCATCTTCCAATATCTCCACATCGGGGGTGCCTGCATTGACCATAGGCTCGATTGCGAGGGTCATCCCGTGTTTAAGTCTCTGCCCCTGCCCGGGCTTTCCGAAGTTGGGCACCTGAGGGTCCTCGTGCAGCGAATGGCCTATGCCATGCCCGACAAACGCCCTTACCACCGAAAATCCCTGTGCCTCCACATGCCTCTGAACAGCGTTGGATATGTCGGAAACCCTGTTGCCGACAACCGCACTCTTTATGCCTGCATAGAGGGACTCTTCCGTTACCTGCATCAGCCTTTGCGCCCCGGCATCGACATCGCCGACAGGGATGGTTATTGCGCCGTCCCCGTAAAACCCGTCCAGGATCACTCCCAGGTCCACACTGATAACATCACCGCTCTTAAGCTTGACCAGGCGCGAAGGGATTCCATGCACCACCTGGTCGTTTACCGACGTGCAGGCGCTTGCAGGGTACCCTCTGTACCCTTTGAAGGCCGGTATCGCCTTGCGCTGCCTGATCCTCTTCTCAGCGTAGGCCTCTACATCTGCGGTGGTCATCCCGACCTTTACATACGACTTAAGACTCTCCAGAATTTCCGCTACAATGCGGCACGCCGCCGCAATCTTATCTATTTCCGGTTGAGATTTTATAATTATCACTGTATTCTTTTGCTATAACGCAGAGCGTTTATCGTGCAGATCGGACTCTCTTAACCCCGCTACGCTCTACGCTGTACGCTGTACGCTTAGTCTCTCCGACCCCTCATTTTCCCTCTCTTCAGGAAGCCCTCGTAGGATCTCGTAATCAGATGAGATTCGATCTGAGAAACAGTATCAAGGGCAACGCCGACAGCTATGAGAAGAGATGTGCCTCCGAAATAAAAAGGCACGTTGAACCTCTTGATGAGGAGTTCCGGCAAAATACAGACGACCGCCAGGTAGAGCGCCCCTACAAAGGTCAGCCTTGTGAGAACCCTGTAAATATACTCGGACGTCTTTGCCCCCGGCCTGATGCCCGGGATGAAGCCGCCATGTTTCTGAAGGTTTTCTGAGATATCGACAGGGTTGAATATGACGGCAGTATAGAAATAGCTGAAGAAGAAGATAAGGCTTACATACAATATGGTATACATAATAGTGCCCGGCGACAGCTGCTTCGCAATGGCCTGGACCCATGGGACTGCGATGAAACCTGCAATCGTTGCAGGGAACATAATGATTGATGAAGCGAATATCGGCGGAATAACGCCTGCAGTATTCACTTTCAAAGGCAAATGCGTGCTCTGGCCTCCGAATACCTTTCTGCCGACGACCCTTTTGGCATACTGTACAGGTATTTTCCTTTGGCCCCTTTCTATGTAAATGATCCCGCCGATAACTCCCACCATCATCACCATAAGGAAGATAACGAAGAATATCGACAATTCACCTGCCTTGACAAGGCTGAAGGTGCTGAATACCGCGTTGGGGAACCGGGCGACGATACCGGCGAAAATAATGAGCGAGATGCCGTTCCCGATGCCCCTTTCCGTTACCTGTTCGCCGAGCCACATAAGGAATGCCGTTCCCGAGGTAAGGGTGATCATGGTAAGTATCCTGAAAGACCAGCCCGGGTTCTGGATAAACTGGCCGCCCTGCATCCCTTCCAGCCCGACGGCAATACCAAAAGACTGTATGGCGCCGATAACTACTGTTGCATACCGGGTGTATTTAACGATTTTCTTTCTTCCGGCCTCGCCTTCCTTTGCAATCTTGCCCAGCGCAGGAATGACTACGGTAAGGAGCTGGAATATGATGGATGCGCTGATGTAGGGCATGATACCCAGCGCGAATATGGTTACCCTTGACAGGGCGCCGCCGGAAAACATGTCGAAGAAACCCATCATTGCGCCGCCCTTTTCCGTAAGGAACTTGCTCAATGCCTCGCTGTTGATGCCGGGGGTCGGTATATGCGCGCCTATCCTGTAGACGGCCAGCATGATCAACGTAAAAAGGATCCTGTTCTTGAGTTCAGGGATTTTGAATATATTCTGGATGCTTGTAAGTACGCTCAAGATTAAAGCACCTCTGACTTACCGCCCGCAGCATTTATCTTTAATAACGCCGAGGCACTAAAGGCATGTGCTTTTATGGTCATAGACCTGGTTATTTCCCCTATCCCGAGCACCTTCAAGCCGTCCTTCATATCCTTGATGACCCGGTTTTCGAGCAGGACTTCAGGGGTTATCACATCTATATTAGTCAACTTCGCGATATTGGAGAGATTGATTATCGCGTATTCCTTCTTGAAAGGACTGTTTTTGAATCCCCTTTTGGGAAGTCTTCTCTGAAGCGGTGTTTGGCCGCCCTCGAAAGCCGGTCCCTTTGTGCCGCCGGAACGCGCTTTCTGCCCTTTGTGTCCTTTTGTAGATGTCTTCCCGTGGCCTGATCCCATACCACGGCCGACCCTCTTGGGCTTGTGCTTGCTTCCTATTGCCGGAGCCAGATCCTGTATCTTCATAGCCTTAGCTTCTAACCTCCTGTTCGCTCTCTTCTTCCACCGCAGCGCCCTCTTCCGCCCTGCCCCTCAACTTAAAGACGACATCGGGGTCTTTCAGATTTCCGAGCCCGTTCAGTGTCGCCTTAACAGTATTGAATGGATTATGGCTGCCGAGCGATTTTGCAACGATGTCATGAATGCCCGCCACCTCCAGAACTGCGCGTACCGCTCCTCCTGCAATCAAACCCGTGCCTTTCGGGGCCGGGTTCATGACTACCGAGTTCGAGCCGTACCGGCCGGTTATCCGGTGGGTAATCGTCCCTTCTTTCATGGCAAATCTCATGAGCCGCTTCTTTGCCTGCTCCACCGCTTTCCTTATCGCTTCAGGGACCTCCGACGCCTTCCCTTTGCCGACGCCGACAATCCCGTCGCCGCTGCCGACTACGACAAGGGCGCTGAAAGAAAATCTCCTGCCGCCCTTTACAACCTTTGCGACCCTGTTTATATACACGACTTTATCTTTCAGATTCAGCCCTTCAAAGTCGATTCTTTCAGTCTTCACCATGCCTCCTAATTACGTAATTTATGATTGCTGATTACAGATTGCAGATTTAAGGAAATCATAAAGCAAAAATCTGAAATCTAAAATTCGAGCCCGCCCTCTCTCGCGCCTTCCGCAAGAGCTTTGATACGGCCGTGATACCGGTAACCGCCCCTGTCAAAAACAATCTTTTTCACTCCGGCCTTAATGGCCCGTGTGGCCAGTAATTGCCCGATCTTCTTGGCCATAGCGACATTCCCTTTATGGCCCCCCTCACTCTTTATCTCCTTGTCGAGAGTCGAGGCCGCAGCAACCGTGTGGCCCTTTGTGTCATCAACAATCTGAGCGTATATGTGATTAAGGCTCTTGTAAACGCAGAGCCTTGGCTTTTCAACATTGCCGGAAACCTTCTTTCTCAGCCTTACATGTCTTCTCTTTCTTGCCTCTTCTTTTAAAATCACCGGCTATCCTCCATGTAAAATTTACAATTGCAGATTTCAGAAATTACTTCTTGCCCGTCTTCCCGGCTTTCAGCTTTATTCTCTGCCCGGAATAACGTATGCCTTTGCCTTTGTAAGCGTCAGGCGACCTTAATTCCCTTATATTTGCCGCAGCCTGCCCCAGGAGCTGCTTATCAATGCCGCTCAGGGTAATCGTAGTCTGCTTTTCATCGACCTTTGCCGAAATTCCTGCAGGAAGCTCGTATTCGACGGGGCTGGAATACCCGAGGGTAAAGGAAATTTTGTTTCCCTTGACCTGGGCCCTGTAGCCGACGCCTGTTATTTCCAGGACCCGGCTGTAGCCCTGAGATACCCCGCTCACCATATTTGATATCAGACTCCGCGCAAGCCCATGAAGCGCCCTGTCCACTTTCTCATCAGAGTTCCGCTCCACTGCAACCTTGCCGTCGGCAACGGAGATTTTCATGCCCTCCGGGAAGGTGTAGCTGAGTTCGCCCTTCGGCCCCTTCACCTTTATGACATCCTGCTTTACTTCAACATTCGTTCCCTGGGGAATTTCTATGGGTTTTTTGCCTACTCTTGACATCTATGTCTCCTAGATAAAATTTTAAAAATCAAAATGTATAATTGTAAGTCCCTTTATTTCAATTTTCGCTATCTACCAGATATGGCACAAAACCTCGCCGCCGATGCCTTCGCGGCGGCAACCTTTATCGCTGTACACGCCCTTCGACGTGGTAATTATCGAGATTCCCACACCTGCCATAACCTTCGGGATCTCTTCCTTGCCGACATAAACGCGCCTGCCGGGCTTGCTGATTCTCTTGAGCCCGGTGATGATGGGTTTGTTGTCCGGTGCATATTTAAGGGTAACCCTCAGGACACCCTGCTTTTTGTCCTTTATTATTTTATAGGATTTTATAAACCCTTCTTCCTTGAGGATCTTTGCGATCTCGACCTTCATCCTGGAAGCGGGGATATCCACCTTCTCGTTCTTTGTAAGAAGTACGTTTCTCATTCTGGTCAGCATATCTGCAATCGGATCAGTTAACATTCCACACCCCTACCAGCTTGATTTTGTAACTCCGGGGATCTGCCCCCGAAGAGCAAGTGCCCTGAAGCAAATTCTGCAAAGGCCGAACTTCCTCATATAGGCCCTGGGCCTTCCGCACACCTTGCATCTATTATAGGTCCTCACCTTAAACTTGGGCTCCCTATTGGACTTTTCAATTAAACATGTTTTTGCCACTACAGCCTCCTTTATTTTCTGAACGGCATGCCCATATATCTCAGCAATGCCTTGCATTCCGCGTCTGTCTTTGCAGAAGTGCACATGGTAATATCCAGGCCGTGCACAACTTCCACCTTATCGTAATCTATTTCCGGGAATATGTATTGCTCCTTCAGACCAAAGGAATAGTTGCCCCTTCCGTCAAAGGATTTGGCCGAAAGTCCCCTGAAATCCCTTATCCTGGGCAGGGCCAGGCTGATCAGCCTATCCAGGAATTCATACATCCTCGACCCCCTCAGGGTAACTTTGCATCCGAGGGGGACCCCCTCCTTGAGCTTGAAACCCGCGATGGCCTTCTTTGATTTCGTAATGAGCGGCTTTTGTCCCGTAATCGCGGCCAGTTCCTTTTCAGCGGCCTCAAGCAGCTTGATATTCTGGGTCGCTTCACCAAGCGTAACGTGGACAATGATTTTATCCATCTTCGGGACCTGCATGACATTTTTATAGGAAAATTCCTTCTTCAGTTCCGGTACGACTTCGTTGGTATATTTCTCCTTCATCCTCGGCGCCATATCAGTCTATGACCTCCTTGCACTTCACGCAAGCCCTGATCTTCTTACCGTCATCGAGGACCGTATTGCCTATTCTCGTGGGTTTATTGCATTTCGGGCACAGCAGCATGACATTGGACATGTGTATAGGAGCCTCTTTCTCTATTATTCCGCCCTGGGTATACTTTTTATTGGGCTTTGTATGCCTCTTCACGATATTGATGCCTTCAATGGTTACCCTCTCTTTCGAGGAGGAAACAGACAGTATTCTTCCCTTCTTGCCCTTATTCTTGCCGGTAGTTACTACGGCCGTATCGCCTTTCCTTATCCTTAAACCCACCTTATCCTCCTCGCCTGATCTATTAAAGGACCTCAGGTGCAAGAGAGATAATCTTCATGAATTCTCTCCATCTCAATTCCCTTGCAACCGGTCCGAATATTCTTGTTCCTACGGGTTCCATCTGAGTATTCAAAAGCACAACTGCATTCTGGTCAAACCTTATATATGAGCCGTCCGGCCTCTTTGTTTCCTTTTTTGTCCTGACGACAACTGCCTTGGAAACAGCGCCCTTCTTTACATTGCCTTCAGGGATAGCTTCCTTAACGCTCACGATAATAATGTCGCCAAGTCTTGCATATCTCCTGTTCGAGCCTCCGATTACCCTGATACACTGCACTTTTTTGGCCCCTGAGTTGTCTGCGACTTCAAGAATGCTCCTTGGCTGTATCATAGCTATCTACTTTCGCCTCCCACGATCTTAATTACCTGCCATCTCTTGTCCCTGCTCATCGGCCTGCTCTCGATTATCTGGACCATATCTCCGGCTTTACATTTGTTTTCTTCGTCATGGGCCTTGAATTTCGTGATCTTCTTGACCGTCTTCAAATAAAGCGGATGCTGAAATGTCCTTGTCACAGCCACAACAACAGTCTTATCCATCTTGTCACTGACGACCTTACCTGTATATACCTTCTTAGGCATTTTTGCTACCCCTCTTACCGGCTCCGGCAGGAGCTCCTTTTTCTGTAATTACCGTCAATATGCGTGCTATATCTTTACGGACAGCGAGCACCCTCTGGTTGTTCTGCAGCTCTCCCTTTGAAAGCTGGAACCTGAGGTTGAACAGTTCTTTCCGCAAATCCGCTTCCTTCTGCTTCAACTCGTCTATCGATAACGCCCTTATCTCTGAAGGCTTCATTGCGCAGCCTCCTCTCTCTTCACGAACTTTGTAGCGATGGGCAGTTTCCGTGCAGCCAGCTTGAAGGCTTCCTTTGCCACATCTTCAGTTACCCCTGAAACCTCGTAGAGTATCCTTCCGGGGGCCACGACAGCCACCCAGTATTCGGGGTTGCCTTTGCCTTTGCCCATTCTTGTTTCAGCGGGCTTCTTGGTGATCGGCTTGTCGGGGAAAATCCGTATCCAGACCTTGCAGCCCTTCTTCGCGGCCCTTGTAATCGAGACCCTCGCTGCCTCTATCTGACGGCTCGTGATCCAGCCCGGCTCCATGGCCTTGATGCCGAACTCACCGAAGCTGACATCAGAGCCCCTGTATGCCTTGCCGTTCATGTTGCCTTTCATTGTTTTTCTGAATTTCACTTTCTTTGGTGCCAGCATGTCATTCTCCTATCAAAGAAGTTCCCGTCTGTTCCGAGAGTATATCGCCGTGGTACAGCCATACTTTTATACCGATGATGCCGTAGGTTGTCCTTGCTTCGGAAAATCCGTAATCCACGTCCGCCCTGAATGTGCTGAGGGGGACCCTGCCTTCCCTGTACCACTCCGACCTCGCTATTTCAGCGCCTGCAAGCCTGCCCGAGCACTGTACCTTTATCCCGAGGGCGCCGAATCTCATGGCGGATGAAACCGCACGTTTGAGGGCCCTTCTGAATGCCACCCTCTTCTCTATCTGCAGTGCGATGTTCTCGGACACGAGTTGCGCGTTTACTTCCGGTTTCCTGATTTCCTTTATATCAATTGCAACCTGTTTACCAGTGATTTCTTCGATCTCTTTTTTCAGCTTTTCTACTTCCGAACCCTTCTTACCGATGATGATCCCCGGTCTGGCGGTGAAGATGATGACCTTCAGCTTCTGCCCCGGCCTTTCTATTTCTATCTTGGACACACCTGCATGGGACAGCTTCTTCTTGATCATCTTGCGGACATTTATATCTTCAAGCAGCTGTTCGGCATAGCCCTTCTTAAGGTACCACCTCGACTCCCATGTCCTGATTATTCCAAGTCTATTGCCGATTGGATTCGTCTTCTGACCCAAATTAACACCTCCACCCTAAACACATGACTCTGAACACACAATTCATAATTACTCCTCCGCCAGGATAATTGTTATATGACAGCTTCTCTTCTTTATCACATTGGCCCTGCCCATTGAGCGAGGTTCCATACGTTTCATTACAGGCCCGTTGTCGACCTGAACGGTCTTTACTTTCAATTTGTCGATGTCTACCTGGTTGTTCCTGTTTTCGGCATTAGCCATCGCTGATTTCAGAAGCTTCTCAATAGGCCGAGCCCCTCTGTACGGCATATACCTGAGCGATATGAGCGCGTCAGAGGCCCTCTTGCCCCTGATCAGGTCTACTACCCTTCTTGCTTTTCTCGGAGTAATCCGTGCATATTTTAATATTGCTTTCGATTCCATAGCATTAACCTTTCGCCGGTGCTGCTTTTTCGGAGCGTGAATGCCCCTTAAAGGTCCTCGTCGGTGAAAACTCACCGAGTTTATGTCCTACCATGTTCTCAGTAACGTATACGGGTATGAACTTTTTGCCGTTATGAACTGCAAAGGTAAAACCTATAAATTCAGGCACAATCGTGGACCGTCTTGACCAGGTCTTGATCATTTTTTTATCTCCGGTTTCAATCATGATCGAAACCTTTTTCAACAGCTTAGCCTCCACAAAAGGCCCCTTTTTCAAGGATCTTGGCACTTGCTCCTCCTTCTTAAATGCCGTAATGCGTCATTCGTAATGCGTGATCTGTAAAGACGTTTTCCTCAAACACATTACGCATCACGGATTACTCATTACGGTCGTTATTTTCGTCTTTTTACAATTAATTTATCAGTTCTCTTGTTGTTCCTTGTTTTAACGCCTTCCGGCTTGCCCCATGGAGAGCACGGTGGCCTGCCTCCCGATGATTTGCCCTCTCCGCCTCCCAGCGGATGGTCGATCGGGTTCATGGCAACGCCCCTCACATGAGGCCTCTTCCCCAGGTACCGTCTTCTGCCGGCCTTGCCGTAGGCTATGTTCTCGCTCTCGGCGTTACCGACCTGCCCGACAGTCGCCATGCAGGTGACCATGACCATCCTGGCCTCTCCCGAGGGCATTTTTATCTGGGCATACTTTCCTTCTTTTGCAACGATTTGTGCAGATGCCCCTGCTCCCCTGACAAGTCTCGCCCCCTGTCCGGGCTGTATCTCGATATTATGTATCAATGTCCCGAGCGGGATCTCTTTTATGCTTAACGCGTTGCCGGGCTTTATCTCGGCCTGCGGCCCCGACATTATCGTGTCCCCGACATTCAGACCAGCCGGCGCTATGATGTACCGGTGCTCACCGTCCCTGTACTTCAGCAGTGCGATTCTGGAAGTCCTGTTCGGATCGTATTCAATTGTCTTGACCGTTGCAGGCACCCCGGCCTTGTCGCGCTTGAAATCTATGATCCTGTACTGCCTCTTGTTGCCCCCGCCCTTCTGCCATGCGGTCACCTCGCCCGTATTGTTCCTTCCGCCTGTCTTCTTTAACGGCACGGTAAGGGACTTATGAGGAGTATCGGACGTGACTTCCCGGTAATCCGAAGCGCTCTGAAATCTCCTGCCCGGTGATGTTGGATTGAATTTTCTTATTCCCATTTTCTTTCTTCCTTTATTTATTCCTTAACTTATGACTCGCTGGTGATCACTTGCTGCTGCCTTTATACGCCCTCGATAAAATCGAGCTTCTCACCTTTTTTCAACGTTATTATTGCTTTTTTCTTGTCCGATCTTCTGCCTATGGATTTGCCGAACTTCTTCAGCTTACCCTTGGTATTAATTACGGCAACCTTCTCCACCTTGACCTTAAATATCTCTTCCATTGCCTTTTTTATCTCATGCTTGTTGGCAGCAGCATCGGCCTCTATCAGGATCTTTCCTTCCCGCTCTTTCAGGTCCATGCCCTTTTCCGTAAAGAGAGGCTTTTTGATTATGTCGTAAATTAATTTCATCCTATGCAGCCTCCCCGCTTTCCTGAAGCTTCTTCAGAGCATCCGCAGTGAACACAAGGTACTCATACGCCGTCACGTAATACGCGTTCAGGTCATTTACCCCGATAACGTCAGTGCCCGGTATGTTCCTCACGGAAAGGAGCACGTTCCTGTTATCCTCCGGCAGAACGATGAGCGCCGTCTTACCGGTCAACCCGATATCCTTCAACACCTGAAGCATCTCCTTTGTCCTAGGCTTTTCCAGGGGAAGGGTATCAAGCAGCACAACTTCCTTGTCCATGACCTTCATGGTCAGCGCCTTGTACAGGGCGGCCTTCTTCACATTCCTCGGAAGGTTTATGGAATAATCCCGGGGTTGAGGTCCGAATATTATTGCCCCTCCCCTCCACTGCGGGGCCCTTATGCTGCCCTGCCTGGCCCTGCCGGTATGCTTCTGCTTGTAAGGTTTTTTTCCACCGCCGCTCACCATTCCCCTTGTCTTTGTCGAATGCGTCCCCTGTCTCTGGTTTGCAAGGAACGAAACCACATAGGTATGCACCACAGCTTCTGATGCCTCGCTGGCGAACACGGTCCCCGACAGGCTCATCCGGCCCTTCGGTGTGTTCTTTATATCCTTCATCTCTAATGTCATATCGTCTGGCTGCATACTATTTCCCCTTCCGAATCTCTATGATTGTATCCTTGGGGCCGGGGATTGCGCCTTCTATCAGGATGAGATTCTGATCAGGACGGACATCTACGACTGTCAGGTTTTTAACAGTGACCCTGTCACAACCCATATGTCCCGCCATTCTCATCCCCCTCCAGACCCTCGACGGATATGAGCTTCCACCTATGGAGCCCGGCGCCCTGTTGAACATCGAACCGTGAGAGGCCGGACCGCCTTTGAAATTATGCCTTTTCATTACTCCCTGGAACCCCTTGCCCTTTGAAACGCCGGAAACCGACACGATATCGCCTTTAGTGAAGCTTTCCGCCTTTATCGCATCTCCCACCTTGAATCCGTTCATGGGAAATTCTTTTAATATCCTGAACGCGGGGGTCCCTGCCTTTTTGAATACTCCGGCCATAGGCTTGGTTACATTCTTGGCCTTCCGCATCTCGATAAACCCGACCTTGACGGCTCCATACCCGTCCGTTTCCGGGGTCTTGACCTGAATGACATAGCATGGCCCGGCCTCGACAACGGTGACAGGCACCAGCCTTCCGTCTTCCGTAAACACCTGAGTCATTCCGAGTTTCTTCCCAATAATACCTGTCATAGCTTTATCTCCACATCTACCCCCGAGGCAAGCTCCAGCTTCATCAGCGCGTCAACTGTATCAGGGGTCGGATCATAGATATCTATCAGCCTCTTGTGGGTCCTGATCTCGAACTGCTCCCTCGACTTCTTATCCACGTGCGGGGATCTCAGGATCGTGTATTTGCTGATCTTTGTAGGTAAAGGAACAGGCCCTGCGATCCTGGCCCCTGTCCTCTGGGCAGTATCCACTATTTCCCTTACAGACTGGTCCAGCAATCTATGGTCGTACGCTTTGAGTTTTATTCTTATTTTTTGGCTCACCTTTATTACTCCAGGATCTCTGTAACAACACCGGCGCCCACTGTACGGCCGCCCTCTCGAATGGCGAACCTCAGTTCCTTTTCCATCGCTATAGGTGCTATCAGTTCTACGGTTATGGTTATATTGTCTCCGGGCATGATCATCTCGACCCCCTCAGGCAGATGCGCCACTCCGGTCACATCCGTTGTCCTGAAGTAGAACTGCGGACGGT
>JAJZPZ010000187.1 GCA_021847795.1 Nitrospirota bacterium
GCTCAGAAGCCTTCCCGTCGTCCTCGTCATTGTGCCGCCGTCGTTTTCCGTGCTGCCCTGTCCAAAAGCCTTTTCGAACTCGTCTATGAAGACGACGTTAGGGGACATGGCCTCAAGGGTCTGGAATGCCTGGTCGAATCTCCTCTCGGTCTCTCCCAAAAGCGAGTTCATGAGCGCCGAAATCCTGAACTCGACAACCGGCAGGTTGAGGATGGCCCCTGCAGCCTTGGCAAGCATGGTTTTGCCTGTGCCGGGAGGTCCGAGCAGGAGAATGCCTTTAGCCCTATCTCTGCCTGTCTCACAGATTCTCTCCTTGTTGATTTCGAGGTATCGGTAGAGATTGTCCAGGCCGATAGGGAGATCTGCAAAGCGGCTGTCAAGGATCTCCATCGCGAGCTCGGTAGTGAGGTGGTTCTTCTTTCTCCCGGCAAGGTGCCTTTTAGCGCCCTTGAAATCGGTCTTATTCAGCGCAAGGGAATCCCTTATCGCGTGACAGGCTGCTGTGCGCGTGAGCCCGGTCAGTTCCGGGGTGAATTCCCTCGCCCACTCCTGAGAAAGCATATGATTGGGCTGTCCCGTTTCTGTGAGAATGGCCGTTACCTCTCTGAGGGCAATATCCTGTATCGACTGGCGGTTAGGCATGGGGATATTGAGCTTGAAGAAGGCGCTATCGAGCATAGCAGGGATATTCGACTGTGATTCGGGAGTCTCAAGAAACACAATAACCGTGCCGTCATTCGGTTTTTCGGACGAGAGCATTGCGCAAAGCTGGGTGCGGGCGTTCTTGTCCCCGTTTCTGTCACAAAGGGTATTGAGCAGGTCCTCTATCACCACAACAGCCCCGCCGCGAATATTCTGGGCCGATCTGAGCAGTTCCGCAGGGTCCTGAGATCCCCCGCCGGCGGCCTCGTACTTGAACTGGTTCTGGTTCCATTTCCTGCGCGAGGCAACAGTGAAGTGATAGAGGTCCTTCTTCTCCGTTACCGCCGTATCCCGGATGATATTCAGTGCATGCTCCCGGTCACGGGTGGTGAGGATACCAACCCGGATCACCCTGCTGTTGGCGCTTGAGGCGATAATACGGCTGAGTTCCTTCGAAGTATTATTGTTCTGCATTGCCTACCTCCTTCTTTTGTTTTTCTTGGCAAGTACTGTCATTCCCATTCCGCCTATGAGGATGAGCATCACCCCTCCGATTATGTACAGCGCGACCCTGCCGATTCCTTTTGCGAAACCCTGGATATTCTCCTTCCCCGATTCGCGCTCCTCCCTGGTCATGATATGCCGCGCTTTCGGAGGGGCATTGAGCTCGATAACATTGGATTCAGACTCACTATGGATATGAAAATTGGCGCCCAGCCCTGCCGTTTTGGCTGCTTCGAGCCACGCCTGCTTCTGATTGATCGGAACCCAGAGTATATGGGCTTCCACATCCGCAAAGGCATTCCAGGGGAACTGCGCGGAGGGCAGGGACGGCAGTGTGGCCGGCTGACATTTGGTTGCCGATCCTGCAGGCGGCTCGTTTATGAGGTCCGTAAAGGCGAACAGGTAGAGATTGGTCGCCTGCGGCTCCTTGTGGAGCTCCTGGGCGGCGAGGATAAAGCCGTTTTCTATATCGGTGCAGTATTGATAGTCGTTCCTCGCCTCGAATCTCTGTTTCCAGTACTGGAGAGACTCGTTCCTGAGTTGCTCCTTGGCCCCGGACCAGATCGTCTCCGGAATC
This sequence comes from Nitrospirota bacterium, assembly GCA_021847795.1. GTDB lineage: Bacteria > Nitrospirota > Thermodesulfovibrionia > Thermodesulfovibrionales > Dissulfurispiraceae > JAMCVZ01. The sequence goes on from JAJZPZ010000187.1 coordinate 1,724, forward strand.
GAGTCAAGGGATATTACGATTACTTCGTCTTTGCCCTCGTACCGCTTCGATTGAACGTTGGAAATCTTATCTATCAGCTCACTTGCCTTCTGCACTGCCTCCATTCTGCGGTCTTTAAAGCTGCCGCTTGCATCGAGCATGATCGCGATTCTGTTGAACGGCCTTACCCTCTTTTCCGCAAAGCTATCCTGAGCTGCTATCGCTACTGCTGCTATGACCATTACTGCCATCGTTATTATTTTCATTGTCTTCATTTTGTTCTCCTTTTGGTCTGTTGGTCTTCGGATTCTCCCTATCCTATGCAGCAGCCGGCTCACCTTCATTGCCGTCCGCACTGAAAGAGCGCCTCCAGACTCTGCGCTTCTCGTCGATATAGTAGTTCCCAGGGTCAGCGGCAGCGATCGAGAACTTCACCTTCTCACCGGACCTGCCGCCGTAGACCATGACCTCTTCATCGCTGTTTTTCTCATCAGCAGTCGTGCTCGTATAATTGGGAGTAACCATCTCTTTTTCAGGCCATTCGACATTCTCAGTGCCATGCCCGGTGTTTTCGGCAGTCGTCCCCTGATGCGTGTCCGCAGCCAGTCCACCAGCGTTTTCCGCTTGATTGACACTGTTGTACGTTGCACCCGGCCCTTCTTTTGCTGCCTGGGCGTTATCCGGTGCTGCCACTTGTGCGGTTTCCTGGGTCTGCGCAGCTTGCGGTTGAGGTGTTTCAGCTCTTTCTGTCCCGGCGATATACTCATGCCATGCCTCAATCGCTGTCCCTAAGTGTAGCAACGCCTCTCTCACATAATTGATCCAGAACTCCACCATGAGTCCGGCGCCTGCCACGAGAAAGATATAACCCCATCCTTTTGCAAGCGACATCGCAAAAAGATCCCCATGCTGTTGAAGGAGCATGGACCAGTTCTTCATCGCAACTGCGCTATCCTCCATGCCCAATATAGGGGCTACTGTTCTGAATCTGTACAACTGAAGATCCCAATTTGCAATCGGTACGAGGGGGATTAATACGAGCCCGAGCATGACAAGATGTCTGAAGATGGCCATATTTGCCTGTTCTGAAGATACCATGTCATTGTTCTTCGCATACTCTCGCTTCTCTAAGAGGAGCCTTACAACGATATATATGTGGTGAATCGCGACAGCAGAGAGAAAGCCGACAATGAGGGCGATTGCGGCTGCGAACATGTGAGATTGGGTTAATTCATATAATCCAAGGCTTTCGAATATAGGCCCGGTGAGCAAATCTTCCCCCACAGGCGTGCCGTCATATTTCAGTAGTTCGAAGCTGACTTTGAGGGCGGTGAAATTGGTATAGATCAGCCAGGCATTGCAGCAGATCAGGGCCAGAAGCACTGCAAACTGCACCAATGCCCATAACACCCTCTTGACCACTTCGAAGAAACTGTTCATGAGCTACCTCCTTTTGGCAGTAAAAAGCCAGGCCTAATGCCTGGCAGCTATTTGCACTACCATTTGATTATTGCAGATTTATTATGTTCCCAGGCCCCAACTTGCCCGGATAGTCTTTGCTACCGGTGTGAAACCGACCTTTGCCGTTGCCCATTGCCTGCATCAAATTTTCGATACTTGTTTAGCGTGAAAATCTTGTATCCGGTATTCGTGGCGAGCGCACGGCAGCATTCGTTTTCAAGAACCGCAGCCGTTTCTTTTTGCATAAGTGCAACTGCCCACTCCCCACACGAGGAGAGCACTTTCTGCGCATGATCAGCGATATCGAAAACCTTTTCACCTCGCAGGCCGCCCTGTCTGACCCTGCTCAGCAGATCGGCAACGGCGTCGGGACCGAGTTCGTCTTTTTGGAAGTCGTTGAGTTTGTCAAGGTAAATGAAACATCCCTGCTTCGTGTATTTAAGCAGATATGTAAGAATGGTTTTTGCTTTTGGGTACTTGGAGATAAAGGAATCATATTCCTTGAAGGTAAAGTGGGCCTGCTCCATCTGGGCGCACCATATCTCAGATACCCAGGTATCGAGCTTTTCGTTCCACTTCTCCTCGAAGAGCTTCGGGTCGGTCTGAGCCAGCTCCGTTAATTTCCTATTTCTTCTTTCCTTCCGCTGTCTTGCCTCTCTGCCCATATCAGTCCTCCTCAATTAAGGGTTTTTAGATTTACAAATAGGTTTCCCTTTTTTGTTGCCTCCGGAACGCCATCTTCTTTGTGGCGTCTTTCTGGCTGGCACTAAAAACTCTCTTATAAGGAATCTAATATGGGCTCGTTTAGCTCGTGCCCTGAAGGAGAATCAGGGGAGGGATTAGCTCCCCTTGTTCCTAAACTAAAAACCGCCCATAGTCTCACCCCCTTTCCTCTGTCCGTCGTTGATTTGATAAAAGCAAAGGGCGTGCCTGAGGGTTGGATTGTAAAAACTTGTTGATTTACAAGAAAAGACTAATTGAAGGAAGCAAAAGACTCAAGGTTATTTTTGAACTTTTATATCATGTTTTTTTAACTTTTTTCCAAATGCAGAAGGTGATGCAAGCCCCAAAATACTTGCTGCCTTACTTTGGTTGTTCTCGGCCAACTGAAGCGCTCTTAAACTGAGAAGCTTCTCCTGTTCATCAAGGTATTTGTCCAGTGAAAAGCCCTCGTGAATATCAGGGAGGGATTGGCCCTCCTCGGCATATGCCCCTTCTTGGCTAAAGGCCATATCAACGTATGATGGTAATATATCTTCATCTGGTGCCAGTAGAGAAGCACGCTTGATTATATTTTTAAGCTCCCTGATATTTCCTCTCCAATAGTACGATTTAAGCTTGCTCAAAGTATCCTGAGTCAAACGCTTTTTCGTTTCTCTTTCTCTGTTAATTGAATCAATGAAATTGAGTGCAAGTTTCGGTATATCATCTGCTCTCTCGCGCAACGAAGGGAGTTTGATTATCATGGTGTTCACCCGGTAATAAAGATCTTCTCTAAATATCTTCTCTTTGATTGCCTGGGCCAGGTCTTTATTTGTCGCCGAGATTATCCTCACATCAACAGTTATAGATTTCTCCCCGCCGACAGGTTGTATAGTTTTTGACCCGAGAGTTCGTAACAGTTTAGCCTGCATCGTTAGAGACATATCTCCAATCTCATCTAAAAACAGAGTGCTGCCTGTGGCCACCTCGAAAATTCCCTTTTTCCCCCTTATTGCCCCGGTAAACGCTCCCTTGACGTGACCAAAGAGTTCACTTTCGAGCAAAGTTTCGGTAAATGCGCTGCAATTTATAGAATGAAGTGGGTTAGCAGATCTTTTCCCAATTTCATGTATAAACCTTGCGAATAATTCCTTGCCAGTGCCAGTCTCTCCGAGAATGAGAACAGGGTCATCGGTACTCGCAGCCTTTGCAGCAATGGCAAGGGCACTTTTTATACTCTTGTCATCTCCGATTATTCCGATTTTTCCGATAGCGCCTCGGATTTCTTCCTCGGTAATCTCGGGAATAGCTTCTTCGAGTGTGCTGTATGGAGGCAGGATGCGCGGAAACTCCCGAATATCCGGGTCGATTTCTTTTATTAAGGGCTGGTCTTTATACCTCTCCTCGCGTTTATCAAGGATCTTGGCAGGAAATTCGTTACTTGCGGCAAGGAGCAACAGACAGGCATGCATGGCCGGCGTACCAGGAGTAACAAACATATAATAATTCTCTTTCCCTTCATCGTATATAGTTTGCAACTTATGCCTGAGCGCTTTCAATATTTCAGCGTGATCCTTTGGATCCGGCACAAGCAAAGGGACTGTCACCACATTAATATTGGATAAGGATTTCAAAGCATTTTCCAAAAAGTCGGCATCCTTCCTCTTTTTTTCATTCTCCGTATAAAACAGGACAGTCTTTTCAAAATCTCGCCTTACATCAAGCAGCGAGAGAATAGGTCCTTTTATAAATGAGCCATTAGCATCCTTCTTATATTCTCCGGAAGATCTATCTTTGTGATAGGGATCTTGGTCCCCGATAAATGAAATTAAAGTATTCATATTTTATGAACAACAATCGTGATAACAGTCCTTGTTTCCAAATCAGTCCCCTCTCTCGGCGAACCGATAATAGTCTCCCTGCCGCCCCATCCAGGCTCTATTTTATCAAAATGTTCGATTAAATGACTGATTTTTTTGTTATTCCCGGCAATAGTATATTTTCTGACCGGAGGGTTCCCGAAGGCATGATTGAACATGATCACCACGTCGCATCCCTGCGCATACAACGCACCTATGCCACCTATGAAGTCGGACTGTACAAAGCC
>JAJZPZ010000020.1 GCA_021847795.1 Nitrospirota bacterium
AAGGCGGGCCGCTCCGGCCCGCCTTTTTTTTAATTATAAAGCCTGATTATTTCTTATGACATTTTGCGCAATTAGCGGGATCGCTTGTGCTGAATGCCTTTGTGCCGTTATGACAAGCACCGCAATTCTTGCCCTCTTTCATTGAGGCCATGTTAAAAGTCCCGGTAGGAGATTTCTTCATCGGGAAAATCTTGGTATGACAGTCATTGCACTTAAGGCCTTTTTCGGCATGAACCTTGCCGTCAAATATGACCTTGCCTGCTGAACCATCCTGGAACTCTACGGTCTTTCCGGGAGGAACCGCCATAGCGCTCCCTACGAATACAACTGCAATAACAACTGCTAAGATTGCTGTGAGAATCTTCATTTACTCACCCCCTTTCTTTCAGAAGAATTTATAGCACTTACTGTGAAACGCTATATCAACATAAATTGTACTACAAAAAACGCTTTTAAAACAGTATTTTTTTACTGCCCGTCATTTCACGGGAAAATCTCAACGATGCTGTTGAACATAATAGGATTTCCGGGATTATGAATGCGCCCAAAAGGCACTCACTAATATAAAATAAACACCGGAGCGTGTCAATACAAATTTGCCGCCTGCCGCGCCCTATTGCAGCTTTCTTTTCAGCAAATCATTGAGCAGTTGCGGGTTGGCCTTGCCTTTCATGGCCTTCATGACCTGCCCGACAAAGAAACCTATGAGCTTCTCGTCTCCGGCCCTGTATCGCTCAACCTCTTTGGCGCTCCTGGCCAGGACCTCATCTATTGCCTTTTCAATGGCCCCTTCATCGCTGATCTGGACAAGCCCCTTTTCCTTTACAACGGCATCGGCATCTTTACCGCCCCGGTACATTTCTTCAAATACGGTCTTTGCTATTTTACCGCTGATGGTGCCGTTGTCCATGAGCTTAAGCATGCCTGCCAGTTGCTCGGGCTTGAGCAGGCAGTCCTCCAGGGATTTGTTTTCCTCATTGAGCAGCCGCATAAGCTCGCCCATCATCCAGTTCGACACCGCCTTGGGCTGTCCCCCCGCGGTAACCGCGCGCTCATACCAGTCTGATATGGCCCTTTCCGAGGTAAGCAGTTCGGCATCGTACTCCGGGATACCGTAGCTCGAGACGAACCGTTCGCGTTTTGCATCTGGCAACTCGGGAAGACCGGCCTCGATTCCCTTGATCCATTCCTGCGTAACCTCGATCGGTACGAGATCGGGCTCGGGGAAATAGCGGTAATCATGGGCCTCTTCCTTTGTCCTCATGGATTGCGTGACCCCTGCAGCGGAATCCCAGAGTCTCGTTTCCTGCACGACTTTTCCACCCTCTTCGAGAACGCTTATCTGCCTATTTATCTCATACTCCAGGGCCTTTTCGATAAACCTGAAGGAGTTCATGTTCTTCAACTCCGCCCTGATCCCGAATTCCTTCTGTCCCACGGGGCGCATCGATATGTTCGCATCGCACCTCAGGGAGCCCTGCTCCATGTTCCCGTCGCAGACCCCCAGATAGCGGAGGATACTTCTCATCTTCCTCATGTACTCGGCAGCCTCCTTCGGCGTCCTGATATCGGGCTCGGAGACGATTTCCATCAAAGGAACGCCTGCCCGGTTCAGATCAACGAAACTGTAATTGCCTGATGAGGACTCATGGATGTTCTTCCCCGCGTCCTCTTCCATGTGTATCCTCGTGATGCCGATCCGCTTCACTGCGCCGTCAACCACAATGTCTATATGCCCGCCTTCGCAGATGGGGAGTTCGTACTGGCTCACCTGGTATCCCTTGGGGAGATCGGGGTAAAAGTAATTCTTCCTCGCGAACCGGCTGTAGGTGGATATCCTGCAGCCCATTGCCAGTCCGGTCTTTATGGCGAATTCAACGGCCTTTTTATTCAGCACTGGCAGCACGCCGGGCATGCCGATGTCGACCGGGCATGTCTGGGTGTTGGGTTCCGCCCCGAATTTTGTGGAGCAGCCGCAGAAGATCTTAGTCTCCGTAAGCATCTGGGCATGCACTTCCAGGCCGATCACTGCCTCGTATTTGCCGTTCCCGAAGGTTTCCTGCGCGCTCATAGTCCCGGCCTCCTTGCATGCCATTCCGTACTCTGCTCATAGGCATATGCGGTTTTCATAACCGTCTCTTCGTCAAAGTGCTTTCCGATCAGTTGCAGCCCTATGGGCAGACCGGCCTTTGAGAACCCGCAGGGAATCGAGATGGCGGGCACTCCGGCAAGATTGATCGAGATGGTGAAGATGTCCGAAAGGTACATCTGGAGCGGGTCCGTCGTCTTTTCACCGATCCTGAACGCGGCGCTCGGCGCTGTGGGGGTGACGAGCACGTCCACGGTGGAAAAAGCATTGTCGAAATCCTGCTTTATCAGCGTCCTCACCTGCTGCGCCTTTTTATAGTAGGCGTCGTAATAGCCTGCCGACAGCGCATAGGTGCCGAGCATGATCCTCCTCTTGACCTCTGCGCCGAAACCCTGTGCCCGTGTATTCATGTACATTTCGAGCAGGTCTTTCCCGGCTGCCCTGAATCCGTATTTGACCCCGTCATAACGCGCAAGGTTCGATGAGGCTTCAGAGGTTGCGAGAATGTAGTAAGCAGCAACAGCGTACCCTGTATGCGGGAGCGAAACCTCAACCGGCACGGCTCCCAATGATTCGAGCCTCTTTATTGCACCGTGCACCGCCTCTTCCACATCCTTATCCATGCCCTCAACAAAATATTCCCTGGGGATTCCTATCCTGAGGCCCTTTATTTCCCGCCCTAATGCCCGGGTAAAATCAGGCGCCTCAACAGGGGCCGATGTGGAATCCAGGGGGTCATGGCCTGCAATCACATTCAGCATGATCGCGGCATCCGTCACATTCTTAGTGAGGGGTCCTATCTGGTCGAGGGAGGAGGCAAAGGCAACTAACCCGTATCGTGAAACACGGCCATAGGTCGGTTTTAATCCCACGATCCCGCAGAACGAGGCGGGTTGCCGTATCGAGCCCCCGGTATCGGAACCAAGGGCTGCTATGCACTCGTCCGCAGCCACGGCAGCAGCAGAGCCGCCGCTGCTTCCCCCGGGAACGCACTCCGTGTTCCAGGGATTTCTCGTTGTATGGAAGCCTGAATTCTCAGTGGAGGAACCCATGGCAAATTCATCCATGTTCGTTTTGCCGGTCAGAAGGTATTTCTGACCACCCAGCCGCGCTGTAACCGTGCTCTCATACGGGGGGACAAAATTGTCCAGTATCTTTGATGCGCAGGTGGTCAGTATGCCCTTCGTGCACATATTATCTTTTATCGCAACAGGGATTCCGGTAAGGGGAGAGGCCTTATTCGCCCGGATTGCCTTTTCTGCATCTTCGGCAGCTCTATATGCCGCATCCTTTGTTACAGTGATATAGGACTTCACCGTGCCTTCGATGTCATCGATTCTTTTATACACCGCGTCGAGGACTTCACGGGATTTCACCTCCCGGTCATCGAGGAGTTTCCTCAACCCGGCGATGGTCAGTTCATTCAGCTTCAAGGATGTATTCCCTCCCCGTATAGATAACGGTATGATCTCTAGCGTATTTTAAGCAGCAAAGCAATCGATAATTTTATCACTCTGCTATACTATTTAGCAAGGCGCACCAGGAGGATCGCATCGAGGATTTAATTCCCTGTGCCCTCCGTGGCTGAGGTTATTAATCACTATGAAAAAAACATTGACAGTTACCCCGTCTGATATTTCAAAAAGACTGGATATCTTTGCCTCTGAAAAGGCGGACCTCACGCGCTCCCGGCTCCAGCGGCTGATAAAGGACGGCCACGTCCTGGTAAAGGGCAAGGAAGAGAGCCCGAACTACAAGGTCCGGGCCGGAGATATCGTGGAGATAGAAGTGCCCGGGCCGGAATCGGATGTCCTTATCCCGGAGCCGATACCGCTCCATATTCTTTACCAGGATGAATACCTTGCCGTTGTCGACAAACAGGCCGGGATGGTGGTGTACCCTTCGGCAGGCCATGGGAGCGGCACCCTGCTGAATGCGCTTGCCTATCACTGCAAAAAACTGGCGACCATAGGAGGCCCGCTGCGGCCCGGGGTAGTCCACCGCCTCGATAAAGACACTTCAGGGGTGATGGTAGTCGCCCTTGACGACAGGGCTTACTATGATCTCACGGAGCAATTCAAAGACAGGACAATCAACAGGCGCTACATCGCCCTGATCTACGGGAATATAAGAGACAATGCGGGTGAAATCATACTGGACATCGGGCGCTCCGCCTCGGACAGAAAGAAAATGTCCACCCGCGCCAGGAGAGGAAAAGAGGCGGTAACGCGGTGGAAGGTCATCAGGCGTTATGGGGTTGCAACGCTGATCGAGGCAAAACTCGGCACAGGAAGGACCCACCAGATCAGGGTCCATTTTTCAGCCATCGGACACCCGGTGCTCGGGGACATGACATACGGCAGGAAGAACTTCGTTGAACTAAAGAGGAGCCGGATCTTCTTCCCCCGCCAGATGCTCCATGCAGAGACCCTGGGCTTCACCCATCCCGTGACCGGGGAACATCTCGAATTCTCAAGCCCCCCGCCGCAGGACATGGAGGCATGCGTAAACAGGCTTGCCGAATTGCTCTAGCTTGTACCACCCCTGTGGAATAAAATCAATATGCATCACGTGCCGAAAAAGTTTAATGAGTCTTTGCGCTCTTGAGTTCCGAGAGGGCCTACTGTTTTTTGTGGCAGGGCACACAGCGCGGGTCGCCTGTCATCTGCGCTTTCTGTTTTTCAGGGCTCTTCTCAAGTGCCTGTCCATGACAGTTGAAGCAGTCCTTAAATCCAAGTTCCTGATGCATCCTGACCATCTTGGGGTTCTTGCTGTGGCAGACATTGCAGCCCGAGGCTTCACGGCTGGACGGAACGATCCAGGCAGCAATCACCACGAGGAAAAGCAATAATCTTTTCATGCCTGTAGTATACAGGCTATTGACCCGGGGGAGTATGATCCTGATCACACGATTTACCATTCTTATTAACCCGGTGATAAAACGTCTTGTCATTGCGAGGAGCGGAGCGACGTGGCAATCTCTCAGTTCAACGACGAGATTACCGGTTCCGTGATTTTGGGCTCGCAATGCCTATAGTCCGTGCCGTTTATTTAATCGCCGGAGTAACAGACATCTTTCAGGAGGGAGCATCATCAACTATAAGAATTTGATTTGCTTCATCGGCGCTCGTCTGTTCAGTTGAGATGACAAGTGTACCCCATATGTGGTACATTATTTCCATGAAGAAGGCAATCAAATCATCGACGATACGGGCACGGGTTGAGCCGGCCCTCAAAGAGCAGGCCGAAAGGATTCTCTCTGAACTGGGCCTGAATGCCACGGAAGCCATCACGCTTTTTTACCGGCAGGTAGCCCTTCACAAGGGCTTGCCGTTTATCGTAAGACTGCCTGAGCCGCACCAGGTGCACTATGCAGACGTCGCACAGAGTTCTGCATCTGAGCGAAAACAGCTTATGGACGAACTCTCCTTTCCGTACGATTGGTCTAACCCTGATCTCGGTGAAGACGTACTGATCCGCCTTATCCTCAAAAGAGGCATCTTTCAGGATATCCTGGAGGCCTGCAGACATTTCGGGTATGGGCGGGTTCAGGAGATTGCATCGGGGATGGACGATAATTCCAGGGTCCTCAGATCGCTTCAAAATATCAAAGAGGGAATGAGGAGAGCCCAGAGTGGCAGAAAAGCTTAACCTCGGTATTCTCCAGCCAAAGACGAAAGCGGTATTTGATCTCCTTGCCGACCAGCCTGAGATGAGCGGCTTTACGCTGATCGGAGGGACTGCGCTGGCCCTTCAGATCGGCCATAGAATCAGCAACGATCTCGACTTCATCACGTTATCCGGACAGTTGCCGGAACGCAAACTGGATATGATGATGACACGTCTGGCGGGTAAAGGCCATACGGCTTTGCTCACCACTGAACAGTCCCAGATAAGCGCCTTTCGCATCCAAAATGGTGAAAGCCTTCTGAAGTATGTACGCGACTATGCAATCGATACGGTAAAGGTTACCTTTATTGCCGATATACGAAACCCAAACCAAATCAAGTTCTATAAGAGAACTCCAAAGATAACTATTCCTGACTGCAGGTATACGATCATGGGACTCGAAGGGCTCAAAGCCTCAAAGACCCTTGTGCTTGCCGGCAGGATAAAGTCCCGAGACCTCTACGATCTTATGATCCTGACACGTGACCACCACTACAGCATAGAGCAGGCTATGCAGTATATCGAGGAGCTGGGGGGAAACAACAGCCCTGAGTATTATAAAGCCGTTTTGCGAGGGGAAATGCTGCTCGACAATAACGATGAGGGGCTCAAGCCCGTGGGGGTCAAAACAGGCATGAAAGAGATTTACGCATTTTTCAACAGCAGGATTGATGAATACGAGATTGCCCTTGCTGCAAAAGCTATGCTTCCGGAAAAGCAGCGTAGCAGACGGAGAAGGATGAAAGGCTGAGATCGCCGGCTGATGATCAACCACGATACGGAGAGTATGAGGAAAGGCGTAAACTTACTAGATGGGAAAACAGCCGTAAATAGCGAAATCCTCACATTTTTTATGACAATCGGCGCGTTTTGTATGTTAAAATAGCTAGACAAGAGTTGTAACCCACTGATTTATTACCTGCGCCCATAGCTCAGCTGGATAGAGCGTCAGACTACGAATCTGTAGGCCGGGGGTTCGAATCCTCCTGGGCGCATTTTTTTTCCCTTCTGCCTTGTCTACTGTGAAAGAAATGTGAAAATTCACCCTTTCCTCTTCTTTTTGTCGAGAACATTCACCAAGGTCCTCAGGCTCTCGGCATTGGGACAAACGTCATTGGACAAACGGGGTCAGACTCGATTCTAGACATTTGAAAGGACATGTTAACACGTCGTCATGCGAGGGGCCAATCTGAATGTCTAATAGTAAGTCTGACCCTAGGAAATCTACGGAGCATGACCCATTCCCCACATAGCATCCTCCCTCCTTCGGATTCAATATGTTGACCGCAGCCTTCCGGTCCTTTTATCAATGAGCACCCGGTCGACGACATTGCCTTTTCTATCCTTTATGTCCGCCTCGAAAAACCTTCCTCTCTCCCTGACTACGCCGATAACCACATCTTCGCCTTTGAAATACTCCTTGAGCATTTTCTTGGCTTCCTGCGGCGTTTTAACCGCCTTTCTGGCGCCGTACCAGCCCCATCCGGGACCGTCGCAATAATCTCCGTAAGGAACACCCATCCATTCATCCATTGCCCGGGCATACGGAGCAGACAAAGTAGTCAAGGCATCGAAAACAATTACCAATATGAAAAGCCTTTTGACCACAGAACCTTTTGACCTCTCCACATCAGGGGGCTCTGCGCCCCCTGATTGTTAAAATATTCACTCTACTAACAGCCCATGGGGCACATGTCCATCATCATCCCCTGCTGTCCCATCATACCACTGCCCATCATCATTCCACCCATCGGGCCGCCTCCGGAAAAGCCGTGTTTATCAGCAGCCGCCTGTATATCTGCCTGGAGGTCGATGATCTCTTTTCTCAGTGAGGCAATGCGGTTATGATCGGGAGCGGGCTTATTATACTCGTTCTGGAGCTCAAAGTTCTTTGTCATCAGGTTATCCCTTAAGCTCAGGGTCTCTTTCTGGAACTTTTTTACCGCATCTACATTCGCGGCTGTCCCATAGCCCGGCCCGTAGCCATATCCGTAGCCGCCGTATGTGCCCCAGCATGCATAGACCACGCCTGCCGTAAGCAGTCCCACCGCCAAAATCAAGCTTATGATTGTTGCTTTCCTCATTCTTCGCTCCTTTCGTTTTTCATTATAAAGCAGATTGAACTTAATTTGTGACCAGGATTTTTCACCCTGACGGCCGGCCTTTTCACTTCCATTCACCTCCCTTCCTCGCCGGCCTTTCTATGATTCAATCGTACAAAAGGCGCTGCGAAGAAGTGACGAATGCATTGTTAAGAATTGTTAAGATCGCTTAGCGGGGAAATAGACGGTGAAGGTCGAGCCTTTTCCGAATCGGCTCTGCACGTCGATTCTTCCTTGATGAGCTTCGACGAGCTCTTTGACGATGGAGAGCCCGAGGCCGAGGCCGCCTGCGTACTTCTTATAAAATCTTTCGAAGATGAAGGGCAGGTCTTCCTCTTTTATCCCGACTCCCGTATCGGCGACCTCGATAAATACCTCTGCATTCTTACTGCCTGCTTTGATCAGGACATGTCCACCCTTTGTTGTCGCCTTTAAGGCATTGCTGAGGAGATTAATGACAATCTGGCTCAGCCTGTCAGGGTCAACATAGATAAGCGAGCCATCATTGCATTGAAAGTCGAGGCTTATGCCTTTTTCGCTGAAGAGGATACCGAATCGCTCGGTTATGTTCTGCAGGAAAGGCTTGAGTTCCATATCCCTGGGCTTGAGAGACAGCCTGCTCGCCTCTGCATCGAAAAGGTCTTCGATGCCTTCGAGCATGCTTTTGAGCCGGTCCAACTCTGCATTTATGGATGCGAGATTCTCCTTCGTCAGGGGATGCAAGTCGTCAATCATCCCTTCGAGCTCGCTCTTCATGGCTCCCAGAGGCGTTCTGAGCTCATGGGCAACGTTGGCGAGCAGTTTTTTTCTGAGGGATTCCTGCATATCGAGGCTCCGGGCCATTGTGTTGAACGTATCCGAGAGTATCCTGATCTCGTCATTGCTTGTAACTGTCACCCTGCTTTTGAGATCGCCCTTGCCGATGGACCGCGCGGCGAGAGTGAGCTTCTTGATCGGGTCGGTCAGTTTTCTTGAGAAGACAACGCTCAACAGCAGAGCAAGACCGCCTAAAGCGAGGAGCGACAGCATGAGGAACCGATTAGACCGTGTAATAAAAACCGGCTCCCTCCTGGGTCTCAGGAATTTGACCTCAAGCGAACCTATCTCCTGCCCTCTCAGGAATAAAGGGTAAGATATAAACTCGCCTGTCGCCCCTGAAGCCTTGAATTGTGCAACCGCGGGAATCCTCCTTGCCATGGGCCCGGGAAGAGCAGCCAGTGCCTTTTTGGTATCAGTCATTATGGTCCCGTTACTATCTTTTATCTTTACCTCAAGGCCGAGCATGAGGGCCCATATCATATCTTCGGTAATGACCTCATCATTCCAGCCGTCATATTTCGCATAGGTATTCTCAAGGTCGGCGATGACCCAATAGACCCTGTCCTCCTGCTCCCCTTCCAGGTATTCGCGAAAGTCCTTGATCATCAGCTCGCGCAGGAGGAGGGCTGCCGAGAGGGCTATAGCAGATACCGCAATAAGAAGGATAAGGAATTTGATCCACAGACTCTTAAGCATCTTGTTTGCCTGAGAACCGGTAGCCTACACCGTAGATGGTAAGAATGATTTTGGGCTCACCGGGGTCATCCTCGATCTTTTGCCTGATATGCCGGATGTGGGCGTCGATACTCCGCTCGTATCCATCGAATTGATAACCTAATGCCTCTTCCACGAGCTCTTTTCTTGAGAATGTCTTGCCGGGATGCGAAGCGAGGGTATAGAGGATTTTGAATTCGGTGGGCGTCAGATTGAGCGCCTGTCCTTCTCTCTTTGCCTCATACCGCTGTCCGTCGATCAGCAAGGAACCGTCATCAAAGCTCATCAGCTCTGCACTGCTCAGGTCCCTCTTTTCAGACCGTTTCAACACAGACTTTACCCGGAAGACCAATTCTCTGGGACTGAACGGTTTCACGACATAATCGTCGGCGCCGAGGGCGAACCCCGCCAGCCGCTCCTCTTCGGTCGACCGCGAGGTGAGCATGATGACCGGAAAGTCCCCGGATTCTTTCATCTTCATGAAGACTTCTTCGCCGGACATGCCGGGCAGCATCAGATCCAGTATCAGCAGGAGGGGGACCTCTTTCTCCGCAGCCTCTACGGCATCCTTGCCCCGCTCGAAATGCTTGACGCTAAAACCGGCGCTCTCAAGATAGACCTTGACCATCCTCGCCATTTTTGCATCGTCCTCTACGACAAAGATAGAGTGGAACACCCTTATCCTCCCTTATACTACATGAACAGGAAATTATACAATCACAATATCTTACACGTAGTCGCTTGAGGTAGTCGCTGCTCTCAGCCCCTCGGCCAATACATAATGATGAATACCCCCATATACGCCTCTCCTCAAAACAGCGGAAATTCAAGAGCATCTCCTTCATTATATCAGACCCAGGTCCGGCCCGGATCAAATGCTGTGACTGAGAGCTGCCTTTCCGGCAGCTTGCTTCGATTTTTCATTTATGTAATAATTTCACATGGCGCTACAGTCTAAACAACTGCGGATTCTCCTGCCTTCCCTCCTTTTCTGCGTGCTCATTGTTTTTGTGTTTTCACCTGTTGCCCATCTTTATGCCCATGACAGCTCCCACAATCAGGGTAGCTTCAATAACAAGGGCTTATTCGTCTCACATATTCACCATGATGCCGAAGCGAAGCGGTTTTCGGTAATCCCCGAAAACGATACCAGCCGTCACGATCACCATTCACGTCTTACTCTGGAAACAGGGTAGGCAGGCAGACAGGCGGACTGCTGCATCCAGCATGCAACGCCGCCTGATGCGATGGCCGCAGCGAACCGGCTTTCTTTACCTTTAAATGAATTGCCTGGATTCACTATTCCTCAAGGTAATAGTGTTCATCCCCCAAGCAGTTTCACTTCATTGTTCTCAGGCCTCTCTCCTCCCTGCAGCATCTAAGGCAGCCCGTATTTTCAGCAGATTACGATAAACTTGCCTTTAAAGGGGAGGACATATGTTCAAGATCATTGTCGGCTTTTTATTCTTTGCATCTGCGTTGCCGCTTGGAGGCGCCTCGGCAGCCGATAGGATTCTCTATGAAAAGAATTCCCTGTATCAATACATCGTAGTAAGCGAAGACAATAAGACCGGACTCAGATGCATCCATAACAATGAAAAGCGCCTCAAGCAGGGCGGGATGGTTCTTAGGTTTTCCGGGGACGGTTTATTTAATTCGTTACTGAGAAGCTAAATTCACAAGTCCAAGCCCCCAATCATCACACCCAAATGTGATAGAATAGCGTTACGTAAAATTTAAGTGATCCACTCGCCGGATTATTCTTAAGGATTATAACCAGTGCCCTACCCTATGCCTGAGGCGCATATTGCATGACAGAGGAAACTACACTTTCATCCAGGATCTCAACGAAGTTTGCCGGCAGGAGTCTTATGGATTTTCTCACCCTGCGCTTCAAGTATCAGACCGGCGACGAATGGAAGCGGATGATCGGGCGCGGGAAGGTGACGGTCAACGGGAAGGCGACAACGCCTGATCATCTCCTGAAAAAGAACGATATTGTAGCGTATTCGAATGTCCGCAGCGAACCCCCTGTAGATGGAAATATACAGATTATGCATGAAGAAGAAACCTTTCTTGTTGCAAATAAACCGGGCAACCTGCCGTCGCATTCCGACGGCACTTACATCAGGAATACTTTAATTTGCCTGTTGCGCGAACGCATGGCCGGCAAGGGCTTCCAGGGCACCCTCCACCTGGCGCATCGCCTGGACCGTGAAACAAGCGGGATAATCGTTGCTGCAAAAGCAAAAACCGCACACCGGGCGCTCTTGCAGCAATTTGAAACCGGAACAGTAGAAAAAGAGTATATTGCGATAGTCCGCGGAGCAATCAGCAACGATTCCTTTGAGGTCAGGGGGTTTTTAGTGCCTGACCGTGACAGCTGCATCTCGATAAAAAAGAAAGTCGTGTGCGATGACGGCGCAGACGCCAAGTACTCCGCCACTGTTTTTGAGGTGATGGAACGCTTCGCATCATGCACGATGGTGAGGTGCAGGCCAGTCACCGGCAGGACAAACCAGATCAGGATTCACCTGGCACATGCCGGCCATCCATTGCTGGGCGACAAGTTATATGGCAGGACCGACGATCAATTCCTTGCGTTTGTTAAGAATGTCAGGGCCGGACATTACGACCTGCTTCCCTGGCAGGAAACTCCGAGGCACCTTCTGCATGCCTCACGCCTCATCATAAATCATCCGCTGTCCGGGGAGCAGCTTGTATTCAATGCGCCCGTACCGGAAGACATGAGTTCATTCATCCGGCACAGCTGACCGCCTGAATTAAATGCACACCCCTCCACCGGAGGAGATACAGAATTGCTGCTGATCTGTTGATAGATGTTGCTCCCTGAGCAAATCAGCGGGTTGCCCGGCGGGGCACTGGACTCAGGGGAATCTCACTTCATATCGGCATAATGCGCACAAAGGCAGGACAGGCCGGCTAATCATCAAAATAAAAATTGCCGAGAAACAAGGATATGGTCATCAGCAGCAGCATCAGAATATACAGGAACCTGTTCATGATATCGTTTGCCGTATCAACAAGCTGGACCAGCAATTGGGGAACCATATCTATAGTCATTTACAACACTCCTTTCCCTGAATACAGCCGGGAATGAAACCGGCAACGACATCTCTTGAACAATGCTGCACAAGGCAATCGCAAGCTCTGTCCAATGCCGGCTACCACCTGAAAATAGCCTATCAGCAGGCCTTTTTGCAAGTTTCCAAAATGACAGGAGGGACCAGGGGCCCGGGCCCGGAAAGCAAGATTTTGCTTGACAAGCTGTTTTTATCTGCTAGACTTTACCTTATAATCTCTGCTCACATCACCACGGTCGGAACACGTTCTTCATTCTGACACAGGTCACTGCGCTACTGCTCATCCTTCTCATCCTGGTCATCGGCCTTAATATGCACAGCTTCCATGTAATTTTTTCTGAAAGAGGTGCAATTGGGATACAGGAATATCATATGCTTTGCCCTGCGCAGTTGGAGTGCTCTCAAGAAACGGCTGTCCCACGGAATGCCGGGCAGTGCCGGGCATTCCTGCCTTGTCCAGGGCATAAGACTCCGGGACCCCAGGCAGCTCGCAATGCTCGTCTTCGCCTTTATCGGGATCGCCAGTGCAGTGGATTGGTCTCTCGGTCTTTTGCTGTCCCTGGGCATGCATCGCCCCGGCAGGTCCGGAATAATTGCCGAATCCAGCGCAGAGGCCGCATATCCCCGGAAAGGAACCGGCCAGGGGAATGGAAAGCGCAGGTATGATAGAAAAGGCAATTTCACCGCATATAACCCCGAACCCGCCCAGACAGGGCCCAACCCGTTTATCATGGCCTCGGGCAGGTACATTTACGATAAAGCAATCGCCTGCCCTGAAAAATACGATTTCGGGACCAAAATCGAGATAGAAGGCCTGGGGGTCTACACCTGCGAAGACAGGCTGGCTGAACGGTTCCGCGCACAGGAACGGTTTGATATCCTGATGTTTTCCAACAAAGAGGCCCAGGAGTTCGGGATACAACAATTGAGGTTCAGAGTAGTGCCGCCGGCTGTTGCTCTGTAACAGCAAAGGCAGCCGGCCGATCATCTCTTCTTGCTTCCTTTACTTTTCCGGATTTTTCCGTGATAATTAAACAGCCTTGGACCCTGTTCCCGCACACTGCTTTCCCTGGCCGGGCACCTCTCCGGAATGGCTTGCCAGGTGCATTTGACAACATAAGCATTGCCCGCAGCAGCGCCATATGCTGCCATTATGCTGATAGGAGCGGACATTATGAAAGACTCTCTTATCTCCGATGTAAAGTTCAATTGCGATGTCTCTGATGCGAAATTCTGGGGTTACTTTTCGCTGTGCGGGCTCCTGATGCGCTTCAGGGACCTCTACAGATCAGAGCGCAACCTGCCCCCCTGGGCCCCTATAGACCAGAAAGAGATCTCCGGCTGGATAGCGGAAAAAGAGGCCCGGTGGGCCGAACTGGAAGCAATGGACTTCAGGACCTTGATGATTGAGGGAGAACAGTATGACCCTTTTGACATATCGGGAATCAATAATGCACTGAAACATACCGGTCTCATCTACGGAGCAGGATACGGGGTTTACATGAAACCGAACTTCCTGCTTGCAGAACTGCAGGCGCGCACTGAAATTCTCGACTACACGGTCTACTTCGCAGAAAGAGAATTGGCACGAGATGTCTTTGTATCTTCAGGCATGGTGCAGGGCAGGTGCATCTTCCTGAGACTTGAGCCCCTGCAGGCCTTCTTGTGGGAAAAGTTCCTCGAATCCGGGGCAAAGAAAAACCTCTACCTTGACTACGGGTTTCAGCATTATGGATTCAGCCCCGGACAGAACAGGGATGCGGGGTTTGAAAAGGACTTTAAAGAGATGGTACGGAACTATTCCGATGTGGTGCTGCACCATGAACTGGCCGAGGCTATGGAAGATGTCCCGGAATGGCCCGACATACTGACAAAAGCGGGAGACAGGGACACGGAACTCCTCATAAGAGCCTTGAAAGACCTCATTTCCGACACCTCCGGGCATGGGCCCCTCAAAAAGATAATCCTGACCAAGGACAGGGGCGCCCTCGGCCTCTACACCGGTTTGATAGACGGATACAGAAAGGGCATGTATCCTGAGATACGGCAGGCATTCCAGAAGTTCGTCCTCCATGAAGAATGGCAGATCATGGAGGCTGCACGGGAAGCAGGCTACAGCAAGTTCATCGCATTGCGGGAGAAAGTTCTCGCATCTTACAAGGCGGGCAGGAGCAAAGAAAGCCTTTCGCGTGAGGTAAAGGCATTACTTTCGTAATCCTGTTTGTGTTGTTTGGCGAGTCCGCGGTGGAGAATCCGGAAAGCACCTTACCCTTTCGGGCAAGGCGCGCCTCGTTTTCAACTCAGGGAAAAGCTTAAGGATTCTTTAAGGAACAACTCAAGGGGATTTTTGAATGACATTTTAAGGGACTTGCTGCGCCTGTCCCTCCTAACCCGCTCTTCAGGGGAAACTTCATGCTCCTCAAAATTCTCATCCTCAGCAAAACCATTCAATACTAATTTCATATCGACAACCTCCACAGAAATACAATCAAGCCCTGAAAGGGAACTAATATATTAACATTATTACAGGGGGTTATCAATAAAAAAGGGCACGTGAAAAAGAGTATGCATGTCAATTGATGAAAAGTGGAGGTGAAAGCCTGCCCGTACCGGGGGATCGGACCCGGCTGACTTGGAAGGCTTTGTTGATACTCTGCCTTTTCAGTATCTTCCGCATGATCCCGTATTTTCGATATATTATGCTACGTTTTTACTACAGTTGAAGAAATTTTTCAAGGCAAAAGGCGGAGTGTTCTCAGCCCTCTGCAGCGTGCAATCAGCTCCGCCCTTTTGAACTGCGGGAGTCGAGCCTTTTTGCCGGAGAGACGGCGGTGGCGTCGGGGGTATCATCACCCGCTTCGCCTTCGCCCGACGCCTTATAAGAGCTCCATGCCTGCTCCAGGGAAAGTGCCTTCAGAAGCTCTCCCGCATAGAGGAAGGCTGCTGAATCCATTGCCACGTTGATGCCCCTGGTGTCGCCTCTCTTGAGGGAATAGGCATAGCCGGCCTTGCTCTCTTTCTCCCATTTCTCGATGGTGAACCTGGTTGTCACTTCGCCTTCCTCACCCTGAAACTTGTGGGTAAGTATTTGCTTGCCGCCCCTCTTCGCAATCTCCGCAGAGTAGAGAAAGATGCTGTAGGCCTCCAGGGGTGTGAGAATGAACTTCAGGCTCTGGACGTTCCCATTGCCGAATGAGAAGAACCTCAGGGATATCCGTCCCTCTTTCTCTGTAGCGGATTCCTCTGCGCTCACCTTTGATGTCGCCCTGATTTCGACTCCGGTGTTTTTGGCGTAAACTGTGTAGCCTTTCATGATGCATGCCTCCTCAAGACAAAATAGCGGTCCGGAAATCTTACCCATGCCGGTTCCGCTTTCGCCGCCGAAGACGGCTCGTACATTATTCATATTACCGGCGGCAGGGTCAGGATAAACCGTGTGTCATGGGAATAATGACAGGCAGGAAGGCATAAACAAACCCGACGCTCATCAGCTCCCGGGACCAGGCACATCATGAAAAAAAAGTGGAACAGGTTTGATCCGGACATCCTCAGTGCATTTGTCCGCACCATGCCCGGCCTTGCGCTTTAGGACATAAACGCCGGTTATACCGGGCCAGGACGCGTTTATTGCTTTAGAACGGCTTGCGTTTCCTGCCATTCTCTATTATCATTATATAAATGTACAAAGCTCCTTAGGAGGCACTAATGCTCAGGTTGTTTCTGCCTGCATCATTCTCTGTTCTTTGGCTGTTGACCTTACCTGTCGGTTCCTATGCTGTGCCTTCAGGCAAAACAGTCACATGGGAAGGTGGAGGCCAGGGACTCGTTACCTTTGATGGTAAAGCGCATATCACAGAAGGGTACAAGTGCAACAGTTGCCATCCCTCGCTGTTCATGATGAGAGGGGGAACAGCAAAGATGACGATGAAGGCCCTGAGGGAGGGGGAGTTCTGCGGGGCGTGCCATAACGGGAAAACAGCTTTCAGCGCTGCAGATGTGTCAAAGTGCCGGAATTGTCATAAAGTGAATGCGCAAGGGGAGACGCCGTAAAAGGCCTGGCGCATGCACAATGGTTCTTTGTGCATGCGCCGCGCTACCGTCCCGGAGCCCCGAAGTCTATGGTCCAGTAGTTCCTTAGTTTGCTGCTCCTGGCATAAGCGGCGCCTGCGTCTCTGAAGTCAGGCTCCATGATATTTTTGCAGTGCGCCTCGCTCTTCAGCCATCCCTGCACCGCTTCTTCGGGAGTTCCATAGCCCTGCCCGATGTTTTCTCCGTACATTGCCCATTTATAGCCAAGCTTCGCAATCCTGTTCCCCGGATTACTGCCCGAAGAGCCGGTATGGCTCAGAAAACCGTTTTGCGCCATGTCTTCGGAATGGGCCAATGCCGCCTGCCCGAGCACGCTGTTCCAGGCAAGGGGCCGCACTGCCTTGTAGTAAGTGTTCCCGCACTTTCTGCCCCTGCCCCGGGCCTCATTCACCAGATCAACAATACGCCTCTCCGGAGCGGCACGCTCTTTATGCTGAAGCCTTGTTCTGCCTTCCTGCGCACTGCCCGGTATGTTCACAATGGCAACGCATCCTGACAAAAACGCCAGCAGGAAAGAGATACCCAGCGCAGCAAACCTCATGATTCTCTCCTTCAACCTTTCCCCGGGGACACGGTCCTGCTGTCCAAGCCTATACTACCAATTGTACAGGCTACCGGATGTTATGAAAAGCATTGTTTTTCAGGCAGCCTCCTGTCCTATCCATGCGGTAGTGTCTCAGTTCAGCCCAAAGGCTTTGCGGCGATCCCTTTAAAAGTATTTCATACCAGGCTTATGGCCTGATTTGAAACCACCCAGGGGAATTCCGGCACTACAGGATCCGGCCGGATATGAATATGCCTTTCATCGCATCACAAAGGCTTTAGGGTAAATTGAGACACTGCCATCCATCAGGATTCTTGACTTTAGTGCATTTTTTATACTATAAAATTATTTAGCACTCTTGTTAAGCGAGTGCTAATATTCTGGGAAAGAGAGGTGTACGCTGTTATGACTGCGCAAAAAATGGAATTCAAGACAGAGGTCAAGCAACTCCTTGATCTCATGATCCACTCACTGTATTCACATAAGGAAATATTCCTGAGGGAGCTTATTTCCAACGCCTCAGACGCCATAGACAAGGCACGTTATGAGGCGCTGACAAACGGCAATATCCTGGAGGGCGACGGGGACTGGAAAATCAGGATAACTGCGGACAAAAGCGCCGGCACGCTGACTGTCAGCGACAACGGCATAGGCATGACCAAAGATGAGATTGTCCAGGCCCTGGGAACCATTGCCCATTCCGGCACCAAAGAATTTCTCACAATGCTCAAAGAAAAGGACATGAAGGACAACCCGGAACTCATCGGGCAGTTCGGGGTCGGCTTTTACTCCTCCTTTATGATTGCCGACAAGGTCACGGTCATTACGAGGAAGGCGGGCAAGGATGGACAGGGAGTGAGGTGGGAATCAACTGCCGACGGTTCCTTTACCATAGAGGATGCGGAGAAGAATACAAAGGGCACCGAGGTCATCCTGCATCTCAAGGATGATGATAAAAAATACCTGGAAGAATGGGAAATACGGAGCGTTGTCAGGAAATACTCCGACTATATCGAGCACCCCGTTGTCATGGATATCGAGCGCGAAGAGGATTCCACGATAGACAAGGGAAAGAAGGTCAAAACAACAACAGAAGAAACACTGAATTCGCGGAAGGCAATCTGGCTCAGGAACAAGTCGGAAGTGACCGATGAAGAGTACGCTGAGTTCTACAAGCACATTTCCCATGACTTCACCGCTCCCCTGAAAACTATCCATTTCAAGGCCGAAGGCACATCGGAGTTCACCGCGCTTCTCTACCTTCCCTCGAAGGCGCCCTTCAACATCCTTTACAAGGACTACAAGTTGGGGCCCGTCCTCTATGTAAAAAGGGTCCAGATCATGGACAACTGCGAGGAGTTGATCCCCCCATACCTGAGGTTCGTAAAAGGCGTGGTCGATTCATCCGATCTGCCTCTCAACGTATCCAGGGAAATCCTGCAGGCCAACAAGCAGGTAGAGATCATTAAGAAGAACATCACCAAACAGGTGCTTGATACGCTCCGCACCCTCAAGGACAACGAATACGACAAGTATCTCGGCTTTTATAAAGAGTTCGGCAGGATAGTGAAAGAGGGCATTCACTTTGACTTTTCGAGAAAGGAACAGATCGCGGACCTGCTCCTGTTCCCTTCGACGAAAACGGGAAGGGACACCTTCACCACACTGCAAAAGTACATTGAGGGCATGAAAGACGGGCAGGAGGACATTTACTATATAACCGGCGCAACATACGAGGAGGCCCTCAAATCCCCCTATCTCGAGGCCTTCAACGAAAAAGACTACGAAGTGCTGATCATGCTTGACGAAGTTGATGACATCATTATGAGCAGCCTGGAATACAAGGGGAAAAAGCTGAAGTCCGCCGGCAGGGGAGATATCAAGCTGGACAAAGCAGAAGAAAAAGAAAGGGAACAGGCAAAAAAGAAATACGAAAAAATAATCGACCTCATGAAAGAGCAGCTGAAGGAGGATGTGAAAGACGTGCGGCTCTCTTCAAGGCTCAAGGATTCCGCGTGCTGCCTCGTTGCCGATGAAGGGGACCTGGACCCGCATATGGAAAAAATCCTGAAGGCCATGGGGCAGGAGGTCCCGGCACAAAAAAGGATACTCGAAATCAACCCCGCACACCCCCTGTTCGGGGCCATGAATGCCCTTTTTGAAAAGGACGGGAAGAGCCCGCTCCTGCATGAATATACGCAAATGCTCTTTGATCAGGCAGCGCTCCTGGAAGGGTCAAAGCCCAAAGACCCGGCAGCTTTTGCCAGGTCCGTTGCAAAGCTCATGGTCGAAAACGCACAGCGCGTTGCATCATAGCAATAAGCTGCCCGGGCGCTGTCCCGGGCAGCAGTTCCCCGGTCACTTTTTCTTTACCCCGCGCCTGTCGTTCTTTTCAACCCTGTCTTTCCCTTTACGCTTCGCTTTGTATAAAGCATCGTCAACCCTCTTGACCATCCTGTCCAATGAGCCCCCTCTTCCATGTGGACCTCTCTGTTCATCAGCTCGGGTTCCGTCCATCCGGGGGCTCGGCTTCGGGGTTCATAAATACAAGGCGACCCTGCCTGTCCAGGACCAGGACCCCTTCGCCCAGGCTGGATGCGATGTCCCGCAGCTTCCTTTCGCTCTTTCGCAGCTCCTCTTCGACCGCCAGCCTCCGCATATTGTTCCTGCATGCCCCTATAATGTTGGCGCAGGTAGCAAGGAATGGCTGAAGATAATCCACCAGTTCCTCATCATAACCCCCGGGGCGGTTGGCAATTCCCACTGTTCCCGCAAGTTGATCCCCGATGCAAAAGGGCAGTCCGAGAAACGCATTCAAAGGAGGATGGCCTTCAGGAAGACCGCCCTTGCGAGGGAAGGACAATATGCGGGGAAATTCAAGTTAGAGCATCACAAGGCCATAACCTTCGCACAAGGAGCCTGAAATGTCCCAGCCTTCCTTCTTCGGCGGCTTCATGAGGAACATGGCAGGCGGCCTTGAGGAGGATTCCTGGGCCCCCTGCAGTCTCTATGCTGATCGTACAGTGCTATCCATCCGCTCCGCCTTCAGCAAGCAAAACATGATACCCGAAGCCTTATGGAAAGGTATGCAGACACCTATGCCCTGTCAAGAATATCCCTTATCTTGAGCATCAGGCTCAGCACGTCAAGCGGCTTGGAGATAAAATCCAGTCCCTCTTCATATATGCCACGCGAGGTGAGGATATCCTGGGTGTATCCGCTCATGAAGAGGATCCTGGTATCCGGGCTCATCTCCCGAATGGAATCGTAGACTTCCTTGCCGTTCTTGCCGGGCATAACAACGTCCAGGATAACCATGTCTATGCTCTCTTTATTTTCCCTGTACTTCCTTAAGGCATCCACTCCGTCCGCTGCGATGATCACATGATATCCGTAAGACTTAAGGATATCCTCCATGAAGTTCCTTATCGACAGCTCATCCTCTGCTATGAGGATCGTCTCGTTCCCCCTTATATCGGTGTTTGAACGGACGTCTTCAGTCACCCACTGCACGTCGTCCTGCGAATCTTCAGTTACAGGCTGATATATCTTGAAGGTCGTTCCCCAGCCCTTTTCGGAATATACGTCGATAAACCCACCGTTCTGCTGGATTATCCCGTATACCATTGCAAGCCCGAGGCCGGTGCCTTTGCCTTTTTCTTTTGTCGTAAAAAACGGGTCGAATATATGGGGGACATCTTTGCTGTCTATGCCCAGCCCGGTGTCGCTTATGGAGAGCATCATGTACCTTCCGGGCGCTACCCGGTATTGCCCGGCAAATTCGGGGTTGAGCAGCACGGGGTTTGTCCCTATGACGAGCCTTCCACCCGTCGGCATCGCATCCCGCGCATTGGTCACCAGGTTCATGATGACCTGCTCGATCTGGTGGGGATCCGAGAAGACAGGGGATTCCGTGCCCGAGCAGTTGATTATGAGTTCTATATCCTCGCTGATAAGGCTTTTCAGCAGGCCGGCGATATTCGTTACCACCGTGTTCAGGCTTATCCTGCTGGGCTTCATGATCTGCTTCCTGCTGAAGGCCAAAAGGCTTGAAGTAAGCTTCTGCGCCCTTTCAGATGCCTCAAGCACCTGGCGGACATATCGCCTCTTCCTTTCATCGCTCTCGCTCAGTTCCTCCTCCAGCATGGATGAATAGCCGAGGATCGACGTAAGGAGATTATTGAAGTCATGCGCGATCCCCCCTGCAAGGAGGCCGAGAGATTCCATCTTCTGCGATTGTGTGAGCTGTTCCTCAAGCCGCTTCCTGTCGGTAATATCCCTGTTGCTGACGCGCCTGCCGAGGAACCTGTCGCCTACATAGATCGGGCCGCAGACGTGGGACAGCCATTTTGCCTGGGCTGTTTTTGTGACGATGCGATACTCCATTTCCCCGTGGCGGGGCGCCTCCGGGTTGCTCATATGCTCATCGAACAGGTGCTTGTCCTCCGGGTGGATGATGTCGGACAAAAGCCCGGGGTTACTGATGAACTCCTCCTGGGAGTACCCGGTTATCCGCGCGCAGGAGGCTGAAATAAAAACCATCTCTTTTTTCTCGTTGATCCAGTATTCCCAGTCATAGGTAAACTCGGAAAGTGTCCTGAATTTCCATTCGCTCTCTGTGATCTTTTCCTGCTGCCGGTAAATGCTTTCATGCCCCTCTTTCAATGCCGTGCTCATGGCGTTGAAGTTCCTTGCAAGCTCTCCGAATTCGGTCTTATCGGAGTATGCTATCGAATACCCGAGATTGCCGCTCGCGATCATCCTCGTTGCATTCACCAACTCGGTTATCGGTTTTGTTATCATCCCGGTAAGCCTGAGGGAAAGCAGGAACCCCATCAGGCCTGAAAAGATAATCGTGGCCAGGAGTATGAACCTCGAGCTGTTGATCTTTTCAAGCGCCCGGATTGTTTTTGCATTGAGGCTCCTCTCTGCTACAAACGACATTTCCTGGGTTTTTGAAAGAAGCGAATCTCCGATCCCTATTGCAACCATCTTCAGCCGTTCCACTCTCTGCTCATTGGCCGTGGTCGTTATCAGGGAGCTGATTGCCTGCTTGTACTGGTCTACCGTATGGACGATCTGGTTGAGCCTTCCTGTTATGTTTTTATTATGGTGGCAGTTCAGGCAGTTCCGCGCGGCATCATCGAGGGCAATGACATTATCGACTATCACATCCAGTTCCTTGCCGAATGTGGTCCCCGTGATATAGAGGTTCCCCTGTACCGTCTGGGCATTGATAACCAGGTTCTGGCGGATGATCTCGACCCTGTGAAGACTGATAACGGACTCAATGTCCCTGCTTATCTTGTACGTATTGTATATGCTCAGCCCTACCCCCAGTGAGAACAGGAGAAAGAGCGCGAAAAGATATATTATAAGCTTCTTTTTCATCTGCTTTCAGAGGCCCCTTCCGCCCGGTAACTCTTCATGCCGAATCCCGTATCCCTTATGAGTTCCTTCACCGTGGCAAAATCCCTTTTCCGGGCGTCGGCAAACCTCAGGGCCTTCATTTTGGCCAGGACCATTCTGCCTTCGGCATCATCCCCCATATGCATAAGGGCATTCCTGATCCCTGCTTTCATCTGTGCAGGCATGTTCTTTCTGAGGAAAAGGGTGCTCGACGGGAAATCCTTTGACGCGGCAAGAATGGTCAGTTCGGCACGTATCGACGGGTCCTTTTCCACCATGTTTTCATACACACTGTCTTCTGCGCACCCGACATCCGCCCTGTTGTCGAGCACGGAATATATAACGGAATCATGACTGCCGGTAAAATATTGCTCCTTAAAATACCCGTGCAGGTCATGAATGCCTTTTTCCTTGAAGAAGGAAACGGCATACAGGTAACCTGTTGCCGTCAGGGGGTCTACAAAGGCTATTCTCTTTCCCTTCATGTCCCTCACTGTTTTTATGCCGCTGTCCTTTCTCACAAAGATATAGCCCTGAATCGTGGACTTCCCTGCAAGGGTTACAAGCCTTGCCGCCGGCTCCACTCCGAGCTTGTCCATAGCGACAAAGCCCGTAATATCTCCGAAAAACGCCCCATCCATCCTTCTGGACTTGAATTTGTCGATAATATCGCCGTACCTGGACAGGATTGTCAATCTGACCTTTACCCCGAGTTTGCCGGACAAATACTCCGCCAGGCGCTTATGCTTCTTAACCTGATCAAAGATATTCTCCTCCGGGATGAGCCCGATAAGCAGCTCATTCCGGCAAAATGCCTTCGCAGGAATCGCCAGGATCACCATACATAATATGAATACCTTTACCGACCTGATCATACTCATTTTATCAACCTCGTTGCCTCTGTTACCAGTGCGGCAGGGATATCGAATCCCATATTCACTGCCTCTTTAAGATTAAAAACCAGTTCCGTATCATTTGAACTGGTCCTGGCGATCTTTTCCGGATGGGTGCCGGTCAGGATCTTTATCGCCCTCTCCGCAGCCTTTTCCCCCAGGTCCCTCGGGTTGGCGCACAGGGTTATGAGGAAGCTCCTGCCGGGCACCAGGGATGCAGTGGGGATCCTGTATGTCCTCGAAAATTCCTCTATTTCGGAAGAGGCCATCTCTGCAAGAGAACTGCTCGTGATGAAGAGGGCGTCCAGCTTCCTGCCTGCGAGAGCCGCTTTTATCGCGCGGACCCCCCGGATGTTTATGGACTCGCTTCTAAGCCCGTACTGTCCGGACATCTTATATACCTCCCTTGCCTGGAACAGGGAATCTTCCTCTGCCGAGTTGTAAATAATCCCGATGTTTTTGAGGGATGTCGTTCCCCTCACATAGCGCAGCAGGCTCGAAACAGAAGGTCTTGCGCTCACTCCTGTCATATTTGCATCCCGGAGTTTCGAGGCAATGGGCTCATAAACGCCTGCATACACAACAGGTATTTTTGTCTTCTCACGGAAAGCGGCCATAGTCGCAGCCGTGCCGTAGGTAATGATGAGATCGACATCAATTGCCATAAGTTTCCTGACTGCATTGCTCAGGGAGACATTGTCAGGGTAGGGCTTCTGTACGATCACTCTTACCTTGTCGTCATATCCCTCCCTGCCGAGCTTTGCCATAAAGGCATTTTGCATCTCCCGGTAATACCTGCCGTCACCCGTAATGATGATACCGATGCTTTTTCCTCCGGCAAAGGCGGCAGGGTGGAGAAACAATAAAACAAGATATGCAAGAAAAACGGAGCCGAGAAAACAGCTAAGGCTTTTCCTCTTAAGCCGTGGCAGGAAAATATTACCGGTGCTCAATCACCACCTCTTCGAGATCGTAAGCATAAGGGCATGTGAGATGCCGTCTTCCCAGTCATTGAAGGAGTTGTCAAGCTCATTCTTGATAGTCCGGTAGTTATAGGCAACCCCCAGTTGGAGACCGCCCTTGAATTTATACCCGCCGGAAAGCAAAAGGGTTGTCTCTTTTATTTTAAGCTCGGAAAAGGAATCTATGGAGACGGGCTCAAGAAGGTCCCCAGCGCCCGGGAAAAACCGTGAGCTGCTTATTGTCTGGCTAAGCCCGGCATTGATATTCACGTTTTCCCATGGTATGTAGCTGAGGTCCACGGAATAGTTATGTGCTTTTTCCTTGTAGGGAACCTGAGTATCGAAAGCATTCGCCGAGTTAGACCGGTAAGCGACATCCTGCTGCGTTCGCGAACGCATATACAGGTAGGCCGTATTCAGCGACAGGTTATCATTCAATAGGAACAAAACGCTTCCAAACACCTTATCTCTCTGCACATCCCTTTTTCCGGGGCTCGTTACGACAGCGCCTGACCGGTCGACATAGAGCAGGGCATCTCTCTTTTCCTCCGAGAGGCTGTAGACAAGGAGCGTATTGATTCTTTGCAGGGGGATCCAGGAAAGTGATATTTTGCCCTCGTCAGACCGGTCGGGCTCTGTATTGTAGGCAGGGTTATGTATCTCCCGGTGGGTATACTGCGTCTTCAGGCTCAGGTTCTTCAAGACCCTCGAATCAGCCGACAGCGAAAACACATGCCTCTGAGTTGAGTCCGGAACGGCCCACTGGTTCGCGTTTTCTCTGCGTACAGTTTCGTATGTGTATTCGGATCTCAGCGTTACCGCCGCGAGCAGCCGGTAGCGCATTGCCGTCGAAGCGGTATCGGTTTTGGATGAGATGGACGGCCTTACCCCGTA
Source organism: Nitrospirota bacterium (assembly GCA_021847795.1). Taxonomy (GTDB): domain Bacteria; phylum Nitrospirota; class Thermodesulfovibrionia; order Thermodesulfovibrionales; family Dissulfurispiraceae; genus JAMCVZ01. The sequence continues at coordinate 25,289 of JAJZPZ010000020.1, forward strand.
GGCATAGCTGTTGGCCGGATCGTTTATGTCCCGTAAAGTAACGGCATCCGGATTGTCGGAATCCGTTTCCTTATGCCTGTATTTGAGAAAGAATGCCAGCTTCGCAACCGGCGCCCATGTTATCTCTCCATTCCCTATAAGGTAATCTGCCTTTGCGCCGCTGTCCCTGTTCTCCCTGTCGGTCTGCGACAAGGTCGCTGCGGCGACTATTCCCCCTGTGTATGAAGTGTGGAGTTTTATTGTATTGGTCGAGCCCCTCAGCTCAGGCACTAAACTGTACGGATACCTTCCTGCACCCCGCGGCGCCGCCGAGTTTGCGGCGGCATAATCCTCATACAGGACCTTATCTCCTCCGGCATCAAATCGCTTCTCGCCGTGCGAGATATCCAGCTCAAAAGGGCCGAGATGGCTGTTTACTCCTACTGTTACCGTTCTCGTTTCCCAATCGATGTCCCTTTGCCGGGATTTCCTCACAATGTCGTTAAAATAGCCGGACCCCGACAGGCTTATCTGCTGCTGGACACCCTTTCTTTCAATCAGGCTGCCGTCAATGTAAAAGTGAGAGGGGAAATCAGGCGTTTTCAGCCTCAGGAGGAAACTGTTCAAGCCGGCCTTCAGCCCGTATTCTTTCCCCGCATCCCTGATATCAACGCCCGGCGACGGTGTAACAGGGTCGAGGTCCTTGAGGGTGATATTGTCAAGGTTATGGAACAGTGCCCTGTTTATCTCTCTGAAGGAGACAATGTCCTTGAAAGCGTAACTGGCTTCTCCAACGTAATCATTTTTGTTCCTGAGGTCGAGGTCAAGGTGCAATCTATGGGGGAACGAAAAGACTTTCAGCTCTCCGCCCAGCAGAATGGAATTGTGCAGATACTCATATTCGTTGCCCCGCGCAGAGCCTTTCGCGTCAACAAACCCGTATCCGGTAAAAGCAGACAATACGGGCGTTATTGCGGGGAATACATATGCCTCAGGCTCCTCCTCGTACATCTCTTCCCCTGGAATGCCGTCCTCTGTGCCGGCGTCATTCGCAAAAGCAGCATGCGGGAACAGCAGCGAAAAGACTACTAAAAAAATGAACTTATTAATACTCTTCCTCCTCTTTTCCGCTCTATTGAGTAAACTTTCCCTTTCCGCTTGCCGAGGGGAGGTCTGTCCCGTGTATCCGCGAATGGCAGTACGTACATTGTGTGTAGTAGGCGCCCTTCCTTTCCATCGCAGAGGCAGCCGAAGTCGAATGCCCCTGATGGCATTGCAGGCACAGGAAGGGCTCACGGAGGATGAGGAGATTATTGCTTACAGAACCGTGGGGGTTGTGGCAGGTCGTGCAGTCCTCGGTGATTTCAGCGTGTTCGTAAACAAAGGGGCCCTCCTTATCAGCGTGGCACATGGCGCAGGTCTGTTTCACCGTCTCCTTTCTCAACAGCTTGTCATTGTTCGTTCCATGGGCATCGTGACAGTCTGTGCAGAAAAGCTTTTTTTCCGGAACGGGATGGTGCGTGGGCAGGGAGAACTCTGCCCGCACGTCCTGGTGGCACTTGTAGCACATCTCGGCCGTATCCTTTGGCTGCACCTTCAGATCATATTTTCCCATTTTAAAGGCGCTGCATATGCTGTGGCAGGAGATGCAGGAGACGTCGCTGAACGCATGGGCGCCTGCGTTCCAGTTGTGAAGGTTAAAGGTTGCATTGGCCGTATGGCACTTGAGGCATATGAGAGATTGCGCCTGTGCCGGAAGGTTCTTTATATCGATCAGGGTGGTATAGTTGCACGCGGTCTGCTTTCCGTTCTTTGCGTCCATCTCGACCTTTTCAGGCGTTATCCCCTCTATGGCAAGGCTGCCGGGACCGTGGCATGACTCACAGTTCACCAGCGGCATGCCGGATTTCCTGGAAAGCTGGACCCCCATTGTGCTCGCATCAAGATTATGCCGTATCTCATCGTGATAATGGCAGGCGGAAAGGCAGTTCTGTGTGCCGACATACTGGGCATCGAGCCTTCCGACGATCATCCTTTCATACTCCTTCATGGGAAGAATGGCCCGGGATGATTTAAGAGACTCGCAGCCTGAAATTGCTATGGTCACCGGCAGGACAACCAAAAAAATCCCATATATGATTCCAGAAAATTTCATGCTTCACCTGTGCCGGAGAATTCTGTGAAAAGAAAGCTGTGATAAAAAGGGGATCGCGTGCAAACCTTCGCCTTTTTATTGGTTACCATTATATACAATTTATCGGAGAAAAACCAAAAAACTTCTGCGTTATAGCCGGTTATGCGGTTTACGGCTCCCTTTGACGCTGTTTGAACAGGAAAGGCGCTGTAGAAGAAGCGGCTGGTTGAGGATAGGTTTTTGCAAGCTGCGGCGAAGGGGCTTTCAGTTCCCGGGCTCCTGGGAGTGCTGCATGATCCACACGGTGCCGAATTCCCTGTCCTGGTATGCCCGCACAAGCCCGAGCCGCAATACTTCGAGGAGGGCAAGGAAGGTGACGATTATCTCTACCCGCGTGAGCAGGCGCCCGGGAGAATTCTCATCGGAAGAGCTTTCAGGGGCCATGAAGAGGTCTTCGAACCTCACGGTCTGCCCGGTCTCCATCTTCTCGATGATCATGGCGATTTTATCCTTTACCGTGAGGGTTTCCCTTGTTATCCTGAGGGCTTCAGGCGGCGCCTTCTTCAGGATCTTCTTCAATATGCCCATGAGATCGAAAAGATTTATGTCGAACAGGTATAGATCAGGTTCCGGAGAACCTTCCTCCTCCGCCATCGGCTCCCTTGAAAATATATTCGTCCACAGATCTTCCCTTTCCCGCAAGGTAACCGATGCCTCCTTGAATGCCTGGTACTCAAGGAGCCTCCGGACAAGGCCGGCCCTGGGGTCCTCCTGGGACTCAGGTTCGATAGTTTCGTCCGGGGGAAGCAGCATGCGGGATTTTATATAGATAAGGGTTGCCGCCATAACAAGGAATTCCGCTGCGATTTCGAGATTCAGCTCTTTCATGATTTCGAGGAATTCGAGGTACTGCCGTGTTATCTGGGCAATCGGGATGTCGTAGATGTCTATCTTGTCCTGTTTGATAAGATGGAGCAGCAGGTCCATCGGGCCTTCGAACACAGGGATTTTTACACTATATGGATTTGTAGATTCAGTCATATGACTACCAAGTACCAAGCAAGAAACAGGAAGTGAAAGGTCAAGGAATAATAAAAAGCGCTTTAAACCTTCACTTCTTACCGCTTAGTTCCCATTTCTTACTTGTCTTTACGGTATTACCTTGTTCAACGGATACTCGACAATGCCCGATGCACCGGCGCTTTTAAGCTTCGGGATAATGTCTCTAACTGTCCTTTCATCTATCACCACATCAATCGCGTACCACCCGGTATCGGAAAGAGGAGAAACCGTCGGGGAGTGCATTGCGGAAAGCAGGCTTAAAACCTTCTTAAATGATTTCTCAGGGACATTCATCTTCAGGCCGACCTTCTCTTCAGCAGCAAGCGCTCCCTTCAGAAGCAGCGCTATGTTCTCCATTTTCCTTTTCTTCCAGGGATCGTTCCATGCCTTCTTACTTGCTATGAACCTGGTTGTCGACTCAATGATAGTCTCCACAATCCGCAGATTGTTTGCCCGCAAGGATATACCGGTCTCGGTCAGTTCCACAATGGCGTCTGCCAGGTAAGGCGGCTTTACCTCTGTTGCGCCCCAGGAGAAGTCTACTTCAGCCTTTATGCCCTTTGTTTTCAGATACCTTTTCGTAAAGCCCACAAGTTCCGTAGCGACGCGTTTGCCTTCAAGGTCTTTAACGGTCCTTATCTTCGAATCATTGGGGACAGCAACAACCCAGCGTACCGGCCTGAAGCCCTCTTTTGCGTAATTCAGTTCAGCGACTTCCACCACATCGGCATGCTGCTCCAGGATCCAGTCAAGCCCCGTAAGCCCGCAATCAAGGACCCCGTCCTCGACATACCGGGCCATTTCCTGTGCCCTGATAAGCATGGATTCGATTTCAGGATCATCGAAGGCAGGATAATAGGACCTCGAAGATACCCCTATATGGTACCCTGCTTTTCTGAAAAGCCGCAAGGTAGACTCCTGCAGGCTCCCTTTAGGAAGTCCAAGTTTGAGAATTTTCTTTTTTCCGTCCATACCTGTAGTCCCCTAAATATTCATTTATATTGCAACCCTATAAGTCTGATATTTTACGGTTTTGGGGACGGCGGTGTCAACAGAAGGAAACGGCAGGCAAGGGCCGGGCAGACAGTTCAGCCCTTCCCATACCTTCCGGATGGCGGGAGAGTCCGGCGTGAAGCCTTTCTCCGCGATGCCTTATCCTGTTCAAAAAGATAGACGCATGTTCGTTATATGTGCTATCCTGTCATAAGTAATACTTATGCATCTATTAGTCGCAAGGCAAAGAAAAATAATAATGATTTATCATATACATCTGTCCTCGCTCACTTCCCCTTTCAACCTTATAAGCATTTATTTTAAAATAGTAAACTACATAAAGGAGGCTTCTCATGTATAAAATTCTGGATAAACAAACCCTGAGTGATGTAACGAAACTCATGGTAATCCATGCTCCCCATGTTGCCCGGAAAGCAAAAGCCGGCCAGTTTATCATTGTTCGGATCAATGAAAACGGAGAGCGCATTCCACTTACCATAGCGGATTATGACCGCAGTTCAGGCACTATAACCATTATCTTTCAGGAGGTGGGAAAGTCCACCATACAACTCGGCGGCATGAAGGCCGGAGATACGCTTTCCACCTTTGTCGGCCCCCTAGGGCACCCCACCGAGATATCCGATTTCGGGACAGTAGTGTGCGTAGGCGGCGGAGTGGGCATCGCCCCGATCTATCCCATAGCACGCGCCCTCAAGGAAGCCGGGAACAAGGTCATCTCTATTATCGGCGCGCGGAACAAGGACCTCTTGTTCTGGGAAGATAAAATGCGGGCAGTATCCGATGAACTGCATATCTGCACTGACGACGGCTCCCATGGCCGCAAAGCGCTGGTAACAGACCCCCTCAGGGAAATCCTCGAAGATAAGAACCGTCCTGTGGCAAAGGTATGGGCCATCGGGCCGGCCATTATGATGAAGTTTGTGGCGACGACCACGAAACCCTTCAGCATCCCGACCATGGTAAGCCTTAATACGGTCATGATCGATGGGACCGGCATGTGCGGCGGCTGCCGCGTGCTGCTGGAAGACGGCGCGCAGTTCGTCTGTGTTGATGGCCCGGAATTCGACGGGCACAAGGTAGACTGGACCAATCTGCTGTCGCGACTGCAGTTTTACCGTGATGAAGAGAAGGCTGCTGTAGATCATTATAAAAATCACACCTGCAATCTCGAAAAAGCAGCGGCGGAAGGAGGGAAATAAATGGCTGAACTGAATCCACAGGAAAGAAAGAAAATTCCGCGCCAGCCTATGCCGAACCAGGACGGTGCAGTGCGCAGGGGAAACTTCGATGAAGTCGCCCTCGGATATACGGAAAGTACGGCACGCCTGGAGGCCGAGCGCTGTCTGCAGTGCAAAAAACCCGCCTGCTCCGAAGGATGCCCTGTCGGTGTGCTCATTCCCCGGTTTATAAAGGCCCTGCGTGAAGGCGACATGGCAAAGGCGGTCGAGGCAATGAAGGTGAAAAACAATCTACCCGCCATCTGCGGCAGGGTCTGTCCGCAGGAGTCACAATGCGAAGGGAAATGCATTGTCGGCAAGAAAGGAGAGCCCGTAGCCATCGGGCGTCTCGAACGGTTCGTGGGAGATTATGAACTTGCACATCGCACCTGTCCGCTGGTGAGTTCTCCTGCCACCGGGAAAAAGGTCGCAGTTGTGGGTTCCGGCCCCGCAGGCCTGACCTGCGCTGTGGATGTAGCGCGTGCAGGGCATAAAGTGACCATATTCGAGTCCCTTCACGACCCCGGCGGCGTGCTTATTTACGGCATTCCCGAATTCCGCCTTCCTAAAGGCGTTGTGCATGGAGAGATCAATTATGCAGTGCAGTGCCTGGGCATTGATATCAGGAATGACCATGTAGTCGGACGCACCATCACGCTCGACGAGTTGCTCGCCGGATACGACGCCGTTTTCCTGGGAACCGGAGCAGGGCTGCCCTCTTTCATGAGGATTCCCGGCATCAACCTCAACGGGGTGATGTCGGCAAATGAGTTTCTCACCCGTGTAAACCTGATGAAGGCATATCTTTTCCCGAATTACGACACCCCGGTAAAGGCCGGGAAGAAAGTAGCGGTTGTCGGAGCGGGAAACGTGGCCATGGACTCAGCCCGGTGCAGCGCCCGCATACAGTCCCTCTCTGCAAAGCAGACAGGCGACGCGCCGGGAGAAGTGCATATCGTTTACCGCAGGTCCAGGGAAGAAGTCCCTGCCAGGGGCGAGGAAGTGCACCATGCAGAGGAAGAGGGGGTAATCTTCGACCTCCTGACCAATCCCCTGGAGATTCTGGGTGACAGCAGCGGCAGGGTAAGGGCCATGCGCTGCATCCGCATGGAATTGGGAGAGCCTGATGCCTCGGGAAGACGGAAACCGGTGCCCATTGCCGGCTCTGAATTCGAGATGGAAGTGGACACCGTGATCATGGCCCTGGGCACCAGCCCGAACCCGCTGGTCTTCGTGGATGCAGAAGGGCTGGAAAGGACCAAACACGGCACCGCTGTTGCAGATACCGCGTCGGGAAGGACCAAAAAGCTCCGCGTATGGGCAGGCGGTGACGTAGTCACCGGCGCAGCGACAGTAATCAGCGCAATGGGCGCAGGCAAGCGCGCTGCAGCGGACATCAACAAGTACCTGACAGGCGAGGCGCCCTGGTAAAAACCTTCTGCCGGGAGGCGGAATCGTTTTAATTATTGAGGCCGTCAATAGAGCGGGATTTGGGATGTATTCTTATTCCTGCTTCGCCTTTTTCCCCGGTAGAAGGAAAAATCCAGAAGCTTCCGCCTCTGAGGATAATCCCCTCTAATGACTTCAATGAGGCCGAGGCATTGCTACCTCGGAAAACTGCCATGGTTCACCCCCTCCTATTGCGGCAACTGGTGCTTCAATGAGGCCGAGGCTGGAAAAAGCAACCGAAATTTGACCACTTGCGATAACCGAATTTTGACCACCCCGAGCTGGTTAATATTTCGGGATGATATGTGATAATCATTCCACCCTGGTTGTTGCAAGGCAGGTGAAACCCCTCCTTTCGTTTCATCTGCCTGCTTATTCATCGACGCGTTGGGCATTTTTATTCGTACTGGCGTTTCAGTTCCTTTGCTTTCTTCCGGTCATACCCTATATCAGCCCTCGATATATCAGGAACTCTGATTGGATAGTTGTAACTGCATTCACTGATCAGCATATCGCCTTCATAATCCGTTATCTTCAAGATATCAGTGGTATTTCTGCATAGGCTGAACC
>JAJZPZ010000188.1 GCA_021847795.1 Nitrospirota bacterium
AGCAATCAAGAAGTCTGACAGCAAGCGAAAAAAAGCCAATGACCCTTCCCTAACGCCTTCATTGATACCCCTGTCGGAATACACAACAGTGAATTTGCTCCTTTTCCCCCCATAATGAGAATTGCTGGGTTGCGGCCCGTATTATGTTGTAGTGGTCACCGATAAAGGTTATAATAAGAGCAAGATTGTGGTTGTTTGTAGCGCCGGATGATAAAATTAGTCAAAAACAGGAAGGAGTTATGTAGTGATACGGCATACGTTTTCGTTGCTGAACGGTATTGGTGAGAAGCTGGAGCGCCATATCTGGAAAAAGGGGATTTTAAGCTGGAGTGATTTCTGCAACACAAAGGAGATAGACGGGATCAGCCCTGAGAGGAAGCGGATCTACGACAACCAGTTGACCCAGGCCTCCATGGAACTAGGCGTCGGCAATGCAGAGTACTTCGCCAGGATCATGAAGAGGAGAGAGCACTGGAGGCTGTTCGATACATTCAAAAGCGGAGCGGTTTGCCTTGATATCGAAACGAACGGGTTCCAGCCCGGGTCCGGTGGGTATGTTACGGTGGTGGGTCTTTACGACGGCACTGCATGGCGATACCTTATCAGGGGGGAAAACCTTACCGTGGAAAACCTGAACCGCGAGCTTGCTGGGTATAAATGCCTTATAACGTTTTATGGCGCGTCATTTGATATACCTTTTCTTTTGCGGTCATTCCCGGGCGTAAGGTTTGACATCCCCCATTTCGATCTCTGTTTTGCGGCGCGGAGGCTTGAGATCAACGGTGGCCTTAAAAAGCTGGAAACACTTTTCGGCATAGAAAGAGAAGAAGTTGTCCAGGGGATGAACGGCTACGATGCGGTAAAGTTATGGGAGCAGGTGAGGAAGGGGAGCGCGGAAGCGCGGGAATTGCTGCTGATGTATAACAAGGAGGATACGATAAACCTGCTGCAGCTTGCCGACATCCTCTACAGGAAGCTGAAAATCTCCACTGGGATAGAGGAGTTCCTTGCTTGCGGATATGCATATGAAAAAGAAAGGGTCATCAGTAACGAGTAACTCTGAAGACAGTAACGAGTTGCAAGTAACAAGTAACTCTAAAGACAGTGACGAGTTGCAAGTAACAAGTAACAAGTTAAAGACTAAAGACTCCAAAAACTCGTCACTTGTCACTCGTTACTCGTCAACTCGTCACTTGTCACCGCCTTCTGACCCGTTGCTGAAAGAATTTGCATCGTATCTTTCCATCGAGAGGGGGTTGACTAAAAACACGGTAGAGTCCTATCTTTTGGATTTAAAGGGCTTCCGGAGTTTCCTCCTGGAGGACAAAGACCGTAATGCGTCATGCGTAATGAGTGATGCGTTAAAGAATAAAGATAAAGACTCTGTGTCTTTCAACTCATCGCGCATCACGCTCCACGCATCACTGTCCTTTACAAGGGACGACATTGTGGATTATATCGGCAGGCTCAAGGACAACGGTTATTCAGCTGCGAGCGTATGCAGGTTCATCTCTTCCGTGAAAGGGCTGTGCAGGTTTCTCATCGTCGAAAAGCTCATAACCGACGATCCGACAGAGGCGCTGAGGACCCCCAAACAATGGGAAAGGCTGCCAAAGGCGTTGAGCATCGATGATATCAGGAAATTGATGGATGTGGAATTGAAATACACGGTGTTTATCAGGGACTCGGCAATGCTCGAACTCCTGTATGCATCCGGACTCAGAGTGAGTGAGATCATAGCGATCAGGATCAATGACATTAATTTTGAAAGCGGCTTCCTGAGGGTCATCGGCAAGGGCTCAAAGGAGAGGATTGTCCCGATGAATCACCGTGCAGGAGAGAGGATAAAGAAGTACATGCATGAACTGAGGCCGAACCTGTTGAAGGGCAGGCAGTCGCCCTATCTTTTCCTGACGAACAGGGGGGCGCCTATGACACGGCAGCGGTTCTGGCAATCCCTGAAGCGTCTCGGCAGCGCTGCAGGGGTGAAGCTTACACCCCATGCCGTCAGGCACACCTTTGCGACACATCTCCTTGACGGCGGGGCCGATCTGAGGTCTGTCCAGAAAATGCTGGGGCACTCCGATATTTCAACGACGCAAATATACACAAAGGTATCTGCCGACAGATTGAGAAAAACCTATCTTGACCACCACCCAAGGGCCAAATGAAAAGAACGTATCAGTGCCTTCGGAAGCGCTGATACCGGCACGAAATAACGACACTGATTGAGGAGGAGGATATGGTACAGAAGCTGAAGCCCGAAGAACTCTACAGGTGCTGTGAGCGGGATTTTTTTAAGTTCAATACAACGGAGGATATCAGCGAGTTCCCCGGCACCATCGGACAGGAAAAGGCGCTGAGAGCGATCGACTTCGGCCTCAGCCTGGAGAGCAAGGGGTTCAACATTTTTGCACTGGGGGATATCGGCACCGGCAAGATGAGGACCATCAAGGCGCTGCTGTCCGAGAGGGTGGCAAAGGAAAAAGTCCCCCCTGACTGGTGTTATGTCTACAACTTCAAAGATCCCGATGCCCCCATGGCCGTATCGCTCGAGCCCGGGAAGGCCGTGATTTTCCAGCAGGACATGAACGAGCTTATCAAGATACTCAGGACCGAGATACCGAAGGCCTTTGAATCAAAAGAATACGACAAGCAGAGGGGAAAGATAATAGAGGAATTCCAGCAGAAGCAGAAGGACCTTTTTTCGAGCCTCGAGGAAGAGGCCCAGTCCAAAGGGTTTGCGATAAGGAAGGCCGTATCGGGGCTCCTGATTGTGCCCGTGAAGAAGACCGGGGATCCTCTCACGGAAGAGGAATTCGCGGCGCTCGATGAAAAAACAAGGAAGAAGGTCGAGGACCTCGGCAAACTGCTGCAGGAAAAGCTTGACGATGTGGTGCGGGCCGTAAGAGAGGCCGAGAAGCTTGTGAAGGAGATGCTTTCGAGGCTCGAGCGGGAGATCGCCCTTGGTTCCCTGGGGCACCCGATAGAGGACCTGAAGGAAAAATATAAAGACCATGAGAGGATAACGGAGTACCTGAACGCGATCAGGGAGGACATCCTTTCCCACCTTGAGGATTTTAAGCCCTCAGAAGAGCAGGCCCCTCCGCTGCCGTTTATGAAAATGCCGAAGCAGGAGGTCTCTTTTTCCCGGTATACCGTTAATGTGATCGTGAACAATGCGGAATCCAGGGGGGCGCCCGTTGTCATTGAGAGCAATCCCACATACCTGAACCTCTTCGGCAGGACGGAATACAAGGTGCAGTACGGCATGGCGGTGACCGATTTCACCATGATCAAGGCCGGGGCCCTGCACAAGGCAAACGGCGGATATGTCGTCATAAACGCCCTGGACCTCCTGAGAAATCCCTTTTCCTATGACGCGCTGAAAAGGGCCATCAGAAACAAGGAAATCAAACTCGAAGACATCCTGGAGCAGTACAGGCTTGTAAGCACCACGAGCCTGAAACCGGAACCCATTCCCCTGGACGTGAAAGTCGTTCTCCATGGCAACCCCTACATCTATTACATGCTTTACAATCTTGATGAGGAGTACAAGGAAATATTCAAGGTCAAGGCGGATTTCGACAGCAGGATGGACAGGACTGCAGAAAACATGGGGAAGTACGCCTCGTTTGTCGCGACCTGCCAGAAAGAGGAAAAACTTCTGCCCTTTGACCGGAGCGGTGTTTCAAAAGTTGTCGAGTACGGTTCGAGGCTGGCGGACCACCAGGGGAAACTGTCGACGAAGTTCAGCTATGTGGCTGACCTTGTGCGTGAAGCCCACTACTGGGCGCAGAAGGAGAGCAGTCCTGTGGTGAAGTCGGAGCATGTGGTCAAGGCCATTGACGAGAGAATACTCCGGGTGAACAGGATGGAGGAGCGCCTCAGGGAAGCGACCATGGAAGATACGCTGATCGTGAACACCTCGGGTTCCCTGGTCGGCCAGGTGAACGGGCTCGCCGTGTTGTCCATGGGAGATTACAGTTTCGGGAAGCCGTCGAGGATAACCGCAAGGACCTATACCGGAAGGGCCGGTGTTGTGAACATCGAGCGCGAGACGAAGATGAGCGGCAAGATCCACGAAAAGGCGATCATGATCATCACCAGCTATCTGGGGAGCAAGTATGCCACACGGAAGCCCATCAGCCTTTCCGCCTACATAACTTTTGAGCAGTTGTACGACATGATCGAGGGCGACAGCGCCAGCTGCGCGGAACTTTATGTCCTTTTAAGCAGCATCTCAGGAGTGCCCTTGAAGCAGAGCTTTGCCATAACGGGCTCCATGGACCAGAATGGGGATGTCCAGCCCATCGGCGGGGTCAACCAGAAGATAGAGGGCTTTTTCGATCTCTGCAAGAGCAGGGGCCTCAACGGTGACCACGGCGTGATCATCCCCAGGAGAAACGTAAAGCACCTCATGCTCAGGCAGGACGTGGTGGACGCTGTTACGGAAGGCAAGTTCCTCATTTACCCCATCGACAAGGCCGAAGAGGGGCTGGAATTGCTTACAGGAATGGCCATAGGGGAGATGAAAGAGGATGGAACGTACCCGGAAGGAACGCTCAACTACCTTGTCATGAAGAGGCTTGAGGAGATATCTGCGGCCATGGAGAAGAAAAAAGAGCAGGCGCCTGAAGCCGTTGCAGCGCCCGGCACGACTGACGGAGGACCCCATCGCGAGGAGGCGATGAGCTACCTGCTGAAGAGGATCGATGAACTGTCAACTGCCCTTGAAAATATAAAAGGGAAATCATAAAGCGGCAATTCCCGGGGTAAAAGGCGAGATTGCTTCAGGTAAGGACCTTCGCAATGACGGTAAAAAATCCGTTGATTGTGAGCCCCAAATCACGGGACCTGCAATCTCAAGGGTTTATCCGTTCACCGGGAATCGCTCATAAAAACGAAGAGGAGAGTCTGCGGTAGTACATGAGAAGTGTAAGAAGGCTGCTGGAGGTCGTTCTTTTTTTCTCTCTGTCCTTTCCGGTTGCCGTGATGCCCAGGAGAGTCGCTTTGAAGGTCGGGGGTACCCTCGGCCTTTTGCTTTTTCATCTCTGGGGGAGCAGGAGCAGGATCGCAGCCGACAACATCGGGAAGGCCATCGGGGCCGGAGCGCTGGAAGCCTCGGAGCCCCCGGAAGCCATCGCAAAAAAGAGTTTTATCAATCTCGGCAAATCCTTTGTTGAAATAGCAAAGATCTATTACGGCCTGGGCAGGGGCATTATTGATAACGTCGAGGTTAGGGGCCGCGAGCACTACCTGAAGGCAAAGGCCAAGGGCAGGGGAGTAATTTTCATTACCGGGCACTGCGGCAACTGGGAGCTGATGGCGATTTCCTTCGGGGTCAAATTCGACAGGATTTCTTCTATTGCGCGCCCCCAGAACAACCCCTATATGAATACCATTATCGAGAGGGCCAGGTCCCGGTACGGCAACGGGATTATCTACAAGAAAGGCGCCCTGAAAGACGTGCTTTCAGAACTCAGGAAGAACGGGGTGATCGGGATACTCATGGACCAGGCTGTTGTCAGGGAAGAGGGCTATGTCCTGGAGTTCCTGGGACGGGGGGCATGGACAACCAAGATGCCCGCACTTATCGCCAGAAAGACAGGGGCGGCTGTGCTCCCCGCGTTTATCAACAGGGAGGGAGACAGGCACGTCGTCTGTTTTTATCCTGAAATCCAGCTGGCCCGCGATGAAGACAACGAAAAGGCCGTGATCGAGGACACAAAAAGATTTTCCGGGTTTATCGAGGATTACATAAAGCAGCATCCTTCCGAATGGCTCTGGATACACAGGAGATGGAAGAGGGTGGAACCTTCATCCTTTGACACCGGGGAGATTGATTCTTGAATACAAAGGCCCTGATCAGCGATCTGCAGGACTACTATCTGCTGTCCATAC
>JAJZPZ010000021.1 GCA_021847795.1 Nitrospirota bacterium
GATCTACATAGTGCATAAAAAGCTGAATTCGCTTTCAGGCAAGCTGATCCTGGCAATAGGCATCATGATGCTTACCGTAGGGTTGGTTTTCGCTTACGTCTTTATTACCAAAAACCCGTACAGCAGGCTCGAAGAGATCCTGCTGTACGGCGGCTCTTTTGTAATCATTACATCCTTCTCCCTCTGCCTGATCCTCTACAACATTGTCACACGGCCCCTTTACCTCCTCGTGGACGGCATGAACAAACTGTCGAAAGGGGACATGGAATTCAGGATAAATCTCAACACAAAAGATGAGATGGGCGTGCTGGCCCGTTCCTTCAACTCCATGGCGGAAGAGTTAATGCAGTACAAAGAGAAGATGGAGAACTGGACAAGGAGCCTGGAGGACGAGGTCCAGAAAAAGACCGCGGAAATATACAAGGCCCAGGAGCAGCTGATCAATACGGAGAAGCTCGCCTCCCTGGGAAGGATGGCGGCCGGTGTCGCGCATGAGATCAACAGCCCACTGACCGGGATCGTGACCTTTGCCCATTTAATGCTGAAACGCGTGCCTGCCGGGAATGCCCAGGACATTGAGGACCTGAATATCATTATCGACCAGGCGGAAAGGTGCTCGAAGATCATCAAGGGGCTGCTCGGCTTCTCCAGAAAGACCGCATCTGAAAAGATCAGAGTCGATGCCAACGTGCTGATCGAAAACATACTGGCAATGGTGAGGAACCAGGCGAAATTCTACAACATCGCTTTTGACATCCAGCTCGATAAAACTCTTCCTGAAATAAGCATTGATGCGACCCAGATCCAGCAGGTGTTCGTAAACCTCCTGCTGAATGCGGCCGATGCAATGGAGGAGAAGGGCAAAATAAAGATAGCCTCTCGGGTAGTTGAGGACGCCGGGAGTAAATTCATTGAACTGGAGTTTGCCGATTCAGGGCCGGGCATCCCGGAAGAGAATGTCGGCAAAATATTCGAGCCTTTTTTTACCACAAAACCGGTGGGCAAGGGCACGGGCCTCGGCCTTGCAGTAAGCTACGGAATCATAAAAAAGCACGAGGGCCAGATATTTGCAAGAAACAATCAGGGCCGCGGCGCAAGCTTTTTCATACGGCTGCCTGTGGCCTAGCGCTTTCAGGCATCCTGATGCCGTATCAATAGCTTTCGTGCAGGGAAAGAAGACGTTATGGAACTGTCCGGTGTAGTGGAGTTGGTGTGCGGAAGAATCGTTGTAAAGGAAAAAGACGAGTCTTTCGATATCACCGCCGTATGCACTACCGACATGATGAGCGACGTGCTGCATTTTGCGAAAAAAGGGGAACTCCTGGTGACATCGCTGAACCAGTCCCAGGTGATCATGACTGCTGAAATAGCCGATATCCCGGTGGTCATGGTGGTCCTGGGCAAAAAGATAGAAAAGGAAATGACAGCGATGGCGGAAAAAAAGCATATTACCCTGCTGTCCACCGAATTGCCGATGTTTACCGTATGCGGTATGCTGTATGCAAAGGGGCTGAAGAGTTGCGTGAATGGCAAGTAACAGGCGCACCATAGAAGGGTGCTTTCAACTGATGGGAGGGGCCTTTGCCGGCGCAGGTGCGGCTTCGAGCGAGCTGAAAACCGTGCTCATGAGTCTCGGAGTGCCGCAGGGAATAGTCCGGCGCGCATCAATAGCGGCTTTTGAAGCGGAAATGAACGTTATAATCCATGCCGTCGCAGGGACCCTGCATTACGAGGTCACTCCCGCAAAGATTCACATAGATGTTACGGACATGGGGCCCGGCATAGAAGATATTGACCTGGCAATGCAGGAAGGATATTCTACAGCGCCTGACTGGGTCAGAGAGATGGGATGGGGCGCAGGCATGGGGCTTCCGAACATAAAGAGGAACGCCGATGCTTTCAAACTGGATTCTGTTGTGGGCGAGGGGACCACTCTCGAGATTAATATCTTTTTGACCGAGGAGAACTATGCTGACAATACATGACATTGTTGAAAAGCTCGGGCTGGATGTTAAGGCACAAGGGGATTTGCAAAAAGATGTTGCCGGCTGCTATATCAGCGATCTTCTCTCTGATGTCATGGCCAACAGTAAAGACCATGATCTGTGGGTAACCCTGCAGACCCACCCTAATGTCGTCGCCGTAGCGGTGATCAAGGGCATTTCAGGGGTGATTATAACTAATAACAGGACCCCTGAGGCTGAAACCGTGAAGAAGGCCGAGATGGAGAAGGTAACCATCCTGACCAGCCCACATTCCACATTCGATATTGCGGGCAGGCTCTACCAGTTGCTTATGAGCGGGAGCGATAAGTGAGTCCGGCCCCGGCAGGGCGACCGCCCCAGCCGCGGCATACGGGCACAGGCGGGTGAACGGGCGCATGTGCTCCGTGACCTCGTGATGAAGAGATGTCCCGCCGACCTGCATATCCACTCCTGCCTTTCACCGTGCGCTGAACCTGACATGACCCCCCGGAGGATAATCGATGGGGCAGTCGAAAGGGGGCTCGGGATAATTGCCATAGCTGATCATAATTCTGCCGAAAACCTTGAAGTTGCAGGCAGGATAGCGCAAAGCAAAGGGATTACCGTGCTTCCCGCCATGGAAATAACCTCCTACGAAGAGGCCCATGTGCTGGCTTTGTTCGGCTCTGTCGGGAGTGCCGTGGCAATGCAGGATGTTGTGTACAGGAACCTGTCCGAAGGCCTCAATGATGAGCGGTTCCTGGGATACCAGCTTGTTGTGAATGAAGAGGACGAAATTATCAGGTTCAACCCGCGGCTCCTCATCACCACGACGGGGCTTCACCTGAAGGACCTGGTGGACGCCATCCATTCTTTCGGGGGCCTTGCCGTAGCGAGCCATATAGACAGGGGGTCTTTCAGTGTCATTTCACAGCTCGGGTTTATTTCCGACGAGATGGGGTTCGATGCCCTCGAAATTTCATGCAACACCCGGAGGGAAAGGGCCGAGGCCTTATTCGGCGCGTATGCGGCGATCCCCTGGATAACATCGTCCGATGCCCATAATCTGGGCGATATAGGAAAGAGGACCACATCGTTCTTTCTTGAAGAGGCTTCTTTTGATGAAATAGCAAGGGCGTTCAGGGGGGAGCGGAAGGTCGAATGGTGAGGATTGCAAATTTATGGTTTAGGATTTATGATTGAAAAGGTCTGCATAAAAAGCATACGGGGCCGGTCCGGAATCCGGTAGTACGGCGGGGCAAAACAACCGATGGAAGATCTTTCGCTGCACATTCTCGATATTGCTGAAAACTCTATAGATGCAGGGGCCGGCAGAATAGAGATAACCATTGTGAACAGCGCCGGGGAAGACAGGTTCATGCTCCGGGTAAAGGACAACGGCAGGGGAATGGACCAGGAGACAATCAGTAGGCTCAGGGACCCGTTCTTCACCACAAAGACGGTCAGGAGGTTCGGGCTCGGCATTCCGCTCCTGGCCCAGTTCGCGGAGGAGTGCGACGGCGGCCTTTCGATAGAGTCAAAGCAGGGGGAGGGCACTACAATCACCGCGGAGTTCCGGCAGGGCCATATAGACAGGAAGCCCCTGGGAGATGTCGGATCGACCATGATGGTCCTTGTGGGGGGGCACCCGGAACTGGACTTCCTGCTTGATTATTCGGCAGACGGGGTTTCCTACACTTTTGATACTGCAAAGTTGAAAGGGGATTTGCAGGATGTGCCCATTAATCTGCCTGATGTTTTAAAATTAATACGGGAGGATATAAACGAAGCATTAAGGGGGGGATAACGATGGCTAAAATTCTGGTGGTTGATGACGAAGAGATTGTCAGGGTTTGCTGCAAGAGAGCGCTTATTGATGAGGGTTATGAGGTCGACGTTACCGCCTCGGGGAAAGAAGGGCTTGAACTTTTCGACCAGCAAAAGTATGACCTGGTGATCCTTGATCTGAAAATGCCGCACATGGAGGGGATCGAGGTCCTGGCAAGCATCCGGAGGAGGACTTCTGATCAGAAGGTAATTATGATTACGGGCTACATGGCGCTTGAGCATACCGATGAATCCTCTGCGCTGGGGACTACCTGTTACCTGGAAAAGCCTTTTGCGCCTGATGTCCTGCTGTCGGCCATCCATAATGTGCTGAAGGAGTGAATTTGGTCAGGCCGGGTATCCTTATTGTTGATGACGAAGAAATCGTCAGGTCGAGCTGCCTGAGAATCCTTGCCCCTGAAGGATACGGCATCGATACTGCAGAAAACGGCGCCGCTGCATTGGAGAAGCTCAGGGACGGCTCTTTTGACCTGGTGCTTACCGACCTGATGATGCCCGGCATGACGGGGATCGATCTGCTGAAACACATCAAGGAGGAATGGCCCGATACCGAGGTGGTCGTTATTACCGGTTACGGCACTGTCAAGACCGCTGTCGACGCCCTGAAGTACGGGGTCTATGACTACATTGAAAAGCCCTTTACTCCCGAGGTCCTGCTGAATGCGGTAGAGAGGTGCCTGGAGAAGAAACGGCTGCTTTTCGAGAACGAGAGACTCAGGCAGGAGGTGAACGCCCTCTACAGTCTTGAAAATATCATCGGTGTTTCAAAGGAAATGCAGAAAATCTTCAAGCTGATATCCACAGTCGCCCCGACAGGCAGCACGGTGCTGATATCCGGGGAAAGCGGTACCGGTAAGGAACTGATTGCAAGGGCTGTCCATCACAACAGTTCCAGGAGGGAGGAGGCTTTTCTGGTTGTTGACTGCGGGACAATACCGGAAAACCTTGTGGAATCGGAGCTCTTCGGGCATGCCAGGGGATCGTTTACCGGAGCGGTAACCACGGAAAAGGGTCTGCTTGAAACAGCAAACGGCGGCACCCTGTTCCTGGATGAAATAAGCAACCTGCCGCTGTCCATGCAGGCTAAACTTTTAAGGGTCTTGCAGGAAAAGGAACTCAGGGCAGTCGGCGGCAAAAAGGTGTTAAAGGTCGACATCCGGTTTATTGCAGCAACAAACAGGGACCTGTCCGATATGGTCAAAGAGGGGAGGTTCAGAGAGGACTTTTTCTACAGGCTCAATGTGTTCCCGCTCCATATCCCCCCTTTGAGGGCGAGGAAAGAGGACATCCCCTCTCTTGCATATCATTTCCTCGGCAAGTACAGCAAGGAGATCGGCAGGAACACTTCGAACATCTCGACTGAGGCGATGCGGAAGCTCATCACCCATGATTGGCCCGGCAATATCAGGGAGCTTGAGAATGTGATACACCGGGCTGTGATTGTCTGCAGCAACAAGGCGCTCAAGCCTGAACACATCATGGTCCCCCTGGAGGAAGAGATCGAGGTCCCGATGACCCTGGAAGCCCTGAAGAGGATAAAAAGAGACCTGAGGCTGAAATCCATCGAGGAGATAGAGAAGAACTTCCTTGTCACCGCCCTGAAGCGCAATGACTGGAACATAACCAGGGCCGCCCAGGAAGTAGGCATGCAGAGGTCCAACTTACATGCGCTCCTGAAGAAGTATCAGATTTCAAAGGGACGGGGTGAGGAGTAGGGAAGGGGTGTATGGAAAAGGAGAAGGCGGATTGCTTCACATGCGTCCACTTTTATATTACCTGGGACAGGCATTTCCCTTATGGGTGCAGGGCAATGCAGTTTAAAACAAGAAACATGCCGTCTGCTGATGTTTACGGGGCCTCCGGGAAAAAGTGCATGGGGTTCAAACAAAAAGACGGGCTGCTGCCTCGCCGCATCCCCCGCAGTTGAACAGCTTCAGGACCTACTTGAAAAACCTGTGTCCCGGAGCTACTTGCCTGCCATTTCAATCAGGGTCTTCGCATCCACATACCCGCTGACAAGCCTGCCGTCAGGGAAGATTATGGCTGGTGTGCCTGATATCCCGAGCCCCCTGCCGAGCTTGATGTTTTCGTCTAAAACAGATGTCTCGCATTTCGGTTTTGGGAGAGGCTTGCCGCTGAATGCGTCCTCAAGGAGTGCGAGGGACTTTTCGCACACGATGGCTTTTGCTTTCTCGTAGGCGTCTTTATGCATGGGCAACGGGAACATCTTTATATAAAAAGCAATGTCTTTTCTCTCCTGAATCACCTTCTTCATCTCCTGATGAAGTTTCCCGCAGTAGGGTCAATCCGGATCGTCGAATACGATAATCTTATGTTCGGCATCTTTATTCCCCATGACAAGCGCGTCTTTCAGCGGGATTTTTGATACATTGACCCGGGTGATGTCAAGGAGCCTTTCCTGGGTGAGGTTCTTTCTTCCCTTGATATCAACAAGCGCCCCGGAGAAAAGGTAGCGCTTTGAAAAATCGACGTACACAAGACTCTTCTGCCCGTTTGATTCGAAATCGACTTCCCATAATGATTTTACCGGCATGGTCTTAACATCCAGCACCTTAAGGTTGGGAATAATGCTGCCCAGGAGAGTTGATGCCTCATCCTTTGTAAGGGTATGGCATTTCGAGCAGTCCTGGTCCTGAGTGGGAAAGGCATGGGCATATGCTCCAGAGTAGAGCAGGAAGACAGCAACAAGAACTAAGAGCCGTGTGCGCATCCATCAACCTCCGTTATTTTATAGATAGTAACATAAAATATCCGAATCTACAAATAGTCCTGCCGGCTCGCTGAGGGGATGCTGGTTGCCGGGGGAAGGTCACAAAAGCACATGCAATAAATGGTATAATGAAAACATTAAAATTTAGCCGGGAAAAAAACAAGTACTTGCCGTGCCCTTCTCTTTTGAGCCGGATAAAACATCAGGAGGTGCAGTGATGGTGAAGCGGCTTCGATCAGCAGTACTGTTGCTTCTCCTTTTTATGCTGCCGGCAAACGGCATTGCGGCTGAAGAACTCCATGCCATTAAGGAAAATGCCCGTACAAGCAAACTCTACGATCGCGCATTGGAATTGATCACAAAGAAGATACCTGAGGCATTCGAGAAAAAACTCAGCAATTCCGGCAAGTACATAGACTCTATAACAGATATATTCAAAGAGAAAAACATCCCGCTTGACATAGCGTATCTTCCTCTTGTGGAGAGCGGTTTTTCCCCTCTTTCCGTAGGGAACGGGGATGCTGTCGGCCTGTGGCAGTTTGTGCGGAGCACCGGGCGGAAGTACGGATTGAAAATAGACAGTTATGTCGATGAACGGAAAGATCCGATAAAGTCGACTTATGCAGCGGCACGGTATCTGAAGGACCTTCATGGTATGTTCGGCGCATGGGACATTGCCCTTGCCGCATATAATGCCGGGGATGGAAAGATCAAACGCATACTCGGCAGGTATGAGTCTGCAAGGTTCCCCCAGGTCATTAACCGCTACCTGGCCAGGTTCATGGCGGCCTCTACCGTGGCCCAGGACCCCGAAAGTTATGGATTGAAGACCCCGGTCGATGCTCAGGATGATGAGGTCGATTTCATCGAGATCGCAACGGATAAAATCATCAATCTGAAGACAATAGCTGAAGAAAATAATACGACGGTAACGGCCATCAAGGAACTCAATCCTGCATTGCGTACCAACCGTACCCCGCCGTACCCCTACGTTCTGAGATTGCCTGTTCCTTAACCGCTGACCACGGCAGGTAAGCCGCTGCCGGCGGCACGGAAGCCGGTGCGCGCGCTTGTCCTTTCCCGCAGATTATGGCTGCTCCGGGCAGCGCTGGACTTTGCTGCGGGATGACAGTATTATTTATAGCATGAAATCTTCCCGTGAAAACCGAGCGGAAATCCCGCCTCCTGCCCTCCCGGGCGCCATATGACCGGTATGCTCGGGGCCATCTGGGGACTGGCAGGCGTATCATTGCTGCTTGTCAGCGCAATTTACCGGCTGACGCCTCTTGCCGCCGATGCTTTTTCCCATGATCTCTTTTGGTATCATTGGCTGTCCCTGGTGTTTATTATTTTCTTCATGGCCTATGCCGAGGGATACCGGGGATTTCAGCAGAGATTTTCTCCGCGTGTAGCTGCACGGGCCAGATATTTACGGGACCACCCGGCTTTTCTTCATGCGCTCCTTGCTCCTTTTTTCTGCATGGGGTATTTTCATGCTTCGGGAAGGAGAAAAATCACTTCCCTTTCGCTGACCGCGGGGATCATTATTTTGATCGGCATGGTCCGCCTCGTGTCCCAGCCGTGGCGGGGCATCATCGATGCCGGCGTTGTGACCGGCCTGGTATGGGGAGTTGTCTCCCTCTGGATCTTCAGCATCAAAGCTTTCGGTCCCGGGCGATTCGAATACTCTCCGGAAGTTCCTGGGGAAGGCGAAAGATAACGATGCCGTGCATGGTTCGCGCTGCAGGCGATTATTTGTGTGCCTGATGCGACTGCCGGCAAACGCCCCGGGTGTTTTCAGGGATATGTTGCAGAGTTGCATGCAAAGCAGGAAAAGCTCCAGGAGATCTCTTTATGAACGAAAAAAGAGGAAGCGGGTCCGCTTCCTCCTTCGATGAACTCCGCCCTACTTTATCGGCCCTGCGGAGAAAAAGATCCTGTCGAATTTGCGGTGGAGGGTCTTGCTCTCGAAATTTATCATCTCAGACCCCGGCTGAAAAGACACCTGCTGCCCCTTGGAAACCTTCATCTGGGGAACGGCAACCCATGTTTTCTTGCCCTTGTTTTCAATATGCACATATGTGTACCCGCCGCTGTTCATGGTCTCAATTACTTTGCCCGACATGGGAACCGCCATATCGGGATTTGCAAACAGGCTCTGCCCGGCTATCAACGTAGTAAGCATTAATACCACGGCCGCCACGATTAAAGATTTTTTCATGCTGGTCTCCTTGTATTTTATCCGACATAATTACCCGAGGTAATTGGTTATCATTATAACACACAAATATTTCAGAATTCAGGAGATTGTTTTTTTGCCGGCTGCCGCTGCAATGCGCGCAGACAGGCGCTACTTTCCCTTCTGCTGTTCCCCGAGGTTGTGCACGAACTTGGCGCCCACAAGAAATATGCAGGATGAATAAAACACCCACAGCAGGAAGATCATAAAGGCTGAAAGCGGGCCGTAAATTGTGCCGAGCCTCATGAAGAAATACGACAGAGACCCTGCCAGCATAAACCCGCCGTCTCTGAAGAAATCCACAAGGCTTCCGGCTATCGCTTTCGGATACCTCATGGCGGCTGCAGGGGAGGGGATCAATTTTTTATCTTTGCGAGCAGTTCAAGAGACTTCCTGTAGTCAGCCGAGGCCTCTTTCAGCATTGCATTTCTTTCGTATACCTCTGCCCTCAGGCGGTATGGCACAGGGTCGTAGGGGTTCAGGGAGAGCGCCTGTTCGAATGCGTCCAGCGCCTCTTTCAGCTGTCCGGCTACGCCCAGGGCGTAGGCGCGGTAATAGTGGGCCGGGGGGTAAGCGGCGGTCTCGTTTTTTACTGCCCGGTCGAGCATGCCGATTGCTTCTTTCTCCCTTCCTGTTTTGGAAAGAAGATAGCCGAGTTCGCTCAAGGCGGCAACATTTTCCGGCTCTGCAGCAAGGGAGTTCTTCAGGACATTTTCCGCCTCGCTGTTCTTGCCGTCGGTCTCATACAGTTTTGCAAGTTCCACATAGGGGAGTATGAACTTCGGATCTTTCCCTATCGCTTTTTTAAACAGCAGAGAGGCCATTTCGTACTGCTTTTTGCCCGCGAACCGGAGGGCGAGGCTTGCATCCGCAACAGCATCCGGGTCGGCGCTGTATTTGGGTTCTGTTTTTTTTCGGGGGGACTCGCCTGCCAGAACAAGGAGATAGTCGAACATGTCCTCTGTGCCCACAAGCGGAAAACCCGGAAGGGTGTATGATATTTTCCCTTCAGATATGACCAGGGTCGAGGGCAGCGCAATAATGTTATACAGGTGAAACGTGCTCAGCCCGTTGTCGAGGAGAACAGGGAACGTAATATCCAGTTCGCTGACGAGCTTTTTTATCTTCGCGAGGTCTTCCCCGGAAATCGTCTGGTTATCGGCATTGATGCCGACTACCTGTATACCCTGGTCTTTATACTTCCGGTAAAAGTCCTCAAATCTCTTCAGCGCTTTCGGGGAATTTGTGCTCCAGGTCGACCAGAAAAGCACGATTACCGCTTTCTTCTGTGAATATTCGGAAAAGCTGGTGTTTTTTCCATCAATGGTTTTCAGGGAGAAATCAGGAGGAGGCGCCCCTGTTTGCAGCAGTGACTGTGCCATTGCAGGGAAGGAGAAGAAGAGAAAAACAATTGCCGCAGTGAAAATAATCGCCTGCTTGCCGAACCCTCTTTTTTTCCTGCTTGAGAAAATCATCATGCCGCTCTTTCAACCTTTTAATACTATACAACATTTCAAGGCATCCGCGGAGCCTTTTGATAAAGGAGCGGCAATGTTGCTGTCCCTGTCCCCGGCATGATGTTTTACAACACTGCAGCAGCCGGCGCCTGCCGGTGTCCGGTAATGCGTTGTTTTTATTGCAGGGCACGTGAAATCTTGACTTTTAAGGGTATAAAGTTTTAATGTTTAAGATTGTTTTATGGGCAGTTAGCTCAGTCGGTAGAGCAGGGGCCTGAAAAGCCCCGTGTCGGGAGTTCGATTCTCTCACTGCCCACCATTTCCCCTTCTTACTTAGCAGTAGTGGTCTGTCACAGATGGAATTAAAGAATTCCGTAGTACCCCCCCCCTCACCCCCCTTGCCAAAAGCCAACAACGAGACTCCGCAACAATCTCGTTGGCATCGGCCAACGCAGAGCGAGAAACCGGGTCGCCGATTCCCATGTGATACAGCTTGGATATCTGAGCCGAAAGACATGCTTCGATATCCCGCAGACTCTCGCGATAGGTCAGTTGAGCAAAGGCCATTACGCGAAACTGCCCGGCACAGCGGAAAGCGAACATAGGAAAGTGTCAGGTCTTGACGGGCTGTTGCCCAAATACGCATTGCTCTGAACTTTCTATGTTGCCTCGATAAGCCATCACCGATTATTGTCCACAACAACTGCGGCAGTACGGAAACAAATCGCTAAGTGCCCTTTTATACGGTGCAATAACGCACTGCCTGAAAAGTCGTTCTCGACAGGCCTACTGATGCGATGCTTTTCTTCGGATTGAAGACATGCCTTATCAGTACCTGAATGTTCTGAATTGCACAGGTCAGATATTCCTGAATGAGCACTCGCCAGAGTCCTCGCCACCGCGCCTGATCGAATCCATATCGTGTGCCCCGTGCAAAAAAAACCATAACCAATCAATTCTCTCCGGCAAGGTCTCCATCAATTTCCTCTCGGACCTCACATTATAGAACACCAACAACACCATCAGCTTCAGAATTATCGGTGGAGGAACGGAGATATTCCCTCTGTTCCCATATGTATCTTTTACCTCCTCATAGATGAAATCCCAATCGATGAGTTCCTTTATCTTCCGTAATGGATGGTTCTTCCGAACCCTCTCCTCAATATCTATCTCTATATACTGCTGTTTGCCCTTCTCGGGCTGCTCATATCCCATCATACTACCCTGAAATCCTCCAAATCTCTTTGCGGGTGAAATCGTATGAGATAAGAAACTCTTTTTATTTCTTCTGCGTATGACAGGTAAAACAGCCGCCGCTTCCGCCGCCGCCGGCTACCATGGCTGTGTAATCCCATCTGAGCATTGAGGGATAGTTAGAGGCATGAGAGGCATGGCATGAGAGGCACATGACAATATCCGACCCCGGAGAAACAATACTGCTTATTGCATCAGGAACTGTTATCCTTGCAACAGGCGCTTCTATACTGTAAGCCGTGTATCCGGCATATTCGCCGGTGGAGGGCAATACTATATCAGTCGGGTGTCTCTGGAATGGTGAATGATTGGTGCTGCCGATACCTGCATCGTTGCCGTAATACCCGCCGCTCAGGGTATGAAAATTCCCGTGGCAGGTGCCGCAGAACCCGCTTATTGTATTATTGACACTACGCAATCCGTTCGCGCTATGGCAGGAGTTAATACAACCGCCGCTGTAGTTATAAATTGGAGGTGTGGTTGTACCGAAATACTCATTATGACTACTGGCATCCTTGTTCTGCCATTTATATGTTCCGTTATTCTCAAACCCCTTCACGCCTGTCAGAAATCTATAACTGTTGTAAACCTGATCAGCAACATCGAGCTTGCTGATATCAGGATTTTTGTGATGGGTGCCTTTCATGGCATACAAATTAGTTATACCGCTCATTTCCATCCTCTTCCCGTGACAGCCCTCTTCTACGCAACAGCTCAAATTAGTAATAATTATTGATCTGTGCCCGCTGCCTTTAAACCCGCCGGGTATTACCGTATTATTAAAAAGCGGGTCAGGCCCATTATTGAGTTCATATACATTATGCCCCTTGCGGTCCGATGCGCCGCTGCCTTTTGTTCCAGTAATATAAGCAAAATTCCCTCCCGCCAGGTCCCCCGAAGCATCCGCATGGTAAACCTGGGGGACATCGGAACCGCCGATGTTCACTATCTTGGAGGTGCCTATGCCGTGGCATCCCAGGCAATTGCCGCGGACCAATGTCGGGTTGACCCCTGAACCTTTCCAGGGCTTACTATCAGCTCCATAGGTAGCCATAGCTGCGTTATTCTGGCTATTGTGCATAGTATGACAGTTAACGCACGGGCCGGTTATTTTGGCATCAGAAAAGTTATAAAACAAAACTAAAAACATGAAAATTATAAATAACGGCATGAAGAATTTTATTAACATACAAGCCGCCTCCTGCTCCAACCTTTTATGTTGTACTATGCAATTGCAATATTGCAAATACCATGCCTATATTTTTTTGATGCGCACGCATGTTACAAATTGTAATTATTAGGTGTTGTCTTGATACGAAAATCCAATAAAGTCATAGCATTAGCTATTTGCTCTATTTTTTGCAAATTCTCTGCAACTGCGCATAAACGCACAGCATGCGCATAAACGCGCACTTTGCCAATAAAATCGGAAATGGTAGTGTCAAGAATCTTTCTCACTTTTAAAGGGGCTCTCAATCCGGCCCGCGCCTCAAGCTGCCAACTCTGCTTCCTCCTCAAGCCGGTCCATTTTCAGGTATTGCTTCATTCCACATTTTGGGTGAGTGAACGGAGCCGGGCTTGCAAATGTGCAAATGCATAAACGCAAGCCCGGCGCTTCTCACCCTCCGGGCATAAGTTATGCTTGCAATTCCGGCATGCAGGGGTGTGCGGTCATTAAACATTTTTCTCCTTTGCCCGATAACTAAGGCAAGAAAAGACCCGAAGGAGCGTGCCATGGAACGGCAGAGGATCAGGGAGATCATATCAATACTCATGGAGAGTTCTCTGTACTTCAAGCTTTCGCCGCGTGAGCGGCTGGAGATCATCAGAGGACTTATGGTAAAGGTCAACTGGTGTTAGACAGGTGCAAAACTATGGGAAACAGGGAAATCACCGGCATAGATTCAGAAGAGCTCTGGAAAGAGTTCAGGAAAACCCAGCCCATTGAGAAGCTCGTAAAGTGCTGGGTATGCAAAGCAATGCTCGAGATCGAATTCCTGGAACTGGAATGCCCTGCCACAAGCGCAGTAGATGTGTTGCGGATAGAGTTCTGCCCCAAATGCGGCAGGAGATTAAAATAGAATCTCATTCTTGACATTTGCAACAAACGTTAAGCTATAGTAACCGATAAACAGGATGCAGTCCTCAAGGCAAAATGCCTTGAGGATTTTTTTATATATGCCGGATAGAAAATTCCCATTTTTTTCGCATGACCCTCAGGATGCCGGTCCCCAGTATCTGGAAGACCTGGCTACGGCATACTGGTTTTCCGAAACGCTCTTCACGGCAGTTGAGGCCGGTATCTTTACATTCCTCGGGCCCGAAGGGAAAACTGCCGGCGAAATTGCGCCTGCACTGGGCCTTGAACCGCAAGGTCTTGCACGGCTGCTGCATGCCCTTTGTATGCTGGGCCTCCTGCACCATGATGGTGGACACTTCTCCAACACGCAACTCTCAGGCGAGTACCTTGTTGCAGGGAAGAAGTATTACCAGGGCGAGTCAATTCTCTGGAGGAAAAGTCTTGCCGGCCGCTGGACAGGCCTGAAGCAATGCCTGAAGGCCGGAGGCAGGACCGATTACAGCCCTGAGATGGAGGACCCTGCAAATCTGTCCGGCCGCATACGCAGATATATCGCTGCGATGAATTGCACTGCACAGGTAAAAGCCCGGGAGATTCTGCCCATATTCGGCAGCGCCCTGGAACAGGGAGAGCTCCTCGATGCAGGGGCGGGATCAGGCGCGCTGGCAGCAGGGTTCCTCGAGCATTTTCCCAAGCTGAGGGCCACGCTCATGGATATCCCGGGAGTGCTGGACCATACCAGGGAGTTTATCAGCAGTCAAAATTTGAATGAACGGGTCTCCTGTTGTGCGGCAAACATTCTGGAACCCTGGCCTTTCAGCCAGGGAAAGTTTGATCTGGTTATACTCTCAAACATCATCCATGCCTATTCCGAAACAGAGCTTCCCCACATTCTTGCCAATGCCGCTGAATGCCTGAAGCCGAAGGGGCTTATCATAATCCATGATTTTTTCCTGGAGCACTGCCCTGAGAAAGCGGCCCTCTTTGACCTGAACATGCTGATCAACACCTATAACGGAAGAGTATTCTCCCAGGACCTGATCATGGAAGGGCTTTCAAAGCTGGGGCTTTGCACTACCGGCCCTGTCCCCCTCGGAACAGATACAGGCCTTATCATCGCAGCGAAAAACGAAGAGGAATTATCCCGTCTCCAGCTTGATAAAGGCGCTGTTCTGGTTTCCAGGGTCCGTGCACTCGGATTTCGCCGGGTCAAACCTGTTCCGGTGGATATGATCCATGTACCGGGCTGGCCTGACATGCGTTGCCGGTTCGGATGCAGCAGGTACGGGAGCCCGCACTGTCCGCCTCACAGCCCCTCTCCAAAAAAGACAAAGGAAATCATGGAAGATTACACATCTGCAATCCTGCTGGAAGGGGAACCGCCGACAAAGGAATTTCAGCTCCGCGTCTTAAAAGCTGAAAAAGAGGCCTTCACCTTAGGATTCTATAAGGCCTTTGCATTCTGGGCAGGCCCATGCTCCCTTTGTCCTGAATGCCCCCGGACCGGCAAATGCCGCAACACCAAAGACAGCAGGCCGTCTATGGAGGGCGCAGGGATCGACGTATTCGAGACAGTCAGGCGGGCAGGCTTTGCGCTCCGGACACTCGACAGGAAAACCGACTTCGTCAAATATTTTGCTTTGATACTGCTGGAATAAATATATGCGAATGCTTCTTATACAAGCCCCCTCTGTAGAGGGCGCAGCGCAGGAAAAGGTCTATCCAATCGGCATTGTATCCCTTGCCGGATACCTGAAAAGAGCGGGCCATGAAACAGCCGTCCTGGATATGAATCTCGAAGAGGACCCCTTTGGCGCGCTGAAGGAGATGCTCCTGGATTTTCGCCCCGGGGCAGTCGGGATATCCCTGAGGAATATTGATCCCCTCGGCAACAAGACCACTTCTCTGGTCCCCCACTTCGCTGTGACGGTACGTATGACCGCTGCCCTGATGCCCCAGGCCTGGATTATCGCAGGAGGCGCCGGTTTTTCCCTCTTCCCCGAACGATTGATGCAGGAACTGCCCGAAATACATTACGGGATCATCGGGGAAGCGGAGCTGTCGCTGCCCGCCCTGCTCTCTTCCCCGGAGAATCCGCCCCGGCTCAAAGGGCTTTGCATGAGGGAAGGGGGGAGAGTCAGGACAACGCCGCCTTCGCGCGCATTTGATATGGCGCAGTACCTGCCCCCGGACAGGGGCCTGCTCGACCCTGCCCGCTACCTTGCCCTTAATTCCTATGTCCCTGCCATAGGGATTGAAACCAAGCGGGGATGTCCCTTTACCTGCGCCTATTGCGTTTACCCGAAGCTGCAGGGGAGAAAGGTCCGGCGCCGCACCCCCAGGGCAGTTGTGGATGAAATGGAAATGCTGCACAAGAAATACGGCATCGGGAGTTTCCATTTTACCGATCCGGTCCTGAATGCCCCTTGCGGCCATCTCGAGGAGATCAGCAGGGAAATCATCCGCAGAAAACTGAAGGTCAAATGGGACGGTTTCATGAGGGAGGACCATCTGGACGGGAAAAATGCGCTCCTCTTCGAGAAGGCAGGATGCGAGTGTTTTTCCTTCTCCCCTGACGGCCTCTGCGGGGAAGCCCTGGGGACCCTGGGAAAGAAGCTCAGCGAAGCGGACATCCTGCGGGCAGCCGGCATTGTTTCCGGGACAGATGCGATCAGCGTGTACCACTTCATGGTAAATGTCCCTGGAGAAACGGATAAGACCTGCGAAAAAGGGATCAGGATGCTGGAACGGATATACAATCTGCACAGCAGGAAGAAAAATCTCGGCACAGTCGTACTGAACAATATCCGGATTCTGCCGGGTACAGGCATTGAAACGCGGGCCTTGGCAGAGGGGATCATAACAGCGGGAACAGACCTCCTCTACCCTGTTTATTACAATCCGCCGCCTTTCGATGCACTGAGGCACAGGCTCGAAACAATGCATTTCCACAAAAACGTATTCATGTGGCAGGAGATCAAATGAAGATACTCTTACTGGAGCATCCGCGCAGCATTACCCGTGAACGGTGCAACGATATCGCAAACACGCCCCTCTCCTCCTGTCTCCTCACCGGGTACTCTGCAGGCATGCTGCAGAGCAAAGGGCATGATGTGGAGATCATTGAGGGCTATCTCGACAAACTCTCCTACGAGGAAATAGGGGATTCCATAAGCACGGCGAAACCCGATCTGCTCGGAGTTCACATGGTGTATCACTGGAAAGAAGACCACGCCCTCTTCGACTTCCTGGCGAGAATTAAACGCGAAATCCCGGTTTCTGCAATCACTGCTTACGGGTTTTACCCGACTGTGGCCTTTAAAAACATATTGGAGCAATGCCGGGCAATTGACTCGGTCATCATCGGAGAACCGGAGATGCCTTTTGCCGAA
Source organism: Nitrospirota bacterium (assembly GCA_021847795.1). Lineage (GTDB taxonomy): Bacteria > Nitrospirota > Thermodesulfovibrionia > Thermodesulfovibrionales > Dissulfurispiraceae > JAMCVZ01. Next base: position 16,966 of record JAJZPZ010000021.1, read on the forward strand.
CTGGCCTCTCTGGTCCCACCAGGACGCCCTGCCACGCTTATCCCCGGACTTGCCGCCAGGGATGGATCAGGCAGCATCCGCCACCTGCAGCAAAAACCGGTGGAAGACCTTGATGGACTCCCTTTCCCGGTGCGCACTGAAGCCTTGTCCCGCCTGTCTGAAGTGAATATCCTGGGGAGCAGGGGTTGCTACGGCAAATGCACTTTCTGCTATATAAATTCCCTCTACGGCCCCGGGCCGTCATGGCGCGGCCGGAGCCCCGAAAACATCATTGCAGAGATAGACGCCGTCATAACAGAAAGGGCGGCAGGTGATTTCTATTTTACCGATCCGAATTTTTTCGGGCCCGGGCGGAAAGGGCAGGAAAGGGCATTGCGCATCGCCTCCCTTCTTAAGAAAAGAAATATCAGGTTCGGGATTGAGGGCAGGGTCAATGACATCCATGACAAGACTATCGGCGCCTTGGTGGATGCCGGCCTCCGGCATATCCTTATCGGCCTTGAGAGCGGGAGGGACGCATCCCTCAAACGCATGAACAAAATGACGAGCGTGGCCCAGAATGAAAAGGCGCTCGGCATTCTCCGCAAACACGGGGTGGAGCCGAATGTCGGGTTCATCATGTTCGAGCCTGATTCCTCGCTGGCCGATGTGCGGGTAAATTTTGAGTTCCTGAGGAGGAACGACCTGCTCAGGAATCTCCCGGTCACTGCAAACGTGCTGTACCACCACCAGATAATCCTGGAAGGCACAGAGGCATATGATCACCTCAGGAAAGAGGGGCGGCTTGATACACCGGCATCTTCCTATGAGGGCACTGCGTATTTTAAGGACCCGGCAGTAGCAGCTCTTGCCGACACTATGAGGCAGGTAACCAACACCCTCTTTTCGCACATGGAGGGTATTTGGAGCGGACGTGTGATGGAACCGCCCGGCGCCCGTGGAAGATACGCAAGGATAAACCGCCTGCTGGCGGCATTATTTGAAGATACCCTGAGCGCGCTCGAAAAGGGAGAGCGGCCCGGCAAAGAGGAGGTGGAAACACTCGTTCAGGGAGTTGAGAGGGAAATTGCATGTGCATTGAAAACCATCCCTATGTAATACCTGACAATTATAACTAAACGTTGACAAATGCAGTAACGGGCTATATAGTAAATTATTCAGGTGCACGAAGCTTAATAGGGAATCCCGTGAGGGCTCACAAGCAGCCCAAACCGGGAGCGGTCCCGCCGCTGTAACCGGGGACGAAAGCCGCCATGCCACTGTCCAAAACGGATGGGAAGGCCGGCAAGTAGGACGATCCGGGAGCCAGAAGACCTGCCTGTAGAGACCCCGCAACGTGTTACACGTTACGGGCAACGAGATTAACCTTCTCGCGGATGGAAGGTGAGGATGAAGTGAACCAGGGTGCAATCCTCAGAGCAATTTGCTCTGGGGATTTTTTTATTTTAAGGAGAAGACGATGACGCAATTGGAAAGGGCCGCAAAAGGAGAAATTACCGGGGAAATCAAAGCCGTCGCTGAGAGTGAGGGGATAAGCACTGAGCTTGTGAGGGAGTATGTGGCATCGGGCAAGCTCGTGATCCCGGCAAACAAAAACCGAAAACAAAACGTCGTTGGTATCGGCAAAGGGCTGAGGACAAAGGTGAACGCATCGATCGGCACATCAACCGACATCGCGGACATCCGGATGGAAGTGGAAAAAGCGAAGATAGCCGAGCGCTATGGGGCGGACACGCTCATGGACCTGAGTGTCGGCGGCGATATCCCAGGCGCCAGGAAAGCGGTAATGGATGCCATCAGCCTGCCCATAGGGACGGTCCCACTCTATGAGGCCTTTGCACTGGCGATCGAGAAATACGGCGCTGCCGTCAATATGCCGGCGGAACTCCTATTCGAGATCACTGAAAAACAGTGCGAGGAAGGCGTTGCATTCATGGCAATTCATTGCGGCATTAACAGAAAGACTGTCGAGATGCTCAGGAAGCAGCACTACCGGTATGGGGGGCTTGTCTCAAAAGGAGGCTCTTATATGGTCGCGTGGATGGAGCACAACAACAAGGAAAACCCCCTTTATGAGCACTTCGACAGGGTGGCGGCCATCCTGAAAAAGCACGACACCGTGCTCAGCCTGGGCAACGGGTTCCGCGCCGGGGCGGTTCATGATTCGACAGACAGGGTACAGATCCAGGAACTGCTTATCAACTGCGAGCTTGCTGAAATCGGCAGGGAGACGGGCTGCCAGACCATGGTGGAAGGGCCGGGGCACATCCCGATCAATGAGATCGAGGCAAACATCATCATGGAGAAGAGGATGAGCGGGGAATCCCCCTTCTATATGCTGGGTCCTATCACAACCGATATAGCCCCAGGGTACGATCATATCACCGCTGCGATAGGGGCTGCCCTCTCCTCCTCTTACGGAGCTGATTTCATTTGTTATGTTACCCCTTCCGAGCACCTGGGGCTGCCTTTCCCCGAGGATGTCAGGGAGGGAGTCATTGCCTCCAGGATTGCCGCGCATATAGGAGATATGATAAAGCACAAGAACATGGAGAGTGATAAAATTATGGCAAAGGCGCGGCGGGACATGAAATGGGACACCCAGTTCTCCCTTGCGATAGATGCGGAGCGGGCGCGGGAGATAAAGGCCAAGAGAGGGAACGGCGATGAGCACTCCTGCACCATGTGCGGCAAGTTTTGTGCAAATGATATACTGAAAGGTATGTTCTCAAAAAATATGGAAGGATCAGACAAGAAATAGATGGCGGGACGCGGTTTTATCACCTTTGTTCTCGGCGGTGCGCGGAGCGGCAAGAGCAGTTTTGCTCTTGCCGGGGCCTCTGCCCTGCCGGGGAGGAAGGTCTATGTTGCAACTGCCCAGGCCTTGGATGAGGAGATGAAGGAGCGGGTAAGAAAGCACCGGGAAGAGCGCACAAAAGAGTGGGCCACCCTTGAGGAGCCGCTCGCGGTTCCTGCTGCATTAAAGGATATGCATACCAGGTACGAGGTAGTCCTCATCGACTGCCTTACCCTCTGGCTTTCAAATGTGCTGCTCTCCGGGCCGGAAGATCCGAAGAACAGCATTGACGCGCTCATCTCAGCCCTCGGGGAATGCAAAGCCCCTCATCTGTATCTCGTCTCGAATGAAGTGGGGCTGGGCATTGTCCCGGAGAACGCCCTGGCCCGCAGGTTCAGGGATGCGGCGGGACTTTTGAACCAAAGGGTTGCAGCAATCGCTGATGCAGTATATTTTGTGGCCGCGGGGATACCGTTAAAAATAAAATAACGCATACCCTGAGGCTTGCCTGTGTTTACAGAGGAGGAAAGAAAAGCAGATGGACTTATTGAAAAGCACCCTGACGAACATTAAAGCCGTGGACGGCGAGTGGCATATTACGGCCCAGAAGCACCTTGACAATCTCACAAAGCCTCCGGGGAGCCTCGGGAGGCTCGAAGAGTTTGCCCGAAGGATTGTTGCCATAACGGAAAGCAAAAACCCCCTTCTGGACAAGAAGGCGGTCTTCACCTTTGCAGGGGACCACGGGGTAACCGAGGAAGGCGTATCGGCCTACCCGAAGGAAGTGACTCCCCAGATGGTCCTTAATTTTCTCAGGGGCGGGGCCGGGATAAATGTCCTTGCGCGCCATGCAGGGGCCGAAGTCGTTGTCATAGACATGGGAGTTGATCACGAGTTTGATGAAACGAACGGGCTGATCAGCAACATGAAAGTTGTGAGGGGCACCAGGAATTTTGCAAAAGGCCCTGCTATGACACCGGAAGAGGCGGTCAAATGCATAGAAGTGGGAATCACCATTGCAAACGGATATGCCGTAAAAGGATATAAAATATTCGGCACCGGCGATATGGGAATAGGCAATACCACCCCGTCGAGCGCCATTGCTGCAGTGCTCACAGGCACGGCGGTCTCAAAAGTCACCGGGAAAGGCACCGGCATTACTGATGAATCCCTGGAAAATAAGATCAGGGTGATCGAGAACGGCATACGCCTGAACAAGCCCGACCACAAGGATGCCCTTGACGTGCTTGCAAAGGTGGGCGGAGCGGAGATCGGCGGCATTGCCGGCCTGGTCCTCGGCGCAGCGGCAAACAGGATTCCCGTTGTCATAGACGGGTTTATCTCCACCGCAGGCGCTCTCATTGCCTATTGCCTTGAGCCTAAGACAAGGGACTACATGTTCGCGGCCCATAACTCTGTTGAGATAGGGCACACAGCCATGCTCTCGAAAATGGAGCTGCAGCCCATTCTCGATCTCGGGCTGAGACTCGGGGAAGGCACCGGAGCAGCCCTTGCCATGCTCCTCATAGAGGCGGGGTTGAAAATATACAAGGAAATGGCGACCTTCGGCGAAGCCGGAGTCTCGAATGAAATAGTGAACTAGATGAAACAGATGCTCCTTGCATTGCAATTCCTCACCATCATACCTGTTCGGGTGGGCGGTGATGTCTCTGAAAGAGAGATAGCGCAGTCAGCCGCCTTCTTCCCTCTGGCCGGAGCACTCCAGGGATTGCTTGCCGCACTGTCAGCCCTGGTCCTGGTAAAAGTGTTTTCCCCGGAGATCACCAGCGGGCTCGTGCTGCTGGTCTTGATCATCTGCAACGGAGGCTTTGACCTGGATGGGCTTGCAGATACTGCAGATGCACTGGCCGTAAAATCAACGGGCAATCCGCAGGCCGATAAAGTGAAAAGACTCGCTGTAATGAAGGACAGCGCCGTCGGATCAATAGGGGCAGTTGCTTTGATCATGGACATTTTCCTGAAATTCCTTTTCATACGGCAGTTGTTCCTGATTCATTCCCTTTACACCTGCATGTCCGTGTTGTTCCTCATGCCCGCTTTTTCAAAGTGGGCGCCCGTCCCTGCCATGTATCACGGGGCGCCGGCGCGGGCAGACGGCCTGGGCAGGATATTCATTGATAATATGAAAGTGAACACCCTGATACTTTCATCTCTGGTCCTGGTGGTCATTTACATAGCAGCAGCCGAACTGCACCTGATCGGGGCATACGGGTCCGTCAGTGTGACGCTCCTCGTTATTCTCCTGGCGATATTTTATCTGTTCAGCACCGCGTCGGTGCGTTTCTTCAGGGAAAGGTTCGGCGGCCTCACCGGGGACCACTGCGGGGCTTTGAGCGAAATCTCGGAAATTCTTTTTTTGGCGGTCACCACGATATGGTTACAACACTTTACTTAGTCAGGCACGGGGAGACAGAAGGAAGCGGGACAAAATGCTATAAGGGAAGCATTGATGTCCCCCTGTCCTCAAAAGGAGCAGAACAGATTGCACGGGCTTCGGATTTTCTGCTCGGGGACATCAGGGGTTCGGCCGGTTCCAAATATTTAAGTTACCTTAAGGACATCCATTGCTCTGACCTACAGCAGGCGGATGCCGTACCGGAAGGCACGCTTGCCGCTGTATATTGCTCCGATCTCATCAGGGCTGAAAAAAGCGCCGAAATCATAGCAGCCCCCCACGGATTGAAGCCCGTCATTGTCCCTGACCTGAGGGAAAGGAGTTTCGGCATATGGGAAGGAATGTCCTTCACGGATATAAAAGCAAAATACCCCGACGAATTCGAGGCGTGGGCAAGCAACCCGCTCAAGTACAGTCCCATAGGCGGGGAGAACACCCTTGAGGTAAAAGACAGGGTCATCAATGCCTTGGACAAAATATTGGCAGATCACGACGGGGACAATATTGTCATTGTCGCACACGGGGGCGTCAACAGGATAATCCTCTGCCATATCATGGGAATCCCCCTCGAGAATATTTTCAGGATAGAACAGGGCTTTGCCGCAATAAACATCATAGAGTTCTGGGAAAAATATCCGGTAGTAAAGGCATTGAATCTGGTCCCGAAATGACAGGACTTGTTTTTACAGGAGAACGTATTGGCTAAAGCGTTGATGATACAGGGCACAGGATCGGGTGCGGGCAAGAGCCTTATCGCTGCCGCCTTTTGCAGGATCTTCAGTGACATGGGGATAAATGTCGCGCCTTTTAAGGCACAGAATATGGCGCTGAACTCCTATATCACCGGAGAAGGCGGCGAAATCGGCAGGGCCCAGGCATTGCAGGCAGAGGCCGCACGGGTCCCGGCTTCCGTGGACATGAATCCCATATTGCTCAAAGTATCGGGCGAGACGGGTTCGCAGGTAATCGTCCACGGCAAGGTGCTTGAAACCATGAGGGCGCAGGAATATTACGCCTTCAGGCAGGAGGCATGGAAGGCCGTTGCAGCCTCCTACAAAAGACTCGCCCAAAGACATGACCTGCTTGTGATTGAAGGGGCCGGGAGTCCTGCAGAGATAAACCTCATGAATGTGGATATTGTAAACATGGCGGTTGCAAAGCATGCAAAAGCCCCGGTGCTCCTGGTCGGCGACATAGATAAAGGGGGAGTATTCGCTTCGCTCTACGGCACGATCAAGCTCCTGGGAAGGGACAGCAGGCATATCAAGGCTTTCATCATAAACAAGTTTCGCGGAGACCTTGCCATACTCAAGCCGGGGCTCGATATGATCAGGGACAAAACAGGCAAGCCGGTAATAGGAGTTCTGCCCTATATTTTCAATATAGGATTACCTGAAGAAGATGGGCTTTCGCTCCAGAAAAATGCAAAGGCCGGGTTGCCCAACCGGAACGGATCGGGCTCAGGGAAGGTGAGAATTGTCGTGGCAAGGCTTAAATACATAGCCAATTTCACTGATTTCGATCCCCTCGCCCTTGAGCCCGATGTCGAACTCATCTATTCCGACAACCCAGCAGATATCGAAGGGGCGGACCTCGTCATTGTCCCGGGGTCAAAGAACACCATGAAGGACCTCGCGGCCTTGAAGGAACTGGGCCTGGACGAGAGCATTAAAAAGGCATATGAAAAAGGCATACAGCTCATCGGCATATGCGGCGGCTACCAGATGCTGGGCAGAAAAATACACGATCCCTATTGCGTTGAGAGTTCCTGCAAAGCAGCTGAAGGGTTAGGACTGCTGAACATTGAGACAACCTTTGAAAGGACCAAAACCACCTGCCGGGCCGAGGCTGCAATCAATACAAGCGGGGCAGCATCAGGCTGCACAGGAAGAGCGTTGCTCAGCAGATACGGGGTGCCTCCATCCCTCTTGCTGAAAGGCTACGAGATCCACATGGGCGGGAGCAAAGGTGATATAGGGTTGTTCACCCTTAAAAGGGCGTTTGAATCAGAGCCGGTCATGGACGGTTCGGAAAACAAAAACTGCTGGGGCACTTATCTTCACGGCATCTTCGAAAATGACCAATTAAGACGGGGCATCATCAACAGCATCCGTGCACGGAAAGGCATGTCCCCCCTGGGGCAGACATACTCATACGCTGAAACAAAAGAACAAGCCATAGACAGTCTCGCAAAAATCGTAAGGGAAAACCTGGACATGGACTTTATAAAGGGGGCGATAAGGCTATGATAAATTTCCACACGTCGCCTTTTGTCCTTCATCCCCTTATCCTGCTCTCTGCGTTCCTGCTGGACCTTGCCATAGGCGATCCCCGATGGCTGCCCCATCCGGTAAGGATCATGGGGAAGGCCGTCAGCAGGACAGAAGCAGCGCTCAGGAAATTCTTCACAACACCTTCACGGGAAAGGCAGGCAGGAGTCCTCCTGGTAGCGCTCATTGTCCTGCCGACATTCCTTATCACATTCATCATATGCAGGGGAGCAGGAGAGTCCCCTCATGCTGCAGCAGACATCCTCCGGATTGCGGCGATTGTCATCCTCACCTCAACAACAATCGCACTCCATGAACTCATAGACTCCGCGCGGCTCGTTATCGCAGCGCTCACTGCAGAGGACATTGAAGAAGCCAGGGGCAGGTTGAGCATGATCGTGGGCCGCGACACCCGGGCGCTCACTGAAAAGGACATACTCAGGGCAACCATGGAAACCCTTGCAGAAAACCTTTCGGACGGTATTATAGCTCCGGTCTTTTACCTGGCAGTAGGCGGGCTCCCTCTTGCAATGACGTATAAGGCAATCAACACCCTGGATTCCATGGTGGGATACAAAAACAGCATCTATACTCATTTCGGCCGGGCGGCTGCCAGGCTGGATGATGCGGCAAACTATCTGCCTGCACGGATTACCGGGGGCCTTATCGTAGCGGCGGTCTTTGTTCTCGCGCTCCTCAGGAAATCCCGGGGCCTCGCACACGCAGCCCGCAGGTCTTTCTCTGTCATGCTGCGCGACGGCGGGAACCATACAAGCCCCAACAGCGGCATCCCGGAGGCTGCAATGGCAGGGGCCCTCGGTATCAGGATGGGCGGGCCGTCCTCGTATGGCGGCATTATAGTTGAAAAGCCTTACATTGGGGACGCCGTCGCCGAGGGCAGCGCAGAGGATTATTTTGTTGCCTCGGAAAATGCAATAATTATAGTAAAGGTTGCGGCCCTGCTCAGTATGGGCATTGCAGCGGCAATTTCATTTCTCAGGGGGAAAGTGTGATCCGGGAACCACATGGAGGCAATGTATACAGGCTCGCGGAAAAACTGGGGATAGATGAGAGCGAAATCATAGACTTCAGCGCATCAATCAATCCTCTCGGGGTGCCGAAGAGCGTGCTTTCTGAGATAAAGGATACGATGAAGTATCTGTATAATTATCCTGATCCCGATACAAAACAGCTCAGGCTGTGGATCGCAAAACAGCTCGTCATCAACCCGCAATCCATTATCTGCGGAAATGGCAGCACCGAGCTCATTTACCTTATGGTGCGGGCGCTGAAACCTGAAAAGGTGCTCCTGCCTGCTCCGACCTTTTCCGAGTACGAAAGGGCTGCAGGCAGTCAGAAAAAGATAATCCATTTCACCCTTTCCGGAAGCGACGGGTTTACCGTCAACCCCAATGAGTTCATCGGGGCAATGTCAGGGAATGCAGCGTCGGTATCGTACAAATCAACCCTGACAACGTCCGTTGATATGGCATTCCTTTGCAATCCGAACAACCCGACTGGAAGACTGATCCCGAGAGCGGACCTCCTGAAAATAGCCGGGGCGGCACAAAACCTCAGGTGTTATCTCGTTGTGGATGAGGCCTTCATTGATTTCACCCCCGCCGATTCGGTTGTTAAGGAAGTTGAGCACAACCCTTATCTCATTGTGTTGAGGTCCCTGACAAAATTCTATGCCCTTTCAGGGCTGAGGATAGGCTATGGCGTGATGCCACTTGCCATTCTCGACATGGTGAAGGAGGCGCGGGAACCCTGGACCGTAAATTCTCTGGCCCAGGCAGCAGGCATTGCAGCTATCAATGATATTGCATACAGGGATGAAACATTCAGGACCATAAGGAATGAAAAGAAGACCCTTGAGGATGGCTTTAAACTCCTGGGCATAGATTATTTCCCCTCTGCAGCAAACTATTACCTGATACGGCTGAACAACGCGCAAAAAGTCATAACTGCGCTCAGGAACAAGGGGATCCTGGTAAGAGACTGTTCGAATTTCACCGGGCTCGATGAAACATACATCAGGGTAGCGGTAAAGTCCAATAAGGACAATATGCGGCTGCTCCAGGAACTGGCGAACCTATGCATGGCTTCGTGATATCCGGGACACACAGCGGCTGCGGAAAGACGACGGTAACGCTCGGGCTTCTTGCCGCGCTCAGGAGAAAAGGATGGGATACGCAGTCATTCAAGGCAGGTCCCGACTTTATAGATTCAGGCCTTCACCAGCTTATAACCGGAAGGCCCTCCCGGAACCTTGATATCTGGATGTGCGGAAAAGAGAGCGTGGCGCACTGCTTTGAAAAGCATGCGCACACTGCGGATGTCGCGATTATCGAGGGAGTGATGGGCCTGCATGACGGAGACTTCAGCACAGCAGACCTGGCGCGGCTGCTCGACATGCCAGTCATCCTTGTTGTAGATGCATACGGGATGGCTGAAAGCGCAGGTGCGGTGGTGAAGGGATTTGTCGAATATAACAAAGAGTTACAGACTAACGACAGTAACGAGTTACAAGTAACAAGTAACGAGTCAAAGACTAAAGGAGAATCCGGAGACTCGTCACTCGTTACTCGTCACTTGTCACCGCCTTCAGATCCTTTACTTGTTACTCGTCACTCGTCACTTGTTACTGATAACTCGTCACTGCCTTCGGACTCGTCGCTTAATTGGGCCGGGGTGATCTTCAACCGGGTGGCATCAGACAGCCATTACAAAAGGCTTAAAAACAGTGTCCGCGGCGTTCGGGTCCTGGGATATCTCCCGAGAAATCTCGCTTTCGAAATCCCGCACAGGCATCTCGGCCTCCATATTGCCGAAGAAACCCCCATTGCGGATAAAAATATCGAAAAACTTGCCGATGCGGTATTGGAACACATCAATATCGAAGAACTCATGAGGAAGGCGGCAAAGCAGGAAAGGAAGCCTGAGGCCTGCAACCCATCGCCCGTCGCCCGTATCGCAGTTGCCTACGACAAGGCATTCTGCTTTTATTATGAAGACAACCTGGACTTCCTGAGAGATGCAGGGGCTGAAATCATCAGGTTCAGCCCCCTTTCCGACAGGCGCATCCCCGCCCATGCAGATGCCGTATATATCGGGGGAGGGTACCCGGAACTCCATGCAGATATTCTATCCGGGAACACTTCCATGCTCGAATCCGTTCATGCCTGGGTCGCCTCAGGCAGACCGCTCTACGCGGAATGCGGGGGACTGATGTATCTCTCCCAGGGCATTCACGATTTTGAGGGCAGCTTTTTCCCGATGACAAAGGTCTTTCCTTTCGAAACCCGGATGAAAAAGGGGAAGTCACATCTCGGCTATCGTGAGATTCAACTCAATGAGGACTGTATCATGGGGAATAAGGGCGATGTGTGCAGAGGGCACGAGTTCCATTATTCGGAAATCATAAACGGCCGTGATGCGTCAAGCGTAATGGGTAATGAGGAACAGAAGGGACTGTCCCTATTTACGGACGGAGCAAAGCGGAGTCGTAGAATAGGGACTGTCCCCAGTGGTTTAGACCCATCACGCATCACGCATTACGCATCACGATCTTTAACTTTGTGTTACTCCGTCAGAGACCGGTCCGGGCTGAGGCTTGAGGATGAAGGCTACCGCATAAAGAACACCCTTGCAAGCTATATCCATGTCCACTTCGGCAGCAATACGCGCCTTGCGGATAGCTTTTTAAATTTCATCAAGGAGAAACCATGGAGAGCATAATACTCATCGGGCACGGCAGCCCGAAAAAAGACGCCAACAACCTTGAGCTGATGGGAAAGATGCTGCACAGCATGCTTCACGCCGGGTGCACAGGGGATTGTGTAAAAGTCGCGTACCTGCAGTTTGTGGAGCCCGACATTATGGGGACGATAAAAGAGTGCGCAGAAAACGGCGCTGAAAAAATAATCCTCCATCCCTTTTTCCTGAGCTCAGGGATGCATGTGACCAAGGACATACCCGGGATGATTCAGGAAGCCCGGGGCCTGTACCCGGAGGTGAAGTTCGTTTACACGGAACCCCTCGGCATCCATGAAAAACTGGCCCGGATCGTAATGGAACGCATAGAGTGCGCCGACAAACCGGCGCCGGAGCATATCGAGAAGCGGAGCTTTGAAATACTCTCCGAAGAGGCTGACTTCAACGGCATCCCCGCCGAACAGCTGCCGGTAATAAAGCGGGTTATCCATGCCACTGCGGATTTCGAGTTCAGGGAAACATTAGTTTTCCATAAGGACGCCATTGCTGCGGGCCTCAGCGCCATCAGGGCAGGCAAGAATATCCTTACCGATATCGAGATGGTCAAGGCTGGAATCAACAAGAGATGGCTCGAACAGTGGGGTGGGAAAGTCATCTGCGCGATCTCAGATGAAGAGGTCATACGGATCTCAGGAGAGACAGGGCAGACCCGTGCGGAAGTGGCGATCGAGCGCGGGCTTAATGATGGCAATACGGGCATCATCGCCATAGGGAATGCGCCGACAGCGCTCATAAAAACTATCGAGGCGCTGAAAAGCGCCGGCCCCGCAGCACCCGTCCCGTTGGTCGTTGGAGTCCCGGTCGGGTTCGTCAAGGCCTTGGAGTCAAAAGTCATGCTCTCGGCACAGGACTTCCCCTTCATCACGAATCTGAGCAGGAAAGGCGGCACTCCGGTAGCGGTAGCTATAGTCAACGCGTTATTAAAGATGGCGGAAGGAGGTGATAAGAAGTGAGATAACAAAGCCGGAAAATTCGTGAAGCGCAAAAAATCCGGGGAATGAAGAAGCGGAAAGGGGTGAAAACCCCCTGCTGTCTCGCAGCCGTGAAGGGAACGAAAGCCCCAAGTTAATAGCCACTGTTCGCATTAGGCGGATGGGAAGGCTGGTGAGTAGGGAGCCCTGAGCCGGAAGACCTCTCATTCCCAAAACCTCGATGAAAGGAGAAAAGATGTTTAAAAAAACTATTGTTATGATTGTTGTATTATTGTGGCCAGGATTGGCTCTTGCAGCCCATCCGCTTATCACAGACGACACAGGCACACAGGGCAGGGGAAAATTTCAGCTCGAACTTAATGGAGAATACGGGCATGAAAATGAAGACGGGACCACAGAGAACACAACTAATATTGCGACAGCGCTAACCTACGGGATAACAAACAATATTGATGTAATTCTCGGCATCCCCTATCAGTATATAACAACAAAGGATTCAGAAAGCACGACAAGGCATGACGGCATCTCAGATGTGTCCATTGATTTAAAATGGCGCTTTTACGAAAAAGACGGCCTTAGTTTTGCATTAAAACCAGGCATTACCCTTCCCTCAGGTGACGAGGAAAGGGAACTAGGCGCCGGCAGTACAACGTATGGCCTTTTTTTCATTACCACAAAGGAAATGAAGCCGTGGGCATTTCATCTGAATCTTGGCTATAAAAGAAATGAAAGCAAGGTCAATTCAAGAAAAGACCTATGGCATGCCTCTCTTGCAGGAGAGGTGAAGGTGGTTGAAGACCTTAAAGCAGTTGTAAATATCGGTGTTTCAGAAAATCCCGAGGAGGAATCAACCACTCATCCTACATTCATTCTAGGGGGTTTTATCTATTCTCTTAATGAACTGTTGGACATCGATGCCGGAGTAAAAGCCGGGCTCAATAAGGCCGAGACGGACTACTCCCTGCTTGCAGGGCTAACATACAGGTTTTAGGAGGCAAAAATGAAAATTCAAACTTTAAAAATAAGAATTCAGGTCTTTATTCCCGTGCTGTTCGGCTGCTTTTTGTTTGCCCGCAATGCTTATGCCATGCATATCTCGGAGGGGATATTGCCATGGAACTGGGCAGCGTTGTGGTTTGCCGTTGCAGCGCCTTTTGTAGCCTATGGATTATACAGGCTAAAAAAACTCTCAAATACCGACCTCTCATTTAAACCGCTCGTCGGACTGATGGCAGCGGTAGTCTTTATCATCTCCTGCATGCCCATTCCCGTTCCCACAGCAGGCACATGTTCCCACCCGTGCGGAACAGGGATGTCCGGGATACTTCTCGGCCCCACGATCAGTGTTCTCGTCACCGCCGTGGCTCTGCTGATTCAGGCGCTTTTTCTCGCCCACGGCGGATTAAGCACCTGGGGTGCGGACATAGTATCCATGGGCGTGATGGGATCGTTTGCGGGATTCCTGACTTTCAGGGCATTGCGGGCAATAAAAATAAATATACCGATCGCGGGCTTCATGGCAGGGTTGCTTGCTGACTGGGCAACATACATTACAACCTCGGTGGAGCTTGCATCCGGCATAAAAGGAGACTCTCCCTTTATGCCCCTTTTCTGGAAAATACTCATCGCCTTCATCCCGACACAACTGCCTCTGGGTATCCTTGAAGGGGCGATGACTGCAGGCATGGTGGTCCTTCTCTATAAGAAGCGGCCCGACCTGCTTGTAAAGATGCGTGTTTTAAAGCCGGAGGAGGTGGCGGCATGAGAATTCAGGATTCAAGATTCAAGATTCAAAATTACAGGATAATGTTCTTAATTATTTTTTTACTCATCACTTGTTACTCGTCACTCGTTACCGCCGCTGAGAAATGGCCGGGTGTTGATGAGTCTGTAGTCGAAAAATACGCAAAAGAGCATGGCAGAGAGGCGATGACACCCTTAATAAACACTGACCAGGGTGACCTCCTCCTCTTTGTATTCCTCCTTGCAGGGACAATCGGAGGGTTTGCGGCAGGCTATTACTGGAGGGTACTTATGGTTGAAAAAACGCCTGAAAGCAACGGGGATAAGCAAAAAACGACAGGTTAACGTTACTATTAGGATGTGCGGGCTATCTGAACATAGTCCGCGCATCTTCAGGTTTACATGAGGATTGAATGGAACTATTTTCTGAATACTTTAAAAAAGACACTTTGTTTTCAAGGATCGATGCAAGGGTGAAACTCCTTGCTGCCATGGTCCTTCTCGCAATGGTCTTAAGTTATAAGGGCTTTGCCTTTCCCCTGCTTATGGCATTGCTCTGTCTCTTTTTCTGTATCAAGATGAGGATACCATTAAGGGTCTTTATCCTGAGGTTTTCCGAACCCCTGTTCATTGCCGCTGTAGTCCTTCTTCTGAAATTCCTCTTTTCAGGAGAGGAGGTTCTCTTCTCTATAAACATCATGGGCGCCAGGATTACCGGACATAAAGATGGACTCATGGACGGCTTGCAGATAGCAAGCAGAATTTGGGGCGCTGTATCCGTCGTTGCCGTCCTGGGGCTTTCCACGCCGTTCAACGAATTTATGGCCGGCCTTTCATGGCTCAGGGTTCCAAAGGGTTTTATAGAAATATTGATGTTTGCCTACAGATATATTTTTGTGCTCTTTGAGGATGCAATGGTCATTTACAATTCCCAGAAAAATCGCCTCGGTTATTCAAATGTCAGGCGGGGGTTAAGCTCTTTCGGCGTCCTGGCAGGTTCTTTAACCCTTAAGGCGCTCGAGCACAGCCAAAATGTCACAGTGGCAATGGTCCAGCGGGGATATGACGGCAATATGCCGATCCTGAAGCACAAGCCTTTCAGGGCATCCGAGATTTTATTCTCAGCTCTATTCCTCATCGTTATGGGGTTTGCATGGAGCATATAGCCAGATTGGCAGTCAACGTAGATTTTTTCAAATACCCGGATGGGACACAGGCCCTGTCCGGCATAACCCTTGAACT